>NZ_JBQUYR010000006.1:0-389225 GCF_056314265.1 Pseudacidovorax sp. DMC4 | reverse complement strand
CCCAACCAGCCCAACCAGCCCAACCAGCACAACCAGCCCAACCAGCCCAACCAGCCCAACCAGCCCAACCAGCCCAACCAGCCCAACCAGCCCAACCAGCCCAACCAGCCCAACCAGCCCAACCAGCCCAACCAGCCCAACCAGCCCAACCAGCCCAACCAGCCCAACCAGCCCAACCAGCCCAACCAGCCCAAGGGCCGAAAACGAAAAGGGGCCCATCAAGGGCCCCGGAAGGAAGCTGGCATGGCGACCCATGCCCGCTCCAAAGAAGCAGCGCGTCACTCCTCCACGAAGGCCTCTTCGCGCTTGGACTTCACCGCTGGCAGCAGCACGATGGTCAGCAGTGCCAGGGCGGCGACCAGCAGGCCGGCCGAGATCGGACGCGTCACCAGCACGCTCCAGCTGCCGCGCGACAGCAGCAGCGCACGGCGCAGGTTCTCTTCCATCATCGGCCCCAGGATGAAGCCCAGCAGCAGCGGCGCCGGTTCCACCCGCAGCTTGATGAACACATAGCCGATGAAGCCGAAGATCGCCACCATCCACACGTCGAAGGTGTTGTTGTTGGTCGAGTACACGCCGATGGCGCAGAACAGCACGATGGCCGGGAACAGCAGGCGGTACGGCACCTTCAGCAGCTTGATCCACATGCCGATCAGCGGCAGGTTCAGGATGATCAGCATCAGGTTGCCCAGCCACATCGAGGCGATCAGGCCCCAGAACAGCTCGGGGTTGCTGGTCATCACCTGCGGGCCGGGCTGGATGTTGTGGATGGTCATCGCGCCCACCATCAGCGCCATCACCGGGTTGGGCGGAATGCCCAGCGTCAGCAGCGGGATGAAGGAGGTCTGTGCACCGGCGTTGTTGGCCGACTCGGGGCCCGCCACGCCGCGGATGTTGCCGCGGCCGAAGGCCACTTCGCCGGGCGACATCTTCAGCTTCTTCTCCAGCGCATAGGAGGCGAAGGACGCCAGCAGCGCACCGCCGCCCGGCAGGATGCCCAGGGCCGAGCCCAGCGTCGTGCCGCGCAGCACGGCCGGGGCCATGCGTTTGAAGTCGTCGCCGGTGGGCCACAGGCCGGTCACCTTGCTGGTGAAGACCTCGCGCTCCTCTTCGCCCTGCGACAGGTTGCCGATGATCTCGCCGTAGCCGAACACGCCCATCGACACCACGATGAAGCCGATGCCGTCCGTCAGCTCGGGAATGTCGAAGCTGAAGCGCGCCACGCCGGAGTTCACGTCCGTGCCCACCAGGCCCAGCAGCAGGCCCAGCACCACCATGGCGATGGCCTTGAGCAGCGAGCCCGAGGCCAGCACCACGGCACCGATCAGGCCCAGCACCATCAGGCTGAAGTACTCGGCCGGGCCGAACTTGAAGGCCAGCTCGGTCAGCGGCGGCGCAAAGGCGGCCAGGATGATCGTGCCCACGCAACCGGCGAAGAACGAGCCCAGGCCGGCCGCCGCCAGCGCGGGGCCCGCCCGGCCCTGCCGCGCCATCTGGTAGCCGTCGATACAGGTGACCACCGACGACGATTCGCCCGGCAGGTTCACCAGGATGGCGGTGGTCGAGCCGCCGTACTGCGCGCCGTAGTAGATGCCCGCCAGCATGATCAGCGCCGACACCGGTGGCAGCGCATAGGTGGCCGGCAGCAGCATGGCGATGGTCGCGACCGGGCCGATGCCCGGCAGCACGCCGATCAGCGTGCCCAGGATGCAGCCGATCAGGCAGTACAGAAGGTTGGTCCAGGTGACGGCGACGCCGAAGCCCGTGGCCAGGTTGGAGATCAGGTTGAAGTCCATGGTTGTCGTTCTTTCCCGATCAGCCCGAAATGAAGGTGGGCCACACCTGGATCTGCAGTTTGAGGGCCACGATGAAGGCCAGGTAGCTGCCCACGGCCAGCACCACCGCCAGGATCAGCGAGTCGCGCAGATTGAACTGGTTGCCCGCCATGCTGGCGATGATGGTCAGCGCGAAGATGGCGATGATCAGCCCCATGGCCGGCAGCCCGATGCTGGGCAGGCCGCCCAGCAGCACGCCGAAGGCGAGGTTGGCGCCGAGCACGAAAGCCAGTGGCTTCCAGGCCCAGCGGCCGATCTTGCCGCCGTCGGTGGTCTCGACCACCATGGCCTGCAGCGAGATCACCGCACCGATGAGCGCGAGCAGCACCCCCAGCATGAGCGGAAAATAACCCGGGCCCATGCGGGCCCCGTCACCGATGGTGTAGTTGGTGGAGCCGACCGCGAACGTTGCGCCCACGGCCATGAACATCACACCGGAAAAAAAGTCAGCCTGGCTTTTGATGGCCATTTCGTTGCTTCTCCACGAGTCCTTGTTGAAACGGGGGCGAGGGTCGTCGCCCGAGGCTGACCATGGGCTGACTTGATGTGTAGGGATAAGCGCGTAAGCAGTCTCCACATCGAGGGGAATCGAACGGAAGACGAGGCATTGTTGAGATTGATTCTTTCGCTATGAAAGTCGTAGCGTTTTTTCGTGCGCCGAGCCGTCAGGTCGGCGCTTTTTTCCTGACTGGAGACAGACTGAGATGACTGCCACCCGCCGCGACTTCGTCGCTTCCTCCCTTGCCGCAGCCGGCTTTGCGCTGGCCGGCGCCCCGGCCTTCGCCCAGTCCGACTGGCCGGCCAAGCCGATCCGGCTGATCGTGCCCTTCCCGCCCGGCGGCGGCACCGACATCCTGTCGCGCCTCGTCGCCAACAAGCTCACCGAGGTCAGCAAGTGGACGGTGGTGCCCGACAACCGCGGCGGCGCGGGCGGCACCATCGGCATCGCCGAGGCGGCGCGGGCCCAGCCCACGGGCTACGACCTGGTGATGGGGCAGAAGGACAACATGGTCGTCGCGCCCTGGCTCTACAAGAACCTGAGCTACGACCCGGTGAAGGACCTCACGGCCGTGGCCCATGTGGCCTACACGCCGGTGGTGATCGTGGTGCGCAGCGAATCGCGCTTCAAGACGCTCAAGGATGTGGTCGAGGCCGCCCGCGCCCAGCCCGATGCCGTCACCTTCGGCTCGCCCGGCAATGGCACCACCATCCACCTGGCCGGCGAGATCTTCAAGACCGCCGCCAAGATCCAGATCCGCCACGTGCCCTACAAGGGCAGCAACGCCGCCATGATGGACGTGCTGGCCGGCAACGTGGACCTGCTGGTCTCGTCGCTGCCTTCGGCCATCGCGCAGATCAAGGCCGGCAAGCTGCGCCCGCTGGCCGTGACCTCGGCCAAGCGCAGCACCTCGCTGCCCGACATCCCGACCGTGGCCGAACTCGGCTATGGCAAGGACTTCGACGTCAGCACCTGGTATGGCATCTTTGCGCCGGCCGGCACGCCCAGGCCGGTGGTCGACAAGGTCAATGCCGAGGTCAACAAGCTGCTGGCCCGTCCCGACGTGCAGGCGGCCATCCACGAGCAGGGCGCCGAGTACCAGGCCATGTCCACCACCGAGTTCGCCACGCTGGTGAAGGACGACGTGGCCAAGTGGAAGGGCATCGTCCAGGCCTCGGGCGCGCGCATCGAGTAAGCCCGGCGGGCCGGGACGGACGCCCGCGCTCCGGCCGCCAGTCGGCCAGGCAGAAGCAAAAGGGGCCGCACTCGTGCGGCCCCTTCTCTTTCGTCGGCCGGGCCGGCGAAGGGCTCGGCCTTCAGCGGCCGGGGCCGTGCATGAAGAAGGGGCCGCGCGGGCCGGGATGGGGGCCGTGCCAGCCGCCGCCGAGCACCAGCCCGACGCTCAGGGCGGTCAGGCCCACCCACCATGGGTCCACGGCATAGCCGCTGGCCACCACGACCGGTGCCGGCGCGGCGACCAGGACCGGGGCTCCGCTCACCACCACGCCCGGCTCCACTGGGACCGTGGATGGGACAGCGTCGGCCGTGGCCGCAGGCGCTGCCATCACCGGCACGCCGGTCGGCGGCTGGGCCATCCAGGTGCTGTAGTCGTGGCCGCCCAGGCGGTAGCTCACGCTGTAGCCCCCTTCGGCCAGGGCCACGCAGGCAGTCACCTGTGCCTGTGGCGGCAGGGCTTGCGCTTGCGCCTGGGTGCTTGCCGCCATGAGCGCGGCCAGGGTGGCGCCTGCGGCCAGGCGCCGCAAAGCAAGAAGTCGTGAACGGGTCATCGGATTGCTCCTTTCAGAACGATGTGCCGATCTGGAACTGGAAGCGCTGGGTGCGATCGGCCGTGATGCCTGCGGCGGTGTCTTCCTTCTGGTAGAGCACGGGCACCGCATAGGCCAGGCTCAGCGGCCCCAGCGGCGAGAGCCAGCTCACGCCCAGGCCGACCGAGGCGCGCAGCTTCTGCTGCGCCTTCCACTGCGCATCCGTCAGCGACGAGGTGCGGTCGGCGAACACGTTGCCCGCGTCGAAGAAGCCGAACAGCCGCAGGGTGCGGTCGTTGCCCGCACCCGGGAAGGGCGTGCTCAGCTCCGCATTGACGATGGCCTTGCGCAGGCCACCCAGCGCGCCCGCCGTCACGCTGTCGCGCGGGCCGAGCGAGTTGCTCTCGAAGCCGCGCACCGAGCCCAGGCCGCCGGCATAGAAGTTCTTGAACACCGGGTAGGTGTCGCCACCCAGCGCGCGCGCCCAGCCCAGCTCGCCGTTGAGGGCGAAGGTGTACTGCTTGCTGATGGGGAGGTAGCGCTGGTACTGGTAGCTGGTCTTGAGGTAGCGGGCGCCCGAGGCCAGGCCCCATTCGGCGTTGGCGTTCTGCAGGGTGCCGCGCGTGGGCACCAGGGCGCTGTCGCGCGTGTCGCGCGACCAGCCGATGGTCAGCGGCACGCCGGTGATGGCGTCGCGCGCGCACACCACGCTGGGCGCGGTGCCTGAGCATTCGAAGTAGTCCAGGTAGGCCTGCGGCGTCGCCGTGTAGACGTAGCTGCCGTCGACCAGCGTATAGGCACCGTTGGTGCCGGGCTTGAAGGAGTAGCGCTCCAGGCCCAGGCCGAAGTACACCCGGTTGAGTTCGTCGAAGGGCACACCGAACTTCAGCGACACGCCCTGCGTGGTGAGCTTGTAGTTGCCGTCCGCAGCGTACGACGGGCGCGTAGTGTTCTGGTAGACGCTGATGATGCGCGAGATGCCGTCGGCGGTGAAGTAAGGGTCGATGGCCGAGACCGACACCGAGGTGCTGTACGAGCCGATGCTGGCGTTCAGCCCCAGGTAGTTGCCCGAGCCGAAGACGTTCTCCTGCGTGATGCCGAAGGTCAGCGTCACCTTGTCGGTGCTGGAGTAGCCTGCGCCCAGGTTCAGCGAGCCGGTGGGCTTTTCCTTCACGTCCACCATCAGGTCCACCGTGTCGGGCGAGCCGGGCACCTCCTGCGTCTGGATGTCCACGTCGCTGAAGTAGCCCAGCCGGTCCAGCCGGTCGCGCGAGAGCTTGATCTTGTCGCCCTCGTACCAGGCCGATTCGTACTGCCGCATCTCGCGCCGGATCACCTCGTCGCGGGTGCGCGCGTTGCCGCCCACCAGGATGCGACGCACGAACACACGCTGGCGCGGCAGGCCCTTGAACACCATCGTCACGCGGCCGGTGGTGCGGTCGGCGTCCGGCACGGCCTCCACCTTGGCGAAGGCGAAGCCGAAGCGCGCGTAATGCTCGGTGAAGGCCCGCGTGGTCGCGGTGACGTCGTCGCCGTTGTAGTAGTCGCCCGGCCGCACCGTCACCAGCGACTTGAAGTCGTCCTCGCGGCCGAGGTAGTCGCCCTCCAGCCGGACGCCGGCCACCACGAATCGCTCGCCCTCGGTGATGTTGACCGTCACCGTCACCGACTGGCGGTCCGCCGACAGCCCCACCTGCGTGGAGTCGATGCGGAAGTCCATGTAGCCGCGCGTCAGGTAGTACTGGCGCAGCGTCTCCAGGTCGGCGTCGAGCTTGGCGCGCGAATACTGGTTGGACTTGGTGTACCAGCTCATCCAGTTGCCGGCATCCAGGTCGAACAGGCCCAGCAGCGTCTTCTCGCTGAAGGCCTTGGCGCCCACCACCCGCACCTCGGTGATGCGGGCGGATTCGCCCTCGGTCACCGTGAAGCTGATGTTGACGCGGTTGTTCTCCAGCGGCGTGGCGGTGGTCTGCACGCTGGCGCTGTAGTAGCCCTTGCCGATGTACTGGCGCTTGAGCTCCTGCTCGGCTCGGTCGGTCAGCGCCTTGTCGTAGGGCCGGCCCTCGGCGAGGCCCACCTCGCGCAGCGCCTTGGTCATGGCCTGCTTGTCGAATTCCTTGGCGCCCTCGAAGTCCACGCCCGCGATGGTCGGGCGCTCCTCCACGATCACCACCAGCACGTTGCCGGAGATGTCGAGCCGCACGTCCTTGAACATGCCCAGCTCGTACAGCGCCCGGATGGCCGCCGAGCCAAGGTCGTCGGTGTAGGTGTCGCCCACATGCAGGGGCAGGGCATGGAAGATGGTGCCGGGTTCCACCCGCTGCAGGCCTTCCACCCGCAGGTCGCGGATGGTGAAGGGCTCGGCAGCCCACGCGGCATGGCTGCCGGCGAAGAGGGCGAAGGCGCCGAGGGCGGCGTGCAGCGGTCGGCCGCGGAACAGGAAGCGCATGGATCGGGTCGGGGCGCCGGCGCCGGGAGCGCAGGTCGCCAGAGTGGCTTGGCGCGGATCATGGGCGGCCACTTGGGAGGAATCGTGGATGACGCGCCGCCGCGCTCCCGCCTTTGTCCGACAAGGGCGGCGCGACCGCCGCCACGCTCGGCCGCAGCCGTTGTCGTAGAGTGCTTGGCGATGCGGCCCCTGCGCCGCCCACCGCATGGCTGTGCGCCCCGCCGCGCATGCCGACCGCCCGCCCTGCCGTCCCGACCATGAAGCACGACCTGCCCTTCCTCAACCCCTACCGCCACGGCTTCGCCCGCGTGGCCGTGGCCATGCCGCGCAACCGCGTGGCCGACCCGCTCTCCAACGCTGCCGAGACCATCCGCCTCTACCGGGAGGCCGAGGCCCAGGGCGCGGCGGTGGTCGCCTTTCCGGAGCTGGGCCTGTCGGCCTACACCTGCGACGACCTGTTCCATCAGTCTGCACTGCTCGATGGCTGCGAAGCGGCGCTGGCCCAGGTGGTCGAGGCCTCGCGCGACCTGAATGCCGTGGCCGTGGTCGGCCTGCCGCTGCGGGTGGAGCATCGGCTCTTCAACTGTGCCGCGGTGGTGGCCCGGGGCAAGGTGCTGGCCGTGCTGCCCAAGACCTACCTGCCCAACTACGGCGAGTTCTACGAAGCGCGGCAGTTCAATGCCGCCGGCAGCGCTGTGACCGACCATGTGCAGCTCTTCGGCCACCGCGTGCCCTTCGGCACCGACATCGTGGTGCGGGCGCGCGAGCTGCCGCTGCTGGCATTGCACGTCGAGATCTGCGAGGACCTGTGGACGCCCATTCCGCCGTCGAGCTTCGCGGCGCTGGCAGGCGCGACGGTGCTGGTCAACCTGTCGGCCTCCAACATCATCATCGGCAAGGCGGCTTTCCGGCACCAACTGGTGGGCCAGCAGTCGGCGCGCTGCATCGCGGCCTACCTCTACACCTCGGCCGGCATCGGCGAATCGACCACCGACCTGGCCTGGGATGGCCAGTCGCTGATCTACGAATGCGGCGATCTGGTGGCCGAAGGCGCGCGCTTCGCCAACCAGGCGCAGATCGTGATGGCCGACGTGGACCTGGAGCGCCTGGCCCACGAGCGCATGCGCCTGACCAGCTTCGGCGAGACCGCCCGCCGCCACAAGGCCGAGCTCGCGACTTGGCGCACGGTGGAGTTCGACCTGGCCCCGCCCGCGCAGGTGCCCGGCGGCCTGATGCGCACCGTGGAGCGCTTTCCATACGTGCCGGCCGATGCGCGCTCCCTGGACGAGCGCTGCTATGAGGTCTTCAACATCCAGGTGCAGTCGCTGGTGCAGCGGCTGGAGGCCGCGCGCATCGGCAAGGTGGTGATCGGCATCTCGGGCGGACTCGACTCCACCCATGCGCTGCTGGTGGTGGCGCAGGCCATGGACCGGCTGGGCCGGCCGCGCAGCGACATCCTGGCCTACACCATGCCCGGCTTTGCGACCAGCACGCGCACGCTGCAGCAGGCCCATGCGCTGATGCGCGTGGTGGGCTGCACCGCGCAGGAGATCGACATCCGCCCTAGCTGCCGCCAGATGCTGGCCGACCTGGGCCACCCCTTCGGCCGCGGCGAGCCGGTGTACGACGTCACCTTCGAGAACGTGCAGGCCGGCGAGCGCACCAGCCACCTGTTTCGCCTGGCCAACCATCATGGCGGCATCGTGGCCGGCACGGGCGACCTGAGCGAGCTGGCGCTGGGCTGGTGCACCTATGGCGTGGGCGACCACATGTCGCACTACAACGTCAACGCCAGCGTGCCCAAGACGCTCATCAAGCATCTGGTCAACTGGGTGGCGGGCAAGGGCCTGCTGGGCGCAGAGGGCAGCCAAGTATTGCAGGCCATCCTCTCGACCGAGATCAGCCCCGAGCTGGTGCCGGCGGATGCCGAAAGCCAGGGCGCCGAGCCGGCGCAGAGCACCGAGAGCGTGGTCGGCCCCTACGAGCTGCAGGACTTCCACCTGTACCACACGGTGCGTCACGGCATGCGCCCGTCCAAGGTGGCCTACCTGGCCTGGTGCGCCTGGCACGACCGCGAGAAGGGGCCGTGGCCCGACACGCTGCACGGCGAGCGCAACCAGTACACCCTGGCCGAGATCAAGAAGCACCTGGGCACCTTCCTGTTCCGCTTCTTCCAGATCAGCCAGTTCAAGCGCAGCTGCGTGCCGAACGCCCCCAAGGTGGGCTCCGGCGGCTCGCTCTCGCCCCGCGGCGACTGGCGCGCGCCCAGCGATTCGGAATCGCGGGTGTGGCTGGACGAGCTGAAGACGGTGCCGGACGAGGTGTGAGGGCGCCAGGCTCTCTTTGGTCGACCGTATTCGATTGGATACAATTCCGCGATGCTGGACGTCCAGCTCACCACCACCTTTCAACGCTGGCTTGGCGGCCCCACCGACCTGCGCGCCCGCATTGCCATTGCGCGCCGGCTGGAGCGCTTGGCCGCGGGCAACGCGGGCGACAGCAAGTCCGTCGGCGAGGGTGTGACAGAGATGCGCGTCGACGTCGGGCCCGGCTATCGCGTGTACTACACGCGGCGCGGGCAGCAGATCGTGATCGTGCTCGCGGGCGGCGACAAGTCATCGCAGCAGCGCGACATCCAGCGCGCACAGACCATGGCCAAGGAGTATTGAGATGCCCGACACCCTTCACGCTTTCGACATGTCCGAGATGCTCGACAGCGACGAGGCCATTGCCGAGTACCTGTCGCAGGTGATGGCGGACGGCGATGCCGATGAGCTGGTGGCGGCGCTCGGTCACATCGCACGCGCCCGCGGCATGGCGCAGATCGCGCGCGACGCCGGCCTGGGCCGCGAGTCGCTCTACAAGGCGCTTGCGCCCGGGGCCAAGCCCCGCTTCGACACCGTGCTGCGTGTGGTCAGGGCGCTGGGCGTGCGGCTGGAGGCCCGTCCTGCCGGTTGAGCTGGCGCGGGTCAACCGCCTGGCGTGCGCCGGCCGGGCACCCGCTTGAGCGGCGCCAGCAGCGGCCGCAGGCCGTTGTGGTCGATCTCTAGCATCAGCGCGAGCAGCCGGCCGATCTCGCCCTTGGGGAAGCCTTCGCGCGCGAACCACGCCAGGTAATTGCCGGGCAGGTCGGCGATGAGGGTGCCCTTGTGCTTGCCGAAGGGCATGGGCAGTGTGGCCAGGCGTTCGAGGTCTTCGGGCTTCATTCGGTCTTGGTCCAGTTCAGGCCATCTCTGGAGCGGTAGGTGCCGCCCGTGGCGCAGCAGCCGCCTGCGCCGAAGGCCATGCGGCCCAGTTCGGCCGTCACGCCCTGCGCATCGGCCGTCAACGAATGACGCTGGCAGCTGGTGAGGATGTTGCCGGGGTAGTAGGGCTTCGGCGCCAGCACCTGCTCCCATGCCACCTGGGCACCTTGCATCGACACGATGCGATAGACGGCGCAGTCGTGGATCACGAGGTGGACGGGCCGGCCGTTCAGCACGCCCTCGAATATGTCGTCGGGCCCCGCAGCCTGCAGCGCGAGCGCGGCTTCGGTAGGCTGGGGCGGCGGTTCCTCGCACCCCATGGCCAGGCTGGCCGCCATCAGTGCCGCGAGAGCCGGGCGAATGGAGAAAGGCATCCGGCCATTGTGCGGTCGGAGCGCCGACCGCTCGACCCACCACCGTTCGACCCACAACGGATCGACCCAGAACCGTTCGGGCTGAGCTTGTCGAAGCCGGGCGCGGCGCTTCGACAGGCTCAGCGGGAACGGTCGCGGGAGATCGGCCGCGGGGCGCCATCGTCCCGCTCAGTTCCCAACCACGTTCAGCGCGGCGGGCGCTTCGCGATCCCCAGCGTCTTCGCCAGGATGCCCAGCATCACCTCGTCCGCACCGCCGCCTATGGACGCCAGTCGCCCGTCGCGGTACAGGCGCGACACGCGGTTCTCCAGCGTGAAGCCCATGCCGCCCCAGAACTGCAGGCAGGTGTCGGCCATCTGCCGCGTCAGCCGGCCCGCCTTGAGCTTGGCCATCGAGGCCAGCGTGAGCACGTCCTCGCCCTGCACATGCAGGTCGCAGGCGCGGTAGGTGAGGGCGCGCAGGGCCTCCACCTCGGTCTGCAGCTCGGCCAGCTTGAACTGCACCCACTGCTGGTCGGCCAGCGTGGCGCCGAACATGCGCCGTTCCTGCGCCCACTGCACCGTCTCGGCGATGCACTCTTCCATCGGCAGCAGCGAACTGGCGGCGCCCCACAGCCGCTCCTCCTGGAACTGCTGCATCTGGTAGATGAAGCCCTGCCCCTCCTCGCCGATGCGAAAGCGTTGCGGCACCCGCACCTCGTCGAAGTAGATCAGGCCCGTGTCGCTGCTGTGCATGCCGATCTTGCGGATCTTGCGCGCCTTCTCGATGCCCGGCCGGTCCATCGGCACCATCACCAGCGACTTGTTGCGGTGCACGGGGCCGTCGCTGGTGTTGACCAGCATGCACATCCAGTCGGCCTGCAGGCTGTTGGTGATCCACATCTTCTGGCCGGAGATGACGTAGTCGTCGCCGTCCTTGCGCGCCGTGCTGCGGATGGCGGCCACGTCGCTGCCGGCACCGGGCTCGCTCACGCCGATGCAGCCCACCTGCTCGCCCGCGATGGCCGGCGCCAGGAACTCGCGCTTGAGTTCCTCGCTGCCGAAGCGCGCCAGGGCCGGTGTGCACATGTCGGTCTGCACGCCGATGGCCATGGGAATGCCGCCGCAGCGCACATGGCCCAGCTCTTCGGCCATGGCCATGGCATAGCTGTAGTCGAGCCCGCCGCCGCCGTATTCCTCCGGCTTGTTAAGGCCCAGCAGGCCCAGGGCGCCCAGGCCCTTGAAGATCTCGTGCAACGGGGCGATCTCGGCCTCTTCCCAGGCATCGACCTGCGGATTGATGGATTCGTCGATGTAGCGGCGCAGGGTCTTGCGGATCTCCTGGTGCTCGTGCGTGTATTGCATGGCGCGGGTGTCTCCTGTCGGCCTTCTGGCGCGCGCACGGTGGTGCGCGGCGGGCATACCACTCTAGAAGCGGGCCGCCCGGGAGGCTTGTGCCAAGTGGCTGCCCGGGCCGCGCCGACGGGGCCGTGGCTACCATTGCGGCCTTCTGCGTTTCCGCCCCCGAAAGCACGCCCATGACCCGCCTCGGCACTCCTCTGTCCCCCTCCTCCACCCGTGTGATGCTCCTGGGCTCCGGCGAGCTTGGCAAGGAAGTGCTGATCGCGCTGCAGCGTCTGGGCGTGGAGACCATCGCCGTCGACCGCTACGACAACGCCCCCGGCCAGCAGGTGGCGCACCGCGCCCGCACCATCACGATGAGCGACCCCGACCAGCTCGAAGCACTGCTGTCGGCCGAGCGGCCGCATCTGGTGGTGCCCGAGATCGAGGCCATCGCCACCGCCAAGCTCGAAGAGCTGGAAGAAGCCGGCCTGGTGCGCGTGATTCCCACCGCCCGCGCCGCGCGCCTAACCATGGACCGCGAAGGCATCCGCCGCCTCGCCGCCGAGACGCTGGGCCTGCCCACCAGCCCTTACCGTTTCTGCGACTCGCTGGCCGAGCTGCAGGCCGCCATCGACGGCAAGGACGGCGGCCAGGGCATCGGCTACCCCTGCATCGTCAAGCCCGTCATGAGCAGCTCCGGCAAGGGCCAGAGCAAGATCGACGGCCCCGCCGACGTGCAGAAGGCCTGGGACTACGCCATGGCCGGCGGCCGCGTGAGCAAGGGCCGCGTCATCGTCGAAGGCTTCATCGACTTCGACTACGAGATCACGCTGCTCACGGTGCGCGCCCTGGGCGCCGATGGCCAGGTGCAGACGCAGTTCTGCGCACCCATCGGCCACCTGCAGGTCAGCGGCGACTATGTCGAAAGCTGGCAGCCCCACCCCATGTACCCCGAGGCGCTGCGCAAGGCGCAGGACATCGCCGAGCGCGTGACGGCCGACCTGGGCGGCCAGGGCCTGTTCGGCGTGGAACTGTTCGTCAAGGGCGAGGAGGTGTGGTTCAGCGAAGTGAGCCCGCGCCCGCACGACACCGGCCTGGTCACGCTGGCCACGCAATGGCAGAGCGAATTCGAGCTGCACGCCCGCGCCATCCTGGGCCTGCCGGTGGACACCACGCTCAAGAGCCCCGGCGCCAGCGCCGTCATCTACGGCGGCGTGGATGCCACCGGCATCGTCTTCGACGGCGTGGCCGAGGCCCTGGCCGTGCCCGGCACCGACCTGCGCCTCTTCGGCAAGCCGGAGAGCTTCGTCAAGCGCCGCATGGGCGTGGCGCTGGCCCATGCGGAGGATGTGGACACGGCCCGCGCGCGGGCCAAGGAGGCGGCGGGGAAGGTCAAGCCGCGGGTGGCGGACTGATCCTTCTCGCCGCACCGAACGGGCCGCGTGGCTGGCCGGTTCATCGCCAGGTCGTGACGATGGCGCAGGGGCTGCGCCCGTCCTGGCGCTGACGCTCGGCGCGCCTCAGGCCGAATAGCGCAGCCGCACCTCGCCCAGCCCTTCGATGGCACCGACCACGTCGGTGTCCACGGGCGCTGCCAGCAGCCCCGTGCACGAGCCCGTCGTGACGATCTGCCCGGGCGCCAGCGGCACGCCACGCTCGGTGCAATGCCGGGCCAGCCAGCCCACCAGCCGCCACACGTCCTGCGCCGGATTGCCGCCCGTGGTGCGCGCCGCCTCGGCATCGCCGAACTTGAGCGTGGCCTGCAGGGTGCGCAGGTCCAGGGCCGATGGGGCGAGCGGGGCCGCCTCGCCGACGACCAGCGCGCCGTGGCTCTGAAGGTCGGCCAGCCGCAGCGGCGCGGGTGCCTCGCGGCCGGCGGCCAGGCGGCTTTCCACGCATTCGATCGTGGGCACCACGGCGTCGAAGAAGCTGGCGAGTTCGTTGGGCGTGGGCATGTCCTGCCGCACTTCCAGCAGCTTGCCCACGCGCAGGGCGGCCTCCAGCTCGACCCAGCGCGCCGCGAAACGCGCGGCCGGCAGCACGGCGCCGGAGGCGTGCATGCCGGACGCAGGCAGCGGTGCGCAGTTGGGCTCGGCCTCGGCATTGGGCGCGCCGACCTTCCACCCTCCGATGCTGCTGCCCAGGTGGGCGAGGATGGCGTCCTGCACCGCGTAGGCCTCGGCGGCATGGGTCGGTAGCCAGCACGTGGGTGCAATGCGGCGGGCAGCGGTGAAGGCGGTGGCCAGTTGCTGGCCGAGGTCGGTGATGGCGGTCATGGAAGCAGCGGTGCGATGAATGAACAGGGCAGCCGGCGAGTATGCCGGCCTCTGCAAGCCCAGCCCCGCGGGATGGCCGCGCGGGAAAGCCACGTTGCGGCCGCGTTCGACCTCAGCCGGCTGCGTCCTCGGACCATTCCGCCAGCGCCTGGGCCCGGTACTCGCGCGGCGTCAACCCCTTGTGCTTGCGGAAGAAGCGGCCGAAGTAGGCCTCGTCGCCAAAGCCCAGGCTCACGGCGATCTGCTTGATGCTGTTGGGCGTGTAGATCAGCTCGCGTTGCGCCTCGTGCAGCAGGCGAGCGTTGATCACGTCCAGGCTCGACAGCCCCAGCACCTCTCGGCACAGCCGCGTGAGCTGTCCGGCCGTGATGCCCAGCAGCTCGGCATAGGCGGGCACCGGCAGGTGCTCGCGGTAGCGCGCGTCGACCAGGCGGCGGAAGGTCTCGATCTGCTCGGCGCGGCGCGAGCGCGGGCGTGCCAGGTGTTCCTTCTTCAGCCGGTGCAGTCGCGCCACCTGCACCAGCAGGGCCGTGAGCAGCGACATGCCGGCCGCGGTGTGGCCCGTGTCGGCCAGCCGGTGCTCGGCCTCGATGGCGTGGAAGAGCGGCATCAGCCGCGCCAGCTCGTCGGCCGTCAGCGGCATCAGCTGCGGCGTGCGCAGCGTCTCGCGCAGGGCCGGCATCACCAGGTCGGCCAGCGATTCCAGGGGCCGCTGCGCGGCCGTCACCACCGGGCCGTCGGTGTCTTCGGAGAAGCGGAAGCTGTGCACGGTTTGTGCGGGAACGAGGACCAGGCAGGGCGCCTCGGCCTCCAGCCGCTCGTGGTCCACCAGCACCCGCACGCGGCCCTGCTGCAGCACCAGCAGCTGAAGGAAGGCATCGTGCGTATGGGGCTGGATGTCCCAGTTGTAGGGCTTCGAGCGTTGCGGGATCCACTCGAAGTCGAAGCTCGCGAGCCAACCGGGACTGGCCTGGTCGCCATAGAGCGAGTAGTTGGGAATCGCGCGCGCCATGCGCCGGAATTGTCCGGGTCTTGGCTGGAATCGTCAAAGCGATGGCCGGTGGCGACGCCCAGAATTCCCTCGGCATCACGACAACAGGAGACATCGCCATGACGGCCCTTTCCACGGCCCATCCGTCCACCGCCTCGCCCGCTGCGGCCGGCGCATCCGCCCACTGGCTGGGGCTCGCGCAGCAGGTCTGCGTGGTCAGCGGCGCGGCCAGCGGCATCGGTGCCGCCATCGCCCGTGCGCTGGCCCAGGCCGGTGCGCGCGTGGCCCTGCTGGACCGCGACGCCGAGGGCTGCGCCGCCATGGCGCGGCGGCTGCAGCAGGACTTCGATGCGCAGGCGCTGGCCATCGCCTGCGACATCGCCGACGAGGCTGCCGTCGGTGCCGCGGCGGCGCAGGTGCGCGAGGTGCTCGGCCCCTGCAATGTGCTCGTCAACAACGCCGGCCTGCTGCGTGCCGGCGGCCTGGCCGACGTGGGCCTGGCGCAATGGAACGAGGTGCTGGGCATCAACCTGGGCGGCTACCTGCTGTGCGCGCGGGCCTTCGGCGCGGACATGCGCGCGGCCGGCCGCGGCAGCATCGTGAACGTGGCCTCCATCTCGGGCCGCTTTCCGCAGAGCGGCAGCGGGGCCTACAGCGCCAGCAAGGCTGGCGTGCTGCTGATGTCGCGCCAACTGGCCGTGGAGTGGGGTCCGCACGGGGTGCGCAGCAATGCGGTACTGCCCGGCATGATCCGCACGGCCCTGTCCGCGAAGTTCTACGAAGAGCCCGGCTTCGAGGCCCGACGCGCCGCCATGACGGCCAGCCGCCGCATCGGCGAGCCCGAGGACATCGCCGATGTCGCGCTCTTCCTGGCCAGCCCGCGCTCGGCCTATGTCAACGGCGCGGAGATCCTCGTCGACGGCGGCATGGCCAACATGCTGATGGACATGGTCCCTCGCCCTGGTTTCAACAAGCAATAAGGAGACATTCCATGAGCAAGGATTTCGACCTGCTGGTCGTCGGCTCCGGCGCGGCCGGGCTGACCTGCGCCATCACCGCGAAGAAGCGCGGCCTGACCGTGGCCGTGCTGGAGAAGGAGCCCGTCTTCGGCGGCACCACGGCGCTGTCGGGCGGCGTGCTGTGGATTCCGATGGGCCCGCATGGCCGGCAGCAGAACCCGGCCGACACGCGCGAGGCCGTGCGCACCTACCTCATGCAGGAGAGCGGGCGCTTCTACGACGAGGCCACCGCCCAGGCCTTCATCGAGCACGGCCCGGCCATGGTCGACTTCCTGCAGCGCGAGACGCAGATGCAGTTCGTGCCCACGCTGTACCCCGACTACCACTGCGACGCCCCCGGCGGCGCGCAGGTCGGGCGCTCGATCCTGGCCGCGCCCTACGACATCCGCGGCCTGGGCGAGGACATGGCGCGGCTCAAGCCGCCGCTGGAGACCATCACCTTCATCGGCATGATGTTCAACTCCTCCAACGCGGACCTGAAGCACTTCTTCCGCGCGACGAAGTCGCTGACCTCCGCGCTCTATGTTGCGCGGCGCCTGGCCACGCACATCAAGGAGCTGGCACTCTACCGCCGCGGCGTCCAGGTCACGAGCGGCAACGCGCTGGCCGCACGGCTGGCGCGCTCGGCATTGGATCTGGGCATTCCCATCCTCACCAGCACGCCCGTCCGCGGCCTGCTGGAAGAGGGCGGCCGCATCACCGGCGTTCGCGTGGAGGGCGAGGGTGGCCCGCGCGAGCTGCGCGCCCGCCATGGCGTGGTGCTGGCCTGCGGCGGCTTTCCGCACGACGCGAAGCGCATCGCCCAGGCCTATCCGCATGTGCGTCGTGGGGGCGAACACCTGTCGCCCACGCCCGAGAGCAACACCGGCGATGGCGTCAACCTGGCCGAGGCGGCCGGCGGCGTGGCCGACATCCGCTATGCCGACAGCGCGGCGTGGATGCCCGTCTCGCGCGTGCCGCTGGGCGGTGGCCGCTTCGGTGTCTTCCCGCACCTGCTCGACCGCTACAAGCCCGGCGTGATCGCCGTGCTGAAGAACGGCCGGCGCTTCTGCAATGAATCGGAGTCGTACCACGACGTCGGCGCGGCGCTCACCCGGGCCTGCGAAGGCCAGAAGGAAACGGTCATGTGGCTGGTCTGCGACAAGGCCTGCCTGGCCAAGTACGGCCTGGGCTACGTCAAGCCTGCACCCATGCCCATCGGCCCGCACCTGCGCAGCGGCTACCTGCTGCAGGGCCGCACGCTGGCCGAACTGGCCGTCCAGGCCGGCATCGACCCGCAGGGCCTGGAGGCCACGGTGCGCGCCTACAACCCGCCGGCCGAGCGCGGCGAGGATCCGGCCTTCGGCCGCGGCAAGACCGCCTTCAACCGCTACCTGGCCGACCCGGAACACCGGCCCAACCCCTGCGTCGCGCCGGTGGCCCAGGGCCCCTTCTATGCCGTGCGCGTGGTCATGGGCGACCTCGGCACCTTCGATGGCCTGCAGACCAGTCTGGCGGGCGAGGTGCTGCGCCGCGACGGCCAGCCGATCCCGGGCCTGTACGCCACCGGCAACGACCGTGCCAGCATGATGGGCGGCGCCTACCCGGGGGCCGGCATCACGCACGGGCCCAACATGGTCTTCGCGTACCTCACCGCGCACCACATCGCCGACCAGGCCGAGGCGCCGCATGCGGTGCCGGCCGTGCGCGTGCAAGCGCACGAAGAGGTGGTGGCATGAGTGCCCGGCCGACCGCTTCTAAGGGCACGCGCGCTGCGCGAAAGGCGACGGCAGGGGGCTCCACGCCCGGCCCACTGGCGATCGTGGCGCCGCCCGGCAAGCCGCTGGTGGACCACCGCATCTACACCATCGCGCTGCGCAAGATGCCCGAATTCCTGCAGGTCTTCAACCAGCTGGCCATGCCGGTGCTGATGCAGACCCTCGGCCATCCTCTGGGCTTCTGGACCAGCCTGGTCGGTCCGCAGAACCAGTTCGTGCATTTCTGGGCCTACGACGACCTGGCCGACTACGAACGCCGCAGCGCCGCACGGGACGCGCATCCCGACTTCGCGCGCTACCTTGCCGCCTCGGGCCACCTGATCACGGCGCAGGAGACGCGGCTGATCCGGGCGGTGGCGATGCCGGGGTGGGTGGCCGGGGCGTAGGGCCTCATCCGGCCCGGTGCGTTTCGAGCCACTCCTTCAGCGCGTCGTTCATCCGGGTCTGCCAACCGGGGCCACTCGCACGGAAGGCTGCGAGCACCTCATGGTCGATGCGGATGGCCACCTGCTCCTTGGTGGCGGAGCCGGCCGGACGCCCGCGCCGGCGCGCTGCTGCCTGCATGCCCGCCTTCATCTCCTCGCGCGAGAGCGGGCGGTCTACTTCATCCTCGCCGTCCCAGACGAGGTGCCGGTCCTTCGGCAAGGCCCGCACAGCGGCAGCGACTTGCGCGCGGGACATCTCATTCACTTTCGAGCCACTCATCGTAGACCTCGCATTCTTCGCGGCTGGCGGGGCGGAAGCTGATGATCCTGGCCGCGCCGTCGCGGTCGGTGTGAACGACGGTCAGTACCGCCAGGACCTCTAGCACATACGAGAAAGACATGACCCGCAACTCGCCGCCGCGTTGGACGTCGACGTCGAGCCGGTAGCGCGAGTCGAGCACCCGATGGGCGTCGGCGAAGTCCAACCCGTGCTTGCGCAGATTGGCTGCACGCTTGGCTTCGTCCCAGATCAGTCGCCTCCCCATCGAATTATTGTAGATGCGATAAATGGCCGGTGGGCGCCGTGAAGTGACCCCCATCCATCACCCCGATCTCCGCCGCGAGCCGGGGCATGAATTCCATCTGGTCCAGCACGTCGCGCTGCAGATCCACGCCGGGTGCGATCTCGAACAGCTCCACGCCCTCGGGCGTCAGGCGGAAGCTGGCGCGCTCAGTGAGGTAGAGCACCTGCTGGCCGCGCACCACGCCCTGCGGGCCGCTGAAGGTGATCTGGTCCACCCGCTTGACGAGCTTCCTCACCGCGCCCTGCTGCAGCACCCGCAGCCGGCCGTCACCAGTGGCCAGCTTCACGCCCTTGGCCGCCAGCGTGCCGCAGAACACCACCTTGCGTGCGTTCTGCGCGATGTCGATGAAGCCGCCCGGCCCCACGGTCACGCCGCCCAGGCGCGACACGTTCACGCAGCCTTCCTCGTCGAATTCGCCGAAGCCCAGGAAGGCCACGTCCAGGCCGCCGCCGCCATAGAAGTCGAACTGCGTGGCCGCGTCCAGCATGGCCGTGGCATTGCGCGCATAGCCGAAGAGCACGCCGTCCATCAGCGTGCCGCCGTAGGTGCCGTGCTCGATGGTCTGGTAGATGCGATGCTGCTCGTTGCGCGCCGCGATCAGCTTGGCCACGGCGTCGGGCACGCCCACGCCGTAGTTGATGACGGGCCGTGCCTTGCCGGTGTTGAACAGCTCCACGGCGGCGCGGCGCGCCACCGCCTGGCGCTCGCCGAAAGCCTCCTGCGCCGCGGCCAGCTCCCGCGCATGGTCGGCGGCCTCGCTTTCGGCGCGGGCGGCGCCGGTGAGCTCGCCGCTGAAGGCCGGGTCGAAGGGAATGGCGTAGCTGGTGCGCTGCGCCGGGTCGACCACGATGGCATCGACCCAGGCCGAGGGAATGCGCACCTCCCGTGCCTTGAGCGCGCCGCGTGGCAGCCGCTCGGCCACCTGCACGATCACCCGGCCGCCGCTGTTGCGCGCAGCCAGCGCCAGCGAGGGTGCATCCAGGTTGGCGGCCTCGTGCTCGAAGCTGATGTTGCCGTCCTCGTCGGCCGCGCTGGCGCGCACCAGGGCCACATGGATGGGGAAGGGCTTGTAGCGCAGCCATTCGCGGCCATCGAGGGTCAGCACCTCGGCCAGGTCGTCCTGGGCCGCCTCGTTCATGCGACCGCCGCCGTGGCGCGGGTCGCAGACGGTGCCCAGGCCCACGTGGCTGATCAGGCCAGGGCGGCCGGCGCCGATCTCACGCATCAACTGGCTGCTCACGCCGCCGGGCAGGATGTAGGCCTCGATGCGGTTCTCCAGCGCCAGCTGCTGCATGGCCGGCGACCACACCCAGTGGCCGCCGATCACGCGCCGCACCAGTCCTTCGTGCGCGAAGCAGTTCATGCCCTTGGTCTTCTTGTCGCCGATGCCCAGTGCATGCACCACTGTCAGGTTGCGCGGCGCCTGCGTGGCCAGGAAGCGGGCCTGCACGGCCTCGAACAGGTGCGTGGCCTCCATCAGCCCGCCGCCGCCACCCATCAGGCCCACGGTGTCGCCATCGCGGATCAGGGCCACCGCCTCGGCGGCCGTCATGAATTTGCCGTCTGCCATCGCGGGCCTCAACGGTGGATGTCGAACAGGGCCGCGCCCTTGCGCAATGCCGACTTGGCGATCACGCCACGGTGGATCTCGCTGGTGCCGTCGAAGATGCGGTAGATGCGCGCATCGCGGTAGTAGCGCTCGATGGGCAGCTCCTTGCAGAAGCCCATGCCGCCGAAGACCTGCACCGCGCGGTCCACCACGCGGCCCAGCGTCTCGGCCGCATGCACCTTGACCATGGCGATCTGCTCGCGCGCATCGAAGCCCTGGTCGAGCATCCAGGCCGCCTGGTAGACCATCCAGCGCGCGGCATTGATCTCGATGACGCTGTCGGCCAGCATCTGCTGCACCATCTGGAAGTCGCCGATGCGGGTGTCGAACTGCCGGCGCTCGCCGGCGTACTGCAGCATCAGCTCGCACACATGGCTGGCCTTGCCCACGGCGCGCGCACCCACCTGGGCCAGGCGCACCACGTTGAGGGCGCCCATCGCCAGCTTGAAACCCTGGCCCTGCTCGCCCAGCAGGGCGGCGGCGTCCAGCGCCACGTTGTCGAAGAACAGCTCCACATGCGGCGTGCCGCGCAGGCCCATCATCTGCTGGTCCTTGCCGACGGTGAAGCCGGGCAGGCCCTTGTCGACCATGAACATGCTGATCTCCTTCTCGCCGGTGCGGGCCGAGACGAGGAAGAAGTCGCTCCATTCGCCGTCGCTGATGAAGTGCTTGCCGCCGTTGAGCACCCAGCCGCTGTCGGTCTTCTTCGCATGGGTCTTGATGCCTGCGGCGTCGGAGCCGGCGCCCGGCTCGGTGATGGCGATGGCACAGGTGCGCGTGCCTTCCACCGACGGCTTGAGCCAGCGCTCGACCTGGTTGCCGCGGCAGTGCAGCAGCGGCTCGTAGACGTTGCCGAAGGCGCGGCGGATCAGCTGGTCGCTGGTGTGGCCGAACTGCTCCTCGCAGAGCACGCGGTCCAGGTTGGAGAGCCCGCCGCCGCCCAGTTCGGCCGGCATGTTGAGGGCATACAGGCCCAGCGCGCGGGCCTTGTCGTGAATGGCCTGCGCCTGCGCGCGCGGCAGGGCGCCGTGGTCCTCGAGGGTCTGCTCCAGGGGATGCAGTTCCTCGGCGATGAATCGACGGACGGTGTCGATCATCATCTTCTGTTCGTCGTTGAGGGCGAAGTCCATGGTGTCTGGCGATGAATGAATGGGCAAAGGAAGGGCGATGGCCGCTGAAGGAGGCCATGCGCGATGTGTCGGGTTTGCGCCTCTCCCCTCTGGGGAGAGGTGGGGTGAGGGGCCTGGGCGGTGGATGGGCTGCGGGGCAGATAAAGGCCGCGGCCCTCACCCCAACCCTCTCCCAAAGGGAGAGGGAGTCAGGCCACGCTCAAGGCTAGGCACTGCTGAACCAGCGGGCGCCGAAGAAGAAGGGCAGGCGCGAAATGCGGTTGGCGGGGATCAGCATGGCGAGATGTGCAGCGCTGCGGTCAACCCACGAACGGCATCGACGCCCGCAGGCACTGCGCCGCCCACTCGGCCGGCGGCTCCTGCGCCTCGCGCGCATGGTTCGTCACCTCCACGCTCACGGGCAGGTCGGCCGGCAGGGCGGCGAAGAGACCATGCAGTTCGATGCTGCCTTCGCCGGGCAGCAGCCGGGCGCAGCGTGCGGTGTGGATCATCTCGTCGGTGCTGAAGTGCGTGCCGGCCTCGGCATCGCAGATCTGCGCGTAGTGCAGCAGCGCGCGCGGAATGGCGCGGATGTCCGCCAGCGTGCTGCTGCTGCGGCCGAAGTGCAGGGCGTCGACCAGGATGCCCGCATTGCCCGGCGATCCGGCGTTGCGCACCACGCGCAGCGCGGCGGCGGCATCGCGCACGCCGGTCCACGGCATGAACTCCAGGTCGGCCGTCATGCCGAAGGGCTTCATCACCTCGCACAGGCGGGCGTAGTTCTGCGTCAGCCGGGCCTCGTCGCCGTCGTCGCCGGCCACCAGGATGGCGCGGGCGCCCAGCGCGGCGCCGATGTCGTAGAGCGGGTCCCAGCGGTGCGGGTCGAAGTCGGCGTCGATGCGGATGATCTCCAGGTCGAACACGCCCACGCCGGTGTCGCGCAGGGCGGCCTGCGTCTCGCGCAGCGCAGCCGGCTGGTCGATCAGCTGCTGTTGCGGCGCGCCCGGTGCGTTGGGCCAGAGGCGCAGGCCGACGAAGCCGTAGCCGGTCTGCGCAGCCAGGCGCACCGCCTCGGCGGGGGTGCAGCGGTGGCTGCTCAGGTAGGCAAGGGACAGTGGGCGGGCCATGGTCGCTGCGTCACTTCATCGGCGAGACGGCCGTGGGCATCGCGATGGTCGAGACCATCTCGGTCGTCAGGTGGGCCGGCCCGCCCTTGGGCGGCCAGATGCCCTGGGCCACGGCATCGGCGCGGGCGCGGCTGCGCGCGTCCAGCGTCGGGTAGGCCCAGATGTTGGTGAAGCGCGCGGCGCCGTCCAGAGCCACCATGGCCACCACGCAGGGCGAGAGCTTCTCGCGCGGCGGCAGGTATTCCTGCCAGAGATCGATGGTGGGCTGCGTGCCGCCGGGCTTGATGCCGTAGGTGCGGATCTCGTAGACGGGGCCCTGGATGCCCGACTCGGCACTGGGCCGCGCGGGCTTCATCCAGTCGAAGCCGCGGTAGCTGTGCTGCTCCAGCCGCTGGTAGATCTCGCCGCAGCCGAAGGGGCTGGCGCTGGCCTGCGTGCGGGCGCGCTCGGCCTCCAGCGCGCCCAGGCTGTCGAAGCCGCGCAGCACCAGCATCTGGTTGAGCACGCCGATGTCGGTGAACCAGCAGCCCAGCAGTTGGCCCTGCGCCTCGGGCGCGGTGGCGAAGGCCTGGACGGCGGTGGCGGCCGTGCCGGCGGTGCCCATGGGCAGGGTCAGCGTGGCGAGTTCGTAGTAGTGCATGCGATGGATTCCTCGTGAAGGGAGTGGGGCGCCGTGGCGGCCGAACGCGCAGGCGCCGACGGTGGCTCCAGCGGCACGCCGGCCGCGTGGTGGCCGGCGATGAAGCCGAAGGTCATGGCCGGACCCAGCGTGATGCCGCCGCTGGGGTAGTGGCCGCCCATCAGGCTGGCCATGTCGTTGCCGGCGGCATAGAGGCCGGGCACGGGCCGGTCGTGGTCATCGAGCACGCGGGCCTGCGTGTCCACACGCAGGCCGGCAAAGGTGCCCAGGCTGCCGGCCACCACGCGCGCCGCATAGAAGGGGCCGCGCTGCAGCGGGGCCATGCAGGCATTGGGCTGGCCGGGGCGGGCCTCGCCCTGGATGCGGTTGTAGGCCGTCTCGCCCTTGCCGAAGTCGAGGTCGCGGCCGGTGGCGGCCATGGCGTTGTAGCGGGCGACGGTGTCGGCAAGCCCGGCCGCGTCGATGCCGCAGGCGGTGGCCAGCTCAGCCAGCGTGCGGCCGCGGCGCAGGTAGCCGCGCTTGCGCCAGCCGTAGGTGGGCATCGGCCAGGGCTTGGCGGCGCCCAGGCCGAAGCGGCGGAAGAAGTCGCGGTCGCACACCAGCCAGGCCTGCACCGGCTCGCCGGGCGGCGTGGCTGCCAGCAGGCCGTGCATGAAGTCGTGGTACGAGTCGGCCTCGTTGACGAAGCGCCGGCCGTCGGCGCGCACGGCGATCAGGCCGGGCTTGGCACGTTCGATCAGGTGCGGGAAGTGGCCGGTGCTGCCGTCGGCGCGCGGCACCAGCGAGACGGGCGCCAGCGCCGCGGCCTGCACCAGCCCGGTGGCCATGCGGCCGCCCGCGGTTTCGCCCAGCCGCAGTCCATCGCCCGTATTGCCCGGGCTGGCGGCGGAGTGATGGTCGAGGCCCTCGGGGCCGGCATGCGGCAGCAGGCGGGCCTTGCGCGCCGCGTCGTGCGGGAATCCACCGCAGGCCAGCACCACGCCGCGTGCGGCCTCGATGGCGAGCGGGCCCCGGGGCGACATCACCTCGGCCCCGGCCACACGGCCGTCCTTGTCCAGCAGCCGGCGCGCGGGATGGGCGGTGAGGATCTGCACGCCAGCCTCCAACGCCGAGGCGGCCAGCGCCGCAACCAGCGCATTGCCGTTGACCAGGCACCGCCCACGGCCATGCAGCAGCCGGTCGCGCGCATGGGCCAATACGCGCCGCGTCACGTACAGGAAGGACGCGGGCGAGGTCGTCGCGTCCAGAAAGTGCCGCAGCTCCCGGCCCGAGGCGATGCCCATGCCCCACAGCGTGGTCTCGGGCAGCGGCGGCTTCAGGTCGCGCAGCCGCGCGCCAAGGCGCCGGCCGTCGAAGGGTGCGGCGCAGACCGATCGGCCGCCCGTGCCCGCATGCGGGCTGCGGCCATGGAAGTCGGGAATCGCATTGCCGTCGATGAACTGCAGGGCGGTGCGGCGGCGGAAGAACTCCACCATGCGCGGCGCCTGCGTGAGGAAGGTGCGGGCGCGGGCCTCGTCGAACTGCGCACCCAGCTCGTGGCGCAGGTAGGCCAGTGGTTCCTCCAGCGGCTCGTCGATGCCCGCCGCACGCGCCAGCGGATTGCGCGGCACCCACATCCAGCCGCCGCTCCAGGCCGTGGTGCCGCCGAACTGCGGCTCCTTCTCGACCACCACCACCTTCAGCCCCAGCTGCGCCGCCGTCACCGCGGTGGCCAGGCCGCCCGCGCCCGAGCCGATGACCAGCAGGTCGCAGGGCAGCGTGCGTGGAGAGGTGGCGGCGGGGGCGTCGGTCGGGCGGGCAGGCATGAAGAAGGGCGCCGTCAGGCGGCGTAGATGGGCACGCGTCCGGGAGGCGCTGCCGGTGCCGTCTTCTGGAAGAAGGGCGAGGTGCCGCTGGCGGCCGCCATCTGCGCGGCCGTTTCCAGCAGTTCGGGCGCGAGGGCGCGCATGCGCTCCTCGGTGAAGCGCACGGTGGGCCCGGCGACGGTGATGGCGCCGATGGGCGGGCGGCCGGCGGGCTGCACCACGGCGCCGATGGTGCTCAGGCCCGGCGTGTAGGTGTCGATGGTGAGGGCGTAGCCGCGCTCGCGCGTGGCGTGCACCATGGCCATCATTTCCTGCACCGTGCGCGGCGCATTGGGGCCGTACTCTTCGGGCTGGCCCAGGCCCTGCCGGGTGGCCAGGGCGATGGCCTCGTCGTCGCTCAGGGCCGCCATCCAGGCCAGGCCGGAGGACGAGCACGACAGTCGCGCATCGCTGCCCATGTCGGGGTCGTAGCGCAGGCCTTGGCGGGCACCCTGGGCGCGGGCCACCCAGGTCAGGCGCTCGCCGTCGATCACCGACAGCCGGGCCAGCTCGCCCGACAGCTGCGCCAGCCGGTCCAGCAGCGGCTGAGAGAAATCGACGATGCCGCTGTGGCTGAGGAATGAGAGGCCCAGCGACGACAGCTTGGTGGTCAGCATGTACGAGCCGAGCTCGCGCGTCTGGCGCACGTAGCCGGTACGCGTCAGGTCGGCCAGCAGCCGGTGGGCGGCGCTGCGCGGCATGTTCAGCGTGTCGGCGATGGCGGCCAGCTCCAGCCCCTCGCCATGGCGCGCCAGCAGTTCGAGGATGCCCAGGGTTCTGTCGAGTACGCCGCTCATCGGAGATGTCCTTCTCGTGGTCTTGGAATGAGGCGGGCAGCGTACAGGATGAGGATGCGCACGGCGGGCTCAGCCCAGCGCAACGGTGCAGCCGCGCTCGGCGGCATCGGAGATGGCCAGCGTGGCCGCCAGGGTGCGCAGGCCGTCGGCGGCGCTGCACAGCGGCACCGTGGCGCGGCCTTCGACCAGGTCGACGAAATGCTCGAGCTGGCGGGTGTAGGGGTCGGCGGCATGCACGGCGGTCTGGCTGCGCGTCATCTCGGCATGCCAGCTGCGATCACCCGCGTAATGCCACAGCGACAGATCAGGCAGCGACAGCGAGCCGTGCGTGCCGGCGATGAAGTGCGAGTTGACGGCCTGTCGCGGGTACTGCGGCTGCTCGCCGGCGCAGAAGTCCCAGCACCAGGGCGCGGTGGTGGTGTCCGACACCATCACCGCGCCCAGCGCGCCGCTGGCGAACTGCAGGCTGGCCACGGCCGTGTCCTCCACCTCGAAGCCGCGCGTGGCATTGCTGGCGAAGGCCTGCACGGCGCGCACCTCGCCGAGCAGGAAGCACAGCATGTCGATGTCGTGGATCAGGTTGATCAGCACCGGGCCGCCGCCGGCCTGGCGCCGCCAGGCCGCTTCGAAGTACGCGTCGGGCTTGAGGAAGGTGGCCATGGCCTGCGCGGCCACCACGCGGCCCAGCCGGCCCTCCTGCAGCAGCTGGCGGGCACGTTGCAGGATGGGGTTGTGCCGCCGGTGGTGGCCCACCAGCACCGGCACGCCGCGCGCGGCCTGGGCCTCGGCCAGGTGGCGGGCGTCTTCCACCGTGCCGGCCACCGGCTTCTCGACCAGCACCGGCACGCCCGCGGCCAGGAAGTCCAGCGCCACCGGCACGTGCGTGGCGTTGGGCGTGGCCACGATGGCGCCCGCGGGCCGGTGGGCGGCCAGCAGCTCGGCATGGCTGGCGAAGCAGGGCACGCCCGCCGCTTCGGCCAGCGCCCGTCCGGCCTCGGTGGGATCGGCAATGGCGCACAGCCGCGCCCGGCTGCTTTGCTGCAGGCGGTCGATGTGCGTGCGGCCGATGACGCCGGCGCCGATGAGCGCGATGGGGGCATTCTGGGGCATGGGCGGGATGTCTCCTTGGCCGCGACTGTAGGCTGGATTGAAATGAAATTCAATAGTTGAACGTCGTTCCAGTCTTCGATAGGATCGCCGCCAACGCCGCCGCAGGGTTGCGGCCGCGCATGCACATCCAGGAGACAGTCAATGTCCGAGCCCCAGCTCAGCGGCGCCACGCGCGTCCACTTCATCGTGGGAGATCCCATCGCGCAGGTGAAATCGCCCGCGGGCGTCACGCAGGCCTTTGCCGAGCGCGGCATGGACGCCATGGTCATGCCCGCGCATGTGGCGCCGACCGATCTGGCCACCTGGCTGGTCGGCGTGTCGGCGGCCAGGAACGTGGACGGCGTCATCGTCACCGTGCCCCACAAGTTCGCCTGCGCCGCGTTGTGCACCACGCTGTCGGAACGCGCGGCCTTCCTGGGCGCCACCAACACGATGCGCCGCACTGCCGACGGCCGCTGGCATGGCGACATGTTCGACGGCCTGGCCATGGTGGCCGCCCTGCGCGACCGCGGCGGCGAGCCCGAGGGCCGCCGCGCGCTGCTGGTGGGCGCGGGCGGCGCCGGCTCGGCCATCGCCCATGCGCTGGTGATGGCCGGCGTTGCGTCGCTGGACATCCACGACGGCGACATCGCCCGCCGTGACGCGCTGGTGGCACGGCTGGCGGGGTTGGGCCGCTGCCCTGTCGGCGTCGGCTCGGCCGATCCGGCCGGCTACCAGCTGGTGGTCAACGCCTCGCCCGCCGGCATGCGCGACGACGACCCGCTGCCCGTGGACGTGCAGCGGCTGGCGCCCGACGCCTTCGTGGGTTGCGTGATCACGCAGCCGGCCGTCACGCCCCTGATCGCCGCCGCCCGCGCACGCGGCCTGGGCACCGCCACCGGCACCGACATGTTTGCCCGCGTGCGCGACCTGATGGTCGACTTCCTCGCGGAGCCCCAGTCGTGAAGCGGCTGCAGACGCTGGCCGATCTGCCCGAAGGCGCGGCCTTCGACCTGGTGGTCATCGGCGCGGGTGGCGCCGGCATGGCCGCGGCCCTGTTCGCGGCCCTGGACGGTCAGCAGGTGCTGCTGGTGGAGCGCACCGCGCATGTGGGCGGCACCACCGCGCTGTCGGCCGGCACTTGCTGGGTGCCAGGCACGCGCGAAGGCGCCGCGGTCAACCCGGCCGACACGCTGGCCGAGGCCGCGCGCTATCTCGACAACGCCATCGGCGAGCACTCGCCGCGCGCCTTGCGCCAGGCCTTCCTGGAGCACGGCGCCGAAGCCATCGCCCAACTGGCGGCACGCACCGAGGTCAAGCTGCGCGCCTACCCCCGGCACCCCGACTACATCTCCGACCTCGAAGGCTCGACCGTCGCCGGCCGTGCGCTGGAGCCGCTGCCCTTCGACGGCCGGCTGCTGGGTGAGTGGTTCGCGCTGCTGCGCCCGCCCATCCCCGAGTTCACGGTGCTGGGCGGCATGATGGTCGACCGCACCGACATCAACCACCTGCTGGGCATGACGAAGTCGCTGGCCTCGCTGCGGCATTCGGTGCGCCTCCTGGCGCGCCATGGCCGCGACCGCCTGCGCCATGCGCGCGGCACGCGGCTGGTGATGGGCAATGCGCTGGTGGGGCGGCTGCTGTATTCGCTCTCGCGCCTGCCCAACGTCACGCTCGCCATGGAGACCGCGCTGATGCGGCTGCAGCGCAGCGACACCGGCGTCGACGGCGTGGTGCTGGCCCAGCGCGGCCAGCGCCGCAGCGTGGCCGCACGCGCGGGCGTGGTGCTGGCCAGCGGCGGCTTCAACCGCCACCCCGAGCGACGGCAGGCCCTGCTGCCCGGCGCCGACATCGGCTGGTGCCCCGGCGCGCCCGGCCACACCGGCGAGGCCCACACGCTGGCCGAGGCCGTGGGCGCGCGCTACGGCAGCGGTGCGATGAGCGCGGCCTTCTGGGCCCCTGTCTCGCGCCGCATGCGCAGCGATGGCAGCACCGCCCTGTTCCCGCATTTCGTCATGGACCGCGCCAAGCCGGGCGTGCTCACGGTCAATGCCGCGGGCGAGCGCTTCGTCAACGAAAGCACCTCGTACCACCTCTTCGGCCTGGCCATGCAGCAGCCCGGTGCCGACGGGCAGCCCTCCATCCCCGCCTTCCTCATCTGCGATGCCGCGGCCCTGCGCAAGTACGGCCTGGGCATGGTGCGCCCGGGTGGCAAGGGCCTCGCGCCCTTCCTGGCCGACGGCTACCTCACGCAGGCCGACACGCTGGCCGGCCTGGCCCAGGCCCTGGGCATCGCTGCGCAGCGTCTGCAGGCCACGGTCGAGCGCTTCAACACCCTGGCGCGCAGCGGCGTGGACACCGACTTCCACCGCGGCGAGACCGCCTACCAGCGCAACCTGGGCGACCCGGCATGGCCTGGACCCAACCCCTGCCTGGGTCCGCTGGAGGAAGGGCCCTTCTATGCCGTGCGCCTCTATCCGGGCGACATCGGTGCGGCCCAGGGCTTTGCCACCGACGCCGACGCGCGCGTGCTCGACGCGCAGGGCCAGCCCATCGCGGGCCTCTATGCGGTGGGCAACGACATGCACTCGATCATGGGTGGCGTCTACACGGCCCCCGGCATCACGCTTGGCCCCGGCATCGTCTTCGCGCACCTGGCGGCGCGGCATGCGGGCTCGCGCCTGCGCGAGGCCGTCGCCACCTAGCCGCCACGCGCCACACGTGCATGACAGACCGGGCAAACCCCAGTCCCTCATGCACGAAAAGTCCGGCGAATGGCCGGAAATGTCGAAGCAGCCCCAGGGCAGGGATCGAAGAATCCACCCCCACACGCAGCCATGACCGGCGGCCTCGAAAGTCCGGTTGGCGCGGGCCACGCCCGCAGCCTTGCCACCAGAGCAACGACGACAGGAGACAGACATGCCGACCCTCGGCCAACCCCATTCAACAGCCGCCACGGCGCTGATCACCGGCGCCGCGGACGGCATCGGCTGGGCCACCGCGCAGTGCCTTGCGCAGCGGGGCTGGCGCGTGGCCCTGCTGGACCTGCGCGCCGAGGCCGCGCAGGCCCGCGCCGCCGAGCTGGGCCCGCAGCACCTGGGCCTGGGCTGCGACGTGAGCGATGCCGGTTCCGTCCAGGTGGCGGTGGCCGCCGCGCAGGCCGCGCTCGGCCGCATCGACGCCCTGGTCAACAACGCCGGCATCGGCGAGCAGGCCGCACCCACGCTGGCGCAGACGGCCGAGGGCTTCGACCGCGTGCTGGCTGTGCACCTGCGCGGCACCTTCCTCATGACGCAGGCGGTGCTGGGCTTCATGCGCGAGCAGCTGCGCGATGCCCGCGGCAACCGCGGCGCCATCGTCAACATCGGCTCCATCGCCAGCTTCGGCGGCATTCCGGGTCGCAACGCCTACAGCGCCGCCAAGGCCGGCGTGCTGGGCATGACGCGCGCACTGGCCTGCGAGTGGGCCCGCGAGGGCATCCGCGTGAATGCGGTGGCGCCCGGCTATGTGCGCACCACGCTGGTGGCGGCCCTGGCCGAGCGCGGCGATGTGGATGCCCGCGCCGTCGCCGAGCGCACGCCGCTGGGCCGCATGGCCGAGCCCGAAGAGATCGCCGAAGCCATCGCCTTTCTGGCCTCGCCTGCCGCCAGCTATGTGACCGGCGCCACGCTCAGCGCCGACGGCGGCTGGAGCGTGCTGGGCGCGCCCGCCCAGGCCCTGGCGCCGCTGTGAGCGGGCCGCACCCGGCCGCCACCTTTCCCACCGCACACGCATCACGGAGACGACCTTCATGCTGACCATCAACCTCTTCAACGGGCTGGTCTACGGCGCCCTGCTGATCATCATGTGCTCGGGCCTGGCGCTCATCTACGGCCTGCGCCGGGTGGTGAACTTCGCGCACGGCTCGCTGTACATGCTGGGCGCGTACATCGGCTACTCGGTGGCGCTGCGCTACAACTTCTGGGCCGCGCTGGTGGCGGCGCCGGCCATCATGGCGCTGCTGGGCGTGCTGCTCGACCGCTACGGCTTCCGCCTGCTGCAGGACCGCGATCCGCTCACCGTGGTGCTGGTCACCTTCGGCCTGCTGCTGGTGATCGAGGACTTCGTGCAGACCACCTGGGGCAAGAGCAACCTGTCGGTGGAGGCACCTGCCGTGCTGGCCACCTCCATCGACTTCTTCGGCACGCCGCTGCCGGCCTACCGCGTGGCGGTGATCGGCGTCGGCGCGCTGGTGGCGCTGGGCCTCACGGGCTGGCTGCGCTTCTCGAAGGCGGGCCTGTTCGTGCGGGCCGCCAGCACCGACCCCACCACCACCGCCATGCAGGGCGTCAACACCGATGCGCTGTCGGCCGGCGTGGTGGGCCTGGGCACCGCCCTCGCGGGCCTGGCCGGCGTGGTGGCGGCGCCCTTCCTGTCGCTGTCGCCATCGATGAGCAGCGACGTGATCATCGATTCCTTCGTGGTGGTGGTCGTGGGCGGCCTGGGCTCGCTGGCCGGTGCCTTCGTCGCCGCCATGGTGCTGGGCATGGTGCAGTCGCTGGGCGCGGTGTACCTGCCCGACCTCTCGGCCATCCTGCCCTTCGTGATCATGGTCGCGGTGCTGATCTGGCGACCCGCCGGCTTTGCCGGTAGCCGGACGTGAACGCCACGCAGAAGACATCGGGGAACCAGAGGAGCGCATTCATGACAAGCAATGTTCGTATCGGCCTGGCCGGCGCCGCGGCGCTGGCGTTGGGGGGCGCGGTGGCGCTGGGCGTGGGCTCGGGCACGCTGCTGTCGCTGTTCACGCAGGCGGTGATCTATGGTGTCTTCGCCTCGGGCGTGGGCCTGCTGCTGCGGCAGAACGGCATGGTCAGCTTCGGCCATGCGGTGTTCTTCGGGCTGTCGGGCTACACCGTGGGCATCGTGATGGAGCTGGGCTGGATGCCGGCCGAGCTGGCCATCGTGGCCACGCTGGCGGCGCTGATGCTCTTCGCGCTGCTGGTGGGCCTGGTGATCGTGCGCGTACCCGGCGTGGCCTTCAGCATGATGACGCTGGCCATCGGACAGATGTTCTTCCTCACCGCCTCGCGCTCGCGCGGGCTCACCGGCGGCGCCGACGGCATGAACATCAACTGGCCCTCCACGCTCTTCGGCGTGCCGCAGTCGCAGCTGCTGCAGCCGGCCGTGCTCTTCATGGTGTGCTGGACGGTGCTGGTGCTCACGCTGCTGGTCCTGGCGCTGCTGCTGCGCGGACGCTTCGGCAGCGTGACCGAGGCGGTGCGCGACAACGAGGAACGTGCCCGCTTCATCGGCCTGCGCACGCTGCTGCCGCGCGCCGCCATCTATGCGCTGTCGGCCGGCGTGGTGGCCGTGGCGGGGCTGCTGTCGGCGCTCAACACCGGCTTCGTCTCGCCCGAGGCGCTGCACTGGAGCGTCTCCGGCGTGGCGCTGATGATGGTCGTGGTCGGTGGCTACAAGGCCCTGTGGGGCCCGCCGCTCGGCGCCATCGTGTACTTCATGTTCAAGGACGTGCTGGGCGACTGGGCCACGCACTGGATGGCCATCTTCGGCGTGGCGCTGATCACCGTCATCGTGTTCTCGCCCACCGGCATCGCCGGAGCGCTGCAGAAGCTGTGGAACCCCAGGCGGCGCGCCGCGGCAGCGCCCGCCACCGCGAGTGCCGGCCACACGGCCGCACCCGCCACGCCCGTGGTGCGCCCCGCCACCTCGGCCCGCTGAGCCGCATCGCAACCAGGAGACAACAGGCATGAGCGACTACGTGCTGCAGGCCCGCGACGTGGCCATCCACTACGGCGGCGTGAAGGCGGTGGACGGCGTGGAGCTGACGCTGGAACGCGGCCAGATCCGCGGCCTGATCGGCCCCAACGGCGCCGGCAAGTCCACCGTCATCGACGCCATCACCGGCCGCCGCCGGCTCACCCGCGGGCAGGTCTTCCTGCGCGGCGAGGACGTGAGCGCCCTCGGCCCCGTGCAGCGGCGCCAGCGCGGCCTCTCGCGCAGCTTCCAGCGCACCAGCGTCTTCGGCCAGATGCGCGTGCGCCGGCAGGTGGCGCTAGCCTCGCACTGCATGAACCCGAAGGACAGCGAGGCCGACGCGCAGGCCGTGCTCGAAGAGCTGAACCTGGCCCACCGCGCCGACGACGTCGCCGAAGACCTGGGCTACGGCGAGCAACGCCGTCTCGACCTGGCCCTGGCCCTCGTCGGCCGGCCCACCGTGCTGCTGCTGGACGAGCCCATGGCGGGCCTGTCGGTGCAGGAATCGCACGACCTGGCGCGCCACCTCAAGGCGCTGACCTCGCGCTGGAACGTGTCGGTGCTGCTGGTGGAGCACGACATGGACGTGGTGTTCGGCATCAGCGACGCCGTCACCGTCTTCGAACTCGGCCGCGTGATCGCCAGCGGCGAACCTGCCGAGGTGCGCGCCAACCCGCGTGTGCGCGAGGCCTATCTGGGGAGCGCCGCATGAGCCCGACCAAACACCGCAACGCCATGAACGACGGCATCCTGCTCGAACTCGACCGCGTCGACGCCTTCTATGGCGCGGCCCACATCCTGCACGGCCTGTCGCTGCAGGTGCGCGCGGGCGAGCGCGTGGCCCTGGTGGGACGCAACGGCGTGGGCAAGACCACGGTGGTCAACACCATCCTGGGCCTGGCCAGCCTGCGCGGCGGCCAGGTGCGCGTGGGCAGCCAGATCCTGCTGCGCCCGCGGCCCTACAACGCGGCACAGAACGGCGTGGTGGTAGTGCCACAGGGCCGGCGCATCGTGGCCAACCTCACCGTCGAAGAGAACCTGCTGCTGGGCGCCGCCACCGGCCGCCCCGGCCACTGGACGGTGCCGCGCATCTACGAGCTCTTTCCCATCCTGCAGGAGCGCGCCCACACGCCGGGCACCGCGCTCTCGGGCGGCCAGCAGCAGATGCTGGCCGTGGGCCGCGCCCTCATGGCCAACCCCTCGCTCATCCTGCTGGACGAGCCCACCGAAGGGCTGGCGCCCGTCATCGTCGACCAGCTCGCGGTCATCTTCAACCAGGTGGCGGCGCAGGGTACGGCGCTGCTGCTCATCGAGCAGAACATGAGCCTGGTGGTGCGCGTGGCCGAGCGCTACTACGCCATGGCCAAGGGCGCCGTCATCGCGCAGGGCGCGGTGCACGACAGCCGCGAAAGCCTGCAGGACCTGGAGGCGCACGTCATGGTCTAGCGCCATTGACTGCCCCTGAGAACGCCGCTCATACGCCACTCACACGCCGCGCGCGCATCGCCCGCACGCGCAGGCCGCACGCAGCAACCCCGCAAGCACGGCTGCCGGACCGCCTTCCGGCGCACATCTTCATCCACCCGAGGAGACACAACCATGCACAGCTCGAACCCATCCATCTCGCGCCGCGCCGCCACCGCCGTGGCCGCCGCCCTGGTCGCCACCGGCGCCGCCATGCCCCTGGCCGCGTGGGCCCAGGGCAAGGAGCCGGTCAAGGTCGGCCTGGTGTCCTCCAAGTCCGGCGTGTTCGCGCAGCAGGGCGAGGAGGTGATGCGCGCCGTCAAGTTCGCGGCCGACGAGGCCAATGCCAAAGGCGGTGTGGACGGCCGCAAGGTCGAGGTGGCCGAGGCCGACGACGAGGGCACGCCCGACGCCGGCCGCCGCGTGGCCGAGAAGCTGGCACGCGAGGGCAACAACCTGCTCATCGGCTCGATTCCCTCATCCATCTCGCTGGCCATCGCGCAGAACCTGGACCGCTGGGACGCCGCCTACTTCGTCGTGGCCAGCAAGTCCGACAAGCTCACCGGCGACACCTGCAAGCCGCGCAGCTTCCGCACCAACCACTCGGACGCGATGGACATCGCCATGATCAACGAGTGGGCCAAGGACCTGAAGGAAAGCACCTTCGCCGTGCTGGCCGCCGACTATGTGTGGGGCCGCGACTCGGGCGAATCGTTCAAGAAGGCCGTGGAGGCCAACGGCAAGAAGGTGCCGCTGTCGCTGTATGTGCCGCTGGGCACCAAGGACTTCTCGCCCTACATCGCCCAGCTCAAGAGCAGCGGCGTGGAAGCCATCTGGGTGGCCGAGACCGGCCGCGACGCCATCGCCTTCGTCAAGCAGGCCGAGGAGTTCGGGCTCATCCCCAAGACCAAGCTCATCGGCCATGCGCTGATCCAGAACTTCATGATCAACGCCACCGGCAAGGCACTGGAAGGCACGCCCGGCAACACGGCCTACACGGCCACCATCGACAACCCGCGCAACAAGGCCTTCGTGACCGCGTGGAAGGCCAAGTTCAACCGCGTGCCCACCGACAACGAAGGCCAGGCCTACAACGGCATGCAGGTGATGTTCGACGGCGTGAAGAAGGCCGGCAGCGTCAAGCCCGCGGACGTGTCGAAGGCGCTGCGCGGCGCGCAGCTCGACACCATCTACGGCAGCGTGACCATGCGCGCCGCGGACAACCAGCTGCTGTTGCCCAACTACGTGGCCCGCGCCAAGACGGTGGACGGCGCCATCGTGCCGGTGATCGAACACGTCTTCCCGCCGTCGATCGTTCCCGCACCGTCGCCCGCCTGCAAGATGTGAGCGCGCGGCCCATGCCCGCTCCGACCCCTGCCGACGACCACTCGCCCGACCATGCGGCGCCCACTTGGCCTACACATGTGCTGGTCACCGGCGCGGCCGGCGGCATCGGCCGCGGCATCTGCCTGGCGCTGGCCCGGCAGGCCCGGCAGGCCCGGCGCGCCGGCAGCGCGCTGCACATCAGCGCGGCGGCCAGCCAGCCCGGCGACAAGCTGGAGCGGCTGCTGGATGAGCTGCGCGCCGAGGGCATCACCGCCGGCGGCGTCACCGGCGACCTGACCCAGCCCGACGCCTGCCGCGCCCTCGTGGCCCAGGCGCAGGACGCGGCCGGCGACCTGGGCGCGCTGGTCTGCAACGCCGGTGCCTCCGGCCCGGGCCGGCTGACCGACCTGACCGTCGAGCAGTGGGACCACACCTTCCACCTCAACACCCGCAGCGCCTGGCTGCTGGCCCAGGCCGCGCGGCCGCAACTGGCGCGCACCCGCGGCAGCATCACCGCCATTGCCTCCATGTCGGGGCTGATGCCGCACCCGGGCTATGGCGCCTATTCCCCGGCCAAGGCCGCCCTCGTCATGCTGTGCCGCCAACTGGCGCAGGAATGGGCGGCAGACGGCATCCGCGTGAACGCCGTCTGCCCCGGCATGATCCGCACCCCGCTGACCGAGGCCGTCTACCAGGACGACGCCACCCACCAGGCCCGCCGCGCCCTGGTGCCCCTGGGCCGCATCGGCACGGCCGACGACGTGGGCGAGGTGGTGGCCTTCCTCACCAGCCCCGGCGCTGCGTATGTGACCGGGCAGGCGCTGACGGTGGATGGGGGCGTGGCGGAGCACATGCTGGGGATGATTCCGGGGAGGCCGGGGAAGATTTAAGGAATCCAGCGATGCTTTGAGGTGCAAAAATATTTAATAACTGGCAAAACTAGCTGTTTGCCGAAAATTTATTAAACAACCAGGCAAGCATCTCGATATCCGGGTATGTACCTAAGCCGTATGGAGTAATTGTCAACTGATAATGAAATTAATATGGTCAAAGTTAACTTTCAATAATTTGGTTGGCGCTAGCCAATTTTCGGAGAAGAGCAGCATGCAGAAAGAGTTAAAAGACATACTCGACTCTATCGATGAACTTGCTCATCGGGGCTCTTTAACGAGGAGTCGCGCATTCGCAGCTTGGTTTGCGATTACATTTTTTGACGTCGAGGAGGATGATGCCCTCGAATCGGCTGCTGCAGATGGTGGGAATGATCAGGGAATCGATATTGTCTTCGCAGACTCTAGCAGCGAAGAAATAGTGGTCCTTCAAGCTCATTGTCCTGAAAATTTTAATAAGACGACTCCGAAAGCAAAATGGGATGCCGTGGTGTCGGGAATTCCGTATTTGAAGAATCCCAAACTTCTTTCTAAGGCGGGCCGACCTGATCTCGCGGAACAAATCCTGTCTATACAAAAGCTCAACCCGACGTATTCCTATACGGTGGGTCTAATTACGCTCGGAAAAAAATCTGATCAAATTGATAGATCTGTGGCGGCTCATTCAGGCGATGCCGCATTCAAAGGAATAAATTTTTTTCATTATGCCCAAGATGGCATTATTAGTAAGTATCAAAGCCTAATTGATGCAGAAGCGGGGATACCGGAAGATGACCTTCAGTTCTCCGGTAGCTATTTTGAGGATTCTGGTGAATATGGGCGTGCGTGGGTCGGCTCCGTGAACGCAGGCGAATTGAAGAGATTGTATAACGCGCACCAAGATAAGCTCTTCGCTGGCAATATTAGACTGTTTTTGGGTACCAGAAAAGGCGGGATCAACGAGCAAATAATAAAAACCGCGCGGACCTCGCCGGGGAATTTTTGGGCTTTGAATAACGGCATTACTATTGTTGCCGACAGCGCAGCACCGCTGGCAAAGAGCAGGGCTTCAGGACTTAAACTGAAAAGATTCAGCATTGTGAATGGTTGCCAGACTACCTCCAGTTTGGTAAGAGCAGACGCAAAAGATTCAGCGAAAGTTCTTGCTCGTGTTATCGCTGCCAAAGTAGGATTAAAGAATGAAATTGTTAGATACAACAATTCTCAAAATGCAGTAAAAATTTGGACTGTCAGAGCGGCTGATGAAATCCAAGAACAACTACGCAAAGAATTTCAGAAGTTTGACATTACTTATGCGCCAAAACAGGCTGGGTCAAGACGCAAACGAGATATTTTGAACATCGAGTTAGATAAGGTGACTCAGTATCTGGCCTCCTCGGAAAATGCATACTTAATTCAGGCGATAGACAATAAGAGCGAGTTATTCGACGAGCCATACCAGAAATTATTCAAGAAAAATATCAATGCCACCTCCGTTTACTTGGCTTGGCTTGTGGGCCGATTTTCGGACGAAGAGCGTCAGGAACACCTGAGCGGGCTTGGGAATGATCAAAATGCTCCCCTTTTAGGGGTAACCAGCACTTATTGGATCACCTACTGCACATACAAAATGCTCGCACGATTTTCTGATCTCGCATCTGCGCAAATTTCACTGAAACGGATGAGATCCTCGGAATTCGAAAACGCACTTAGGAAATATGTAAAAAAAGCGGTCGAGATGTTTTATGATGCCGGAGTAGATAGCTATGATCGGGACCAATACGGCTCATTCAAGAGCACGCTGAGATCATCAAAGTTTTTAGCTAAAATAGAGAGCAAAATTAACAGTCGAATTGTAAAGCTGGGAGATAGGGCTCTTCCGGATTTGTCCGCCGTAGCCAAATCCATAAAGGCCAGCTAAGGTTGAGCTTCTCCGATTTTGTTGGATAAATCACTCTTGGCAGAAATAAAAAAGCCTTGCGATTTACCAGCAAGGCTTTTTTGTAAAGAGCAGATTATTGAATAGGGGCTAGTTCTCCTCTTGAGGGCAAGCTAGCTCAAACCAACAACGCATTCACCCGCCGCACATAAGCCGCCGGATCCTCCGGCAACCCCCCCTCGGCCAGCAGCGCCTGGTCGAACAGGATGTTCGCCAGGTCATCGAAGTGCGCCTCGTCGCGCTCCAGCTTCTTGACCAGCGGGTGCTCGGCGTTCACTTCCAGCACGGGCTTGACCTCGGGGGCCTTCTGGCCGGCCTGCTTGAGCATGCGGGCCAGTTGCGTGCTCATGCCGTGCTCCTGCACGACCAGGCAGGCGGGCGAGTCGACCAGGCGGGTGGTCACGCGCACGTCCTCGGCCTTGTCCTTGAGCGAGGCCTTCAGCTTTTCCAGCACCGGCTTGAAGGCTTCGGCGGCTTCTTCGGCGGCCTTCTTCTCGGTCTCGTCCTGCAGCTTGCCCAGGTCCACCGCGCCCTTGGCCACGCTCTGCAGCGGCGTGCCGTCGAACTCGGTCAGGTACGACAGCGCCCACTCGTCCACGCGGTCGGTCATCAGCAGCACCTCGATGCCCTTCTTCTTGAAGACTTCGAGCTGCGGGCTGTTCTTGGCGGCGGCCAGGGTGTCGGCGGTGATGTAGTAGATGGCCTCCTGGCCGTCCTTCATGCGCGCCTTGTAGTCGGCCAGCGAGACGGTGGCGGCGTCGCTGGTGGTCGACGCAAAGCGCAGCAGCTTGGCGATGCGGTCGCGGTTGGCAAAGTCCTCGCCCAGGCCTTCCTTGAGCACCGAGCCGAACTCGGCATAGAACTTGGTGTACTTGCCGGCGTCTTCGTTCGCCTTGGCGGCGTCAGCGTCGGCCTGCTCGCCTTCCTTCTTGTCGACCACGTCGGTCACGCCGTCGGCGGCCGGCGATTCGGTAGCGGGCGTTGCGGCGGCGGCCTTCTTGGCCAGGTCCTCCAGCATCGACAGCACGCGCTTGGTGCTGCCTTCGCGGATGGCCTTCACGTCGCGGCTTTCCTGCAGCAGCTCGCGGCTGACGTTCAGCGGCAGGTCGGCCGAGTCGATCACACCCTTCACGAAGCGCAGGTACGAGGGCAGCAGCGCCTCCGCCTCGTCCATGATGAACACGCGCTTCACGTACAGCTTGAGGCCGCCCTTGTGGTCGCGGTTCCACAGGTCCATGGGCGCCTTGGCCGGGATGTACAGCAGCTGCGTGTACTCGGTGCTGCCTTCCACGCGGTTGTGGCTCCAGGCCAGCGGCGCCTCGTAGTCGTGGCTGATGCTCTTGTAGAACTCGACGTACTGCTCTTCCGTCACGTCCTTCTTGGCGCGGGTCCACAGGGCGCTCGCCTTGTTGACGGGCTCCCACTCGCCGGTGGCGACCATCTCGCCGCCCTTGTCGTCCTCGCCTTCCTTCCACTCTTCCTTCTCCATCAGGATGGGCAGGGAGATGTGGTCCGAATACTTGCCGATGACCTGCTTGAGCTTCCAGCCGTTGAGGAACTCGTCGGCGTCCTCGCGCAGGTGCAGGATCACGCTGGTGCCGCGCTTCTCGCGGGTGATGGTCTCGACCTCGAAGTCGCCGGTGCCGGTGCTGCTCCAGCGCACGCCCTGGTCGGCCGGCAGCCCGGCGCGGCGCGACTCGACCACGATGCGGTCGGCCACGATGAAGCCCGAATAGAAGCCCACGCCGAACTGGCCGATGAGCTGCGCGTCGGCCTTCTGGTCGCCCGACAGGCGGCTCATGAACTCGCGCGTGCCGCTCTTGGCGATGGTGCCCAGGTGGTCGATGGCCTCCTGCTGCGACAGGCCGATGCCGTTGTCGGTGATGGTCAGGGTGCGGGCCTTCTTGTCGAAGGCGACGCGCACTTCGAGGTTGGGCGCGTCTTCGTACAGGGCCGCGTTGTCCAGCGCCTCGAAGCGCAGCTTGTCGCAGGCGTCGGAGGCGTTGGAGATCAGCTCCCGAAGAAAGATCTCCTTGTTGGAGTAGAGCGAGTGGGTGACCAGGTGCAGGAGCTGGGCCACTTCGGCCTGGAAGGAATGGGTGTTCTTGCTCATGTCGTGCTGCTAAGTGGTTGAAATGCCGCCCAAAAACGGAAACGCCCCCAAAGCTTGGGGGCGGTGGGCTGATTATCAACCCCCCTGTCGCGGCCCGAATCGGCCGGACGGGGCAGGCGGTCCGACCGGCGCCAGGGCACCGGCGGAGCGCGCAGCGGCGCTCAGTTGAGCGGCAGCGAGGTCGACTGGCCGATGGCCTCGGTGCCGGCCGGGTGCGCGGCGGCGATGGCGTCGGCCTGGGCGCGGCTGCCGTCGCCCGGTTGCAGCAGGGCGGGCATCACGGTCGATTGGCCGACGGCCTCGGTGCCCACGGGATGGGCGGCGGCCATGGCACCGGTGTTGACTTCGTCGCGCGACATCGTCGAGTTGAGCGGGGCCATGCCGGTGGACTGGCCAATGGCCTCGCTGCCGCCGCCGTTCCAGGCGGATTGGGCCCAGGCGCCCACGGTGCCGGTGGCCAGAACAGTGCCCAGTGCCAGGCCGGCGGCCAGGCGGAAGGTTGCAGGTGCGCGCATGTCGATCTCCTCGTTCACAACAACAGGGTGGGTCGCGCGCCGGCTGCGCCATGCTGGCCGGCGGACCCGCCTGGGGCCACTCTAGGTGGCGTTTCTGAGTTGCAAATGAGACGGCGACGGCATGTCGCCCAGGTGCACGCGGGCGCGCAGGCCGCTGCGGCGTTCGGTGCTGCGGCGGTTCTGCAGCTCGATGCGCAGGCCGTGCCGGCGCGCCACGTTGGCGGCGATGGCCAGGCCCAGCCCGCTGCCGCCGGCCGCCGCACCGGGCGCGCGGTAGAAGCGGTCGAACACGCGGGGCAGCACGTCGTCGGCGATGCCCGGGCCTTCGTCCACCACGTCGACGACCGGCTCGCCGGTGGGCAGGGCATGCAGCACGAGGTCCACGCAGCCGCCCGGCAGGCTGTGGCGCACGGCATTGTCGAGCAGGTTGTCGAACAGGCTGCGCAGCTCCACCGGCGAGCCTGGCCGCTGCAGCGATTGCAGCTCGGGCGCGGTGCGAAAGCCCAGGTCCACATGGCGCTGCTCGGCCATCTCGGAGAACTGGGCGACGGCGTCGCGCAGCAGCGGCACCAGGGGCACGGCCTCGGGTTGCAGCGGCTCGGCCGCCTCCTGCCGCGACAGGCGCAGCAGCTGGGCCTGCAGCCGCTGGGCGCGGGAGACGCCGGCCTCCAGCTGCGCAAAGCTCTGCCGGGCCGGGCCGTCGGGAATGTGCGGCCGCAGGTTGTCCAGCTGCAGGCCGATGGCGGTGAAGGGCGTGCGCAGCTCGTGCGCCGCATCGGCCACGAATCGCTGCTGCGCCTGCAGCGCCGCCCGCAGCCGGCCGAGCACGGCGTTGAAGGCCTGCACCAGCGGCCGGATCTCGGCCGGCACCCGCTCGGGCGGCATGCCGCGCGGGCTGCGCTCGTCCTGCGCGGCCACCTCGCGCGCCACGGCCCGCAGTGCCCGCGAGCCGCGCCACACCACCAGCCATTGCAGCAGCAGCGTGGCGGGCAGCAGCGCCAGGATCGGCAGGCCTTCGGCCAGCGCCCGCTTGAGCGAGCGTTGCTGGCGGAAGGCGCGGCTTTGCAGCACCTGCACCCGCAGCCGGTCGACACCGTCGGCCGGTGCGGTGTAGACGCGCCATCGCTGCTCGGGCAGCGGGCCGGTGCGCAGCTCCACGAAGCCCGGCTGGGTCTGCAGCGGCACGGCCAGTTCGGCGGAGGCGGCTTCCTGCTGCCGGCCATCGGGCGTCCACAGCTGCACGACGAGGGCGCCGCGGCGCGCAATGGCCTCGGCGTCGACGGTGGGCAGCTCGCGCACATGCCGGCGGCCGGCGTAGGACTCGGCCAGCGAGCGCATCTGGTCGTCGCGCAGGCCTTCGATGATGCGGCCGTAGACCGCGTAGGCGCCCCAGGTCGTCAGCAGGCCGGCCACCAGGTGCAGCATCACCAGCCAGCCCAGCAGCCGCCGGCCGAGCGAGGACGCGGGCCGGGCGCGCGTCGCGCTTTCAGTCGCGACCATGGCCAGGGGACGGGGGCGCGGCATCGGCCGGGGCGGCGCCCGGTGCTGCTGCCGCCGCGGCGCTCACGCGCCAGCCCAGGCCGCGCATGTTGCGGATCACGTCCGCGCCCAGGCGGCGGCGCAGGCCGTAGATGAGCACGTCCAGCGCGTTGCTGCTGACCTCGTCGTCCCAGCCGTAGAGGCGCTGCTCCAGCTGGGCCCGCGAGAGCACGGCGCCGGGGCGCTCCAGCAGGGCGTGCATCAGCGCGAACTCGCGCGCGCTCAAGGGTTCGTGCCGGCCGTCCGGCAGATGCAGCTCGCGCGTGGCCAGGTCAAGCTGCAGTTGCGGCGTGCCGATGCGGGGCTGCGCGGCGCCGCCGTGGCGTCGGACCACGGCGCGCATGCGGGCGAGCAGCTCGCGCAGGGCGAAGGGCTTGGGCAGGTAGTCGTCGGCGCCGAGGTCCAGGCCGGCCACGCGGTCGTCCAGGCCGTCGCGGGCGGTGAGCACCACCACCGGCGTGCGGTCGCCGCGAGCGCGGGCACGGCGCAGCAGGGCGGTGCCTTCCTGCCCGGGCAGGCCCAGGTCGAGCAGCACGCAGGCATAGGCGCCATCGGCCAGGGCACGCTCGCCGCTGAGCCCGTCGGCCGCCCAGTCCAGCGACCAGCCCTCGCGCGCCAGGCCCTGGCGCAGGCTGGCCGCGATCATCTCGTCGTCTTCCACCAGCAGGGCGCGCATGGGGTGTCTCCGCCGTTGTCGTCGGGCGCGGATGCTGGGTGGGGCGACTTAAGGCAGGCTGATCAGCGGGTGCCCTGCCTGGCGGCCTGCCGATCGGGGCATGGAGATAAATACTGCAGAATGTGGCTTAAACCAGAAATCACCACTTAGCAACCAATTAAATGGAATTAGCGCTGAGCTCCTCCGCCGAGATTGCGAGCACCCTGTGCGCGCGGTTGCGCACCGAACGGCTGGCCCAGGGTATGACCCAGGCCGAGGTCGCGGCACGCGCCGGGGTGGCGGTCAACACCGTCTCCAACCTGGAGGCGGGGCGGAGTACCGCCTTCGAGAACGTGGTGCGGGTCGCGGTGGTGCTGGGCCGACGCGACGAGCTGGGCGCACTCTTCCTGCCGCGGCTGGAGAGCCTGCACGACATTGCCCGCTACGAGAGCAGCGCCAAGCGCCAGCGGGCGCGCAGGAAGGCAGGCGATGCCTGAGCGGATCGACGTCTGGTACGAGGGCTGGGGCGCACGCTGGCACTGGGGCTCGCTGGTGTCGTCCACGGCCATCACAGGTCGGCCGCTGATCGCCTTCGAGTACAGCGACGAGGCGCTGCGCCGCGGGCTGGAGTTGTCGGCCCACATGCTGCCTCTCAAGGGGCCGCGGCTGCGCCACGGTTTTCCGGCGCATCAGATGGGCCTGCCCGGCCCGGTGTACGACGCTTTGCCCGATGGCTGGGGTCTGCTGCTGATGGACCGGCTGTTCAAGCGCCGCGGCCTCAACCCGGCGCGCATCGGCCCGCTGGAGCGGTTGGCGTACGTCGGCCGCAGCGCCATGGGTGCGCTTTCCTTCGAGCCGCCCGCGGCAGAGGGCGAGGCCCCGCCGGGGAAGGTCATGCTCGCCCAACTCGCGGCCGAGGTGCAGGAGGTGCAGCGTGGCGAGGGCGGCGCCTTCCTGCAGCGCCTGCTGCAGATGGGCGGCTCGCCGCAGGGCGCGCGACCCAAGGTGCTGCTCTACCGCGAGCCCGCCACAGGCATCTTCAGCACGGCCGACGGGCCAGGACTGGAGCCCTGGCTCATCAAGTTTCCCGCGCAGCACGAGCCGGCCGAGGTCTGCGCCGTCGAGGCGGCCTATGCCCAGGCCCTGCGCGACTGCGGTATCGACACGCCAGCCACCGAGCACTTCGCACTGCCGGACGGCCAGGCCGCCTTCGGAAGCCGGCGCTTCGACCGCGAGGCCGGCCAGCGTGTGCCCATCCAGAGCCTGGCCGCCTTCACCGGTGCCGACTTCCGCACGCCCGGCGCGCTCGATGCCGCGACCTTCCTGCGCGCCACGCTGCTGTGCACCAACGACGTCCGCGAGCGCATGCGGGCCTACGAGCGCGTGGTCTTCAACGTCGCCTTCCACAACCGGGACGACCATCCGAAGAACTTCGCCTACCGCCTGTCGGCGCGCGGGCACTGGCAACTGGCGCCGGCCTTCGACGTCACCTTCTGCGAGGGCCCAGGCGGCTACCACCAGATGGACGTGATGGGCGAGGCGCTGGACGTCGCCCGTGCGGCGCTGTTGCGGCTGGGCGAGCAGGAGGCAGAGCTGTCGCGCACGCAGGCCAGCGAAACGATCGAGCGCATCGCTGCTGTGGCCAGCGGCTTCGCCCAGTCGGCGCGGCAGCGGTTCACGGGCCTGATCGCGCCGGACACACTGGCGCTGATCCAGCGCCGCATCGACGACAACCTGCGGCGGCTGGGCTAGCCACAGCCGCCGCACACACGACGGTTGCGGCGTGCGTGGCGCGGCGCACTGCGGGCTGGGTTCTGCTCGCCGCTCAGAACCGCTCGTCCGCCCCCAGGTAGCGCCACTGCCCCTGCGGCAGCTGCCCCAGCACCACGTTGCCGATGCGGATGCGCTTGAGGCCCACCACGCGCAGGCCCACGGCCTCGCACATGCGGCGGATCTGGCGCTTCTTGCCTTCCTTGAGCACGAAGCGCAGCTGTTCGGGGTTCTGCCAGTCCACGCGCGCCGGCCTGAGCGGCTGGCCATCGAGCGACAGGCCGTGGCGCAGGCGCGTGATCTGCTCGCGCGGAAAGACGGACTGCACGTCGATCGTGCGCTCCTGGCCGCCCATGGGCCAGCTCACGCGTACGAGGTATTCCTTCTCGATGTCCGAGTCCTCGCCGATCAGCTGGCGGGCCACGCGGCCGTCCTGCGTCAGCACCAGCAGGCCGACGGAGTCGATGTCGAGCCGGCCGGCGGGCGCCAGGCCGCGCAACTGGTCGGGCGCAAAGCGCTGGCGGCTGCCGTCGCCGCGCCAGTGGTTGCGTGGCTGCACCAGCGTGACGGCGGGCTGGTGGCCGTCCTCGGCCTGGCCGCTCACGTAACCGACCGGCTTGTGCAGCAGGATGGTGACGCGCTGCTCCTGCTGGCCCTGGGCGCGCTTGTCGACCTCGATGCGGTCGGCCGGCCCCACCTTGACGCCCATGGCGGCGACCTGGCCGTTGACCTTGACCCAGCCGCGCTCGATCCACGCATCGGCCTCGCGCCGCGAGCACAGGCCCAGGTCGGCCATGCGCTTGTTGAGTCGGATCGGGTCGGGCGTGTCGGTCATCGGGAGGGCGGACGAGGGCAGGGATGGCGGGCGGGCCGCCATTCTCCCCTCACACGAAGCCCAGCACCCCCAGCACGGCGCCGACGCCCAGCAGCCACAGCAGGTGCACCCGCGTGCGCCACACGATCAGCCCGGCCACGGCGGCCAGCAGCCAGACGGGCCAGCGCGCATGGCCCGCGACCTCGTTGCTGCGCGCCAGCACCCAGCCGGTGGCCACCAGCAGCCCGACGGCCACCGGCGCCAGGCCTTGCTTGAAGGCCCGCACGCCACGGTGCGTGCGATTGCGGTGCGCCCAGCGCGTCGCCAGCAGGGTCAGCACGCTGCTGGGCAGCAGGATGCCCGTCATGGTGGTGGCCACGCCCAGCAGGCCGAGCAGCCAGGCATGCAGGCCGGCCCCGATGCCGCCGCCGGCGTTCAGGCCCACGTTCCAGCCCATCAGCGCCACGAACAGGATGTTGGGCCCCGGGGCGGCCTGGGCGATGGCCACCGAGGCGTTGAACTGCATCGGGTCCAGCCAGCCCTTCTGCGCCACCAGGTAGCGCTGCATGTCGGGCAGGGTGGTGATGGCGCCGCTCACGGCCATCATCGACAGCAGCATGTACTGGCCGAGCAGGTTCAGCCAGTCGTGCCAGTGCAGGGTGATGCTCATGCGCCGCTGCCTTTCAGGGCTTGAGCCGCGTGAAGGTCCAGACGCAGGCGGCCCCGCCGACGAGCAGCAGCACCCAGCCCAGCGGCACGCGCGCCAGCGCGATCAGCACGAACACCAGCGCCGCGATGCCCGCGCCGGCCGCGAAGCCCAGCGGATGCGCACGCAGCGAAGGAATCAGCTTGACGCCCGTGGCGGCGATGACGCCCCCGGCCACGCTGCTCATGCCGCGCAGCGCACCGGCCACGCGCGGGTCGTTGGCATAGTGGGCATGCAGAACGGCCAGCACGAGGATTACCGCCAGCGGCAGCACCAGCATGCCGGCCAGCCCGGCCAGTGCGCCGCGCAGGCCGAAGTGCCGGTCGCCCAGCATCAGCGCCAGGTTGATCACATTGGGACCGGGCAGCACCTGGGCGACGGCCCAGTCCTCGATGAACTGCTCCTTGGTGAGCCAGCGCTTGCGCTCCACCAGTTCGCGCTGCACCACGGCCAGCACGCCGCCGAAGCCCTGCAGCGCGAGGATGGTGAAGGAGAGGAAGAGGTCGGCGAGGGATTCGGGTCGTGCGGGCGCCTGGTGCGGGGCGGCGTCGGCATCGGCCACGGAGGGCGGCACTGGCATGGCGGCGGATTATGCGGGCGGGCCTGCGGCGCCCGGGGCGCGGGGTCAGCGGCAACTCAGTTCAGTCGCCCAGGCGACCTGCCTGCTGCCGGTCAGTCGCTCAATTGACTGAGGCGCGGCGCGGCCTGCTCCGACACTGCGTGCGGTCCGGTCTCGCCGGGCCGAAATCCAAGGAGACAAGTGCATGTTCAAGACCACGGCAGCGGGCCTCGCGCTCGCCTGCGCCCTCGGCGCCCACGCGCAGCAGCAGACCCTCAAGATCGCCCTCATCGACCCGCTGAGCGGCCCGATGGCCGACGTCGGCAAGATCTTCGAGAACCATCTGCGCTTCGCGGCCGACACCATCAACGCCGCCGGCGGCATCGATGGCGTCAAGCTGGAGGTGCTGGCCTTCGACAACAAGCTGTCCACGCAGGAAAGCCAGGCCGCGCTGCAGGCCGCGGTGGGCGCGGGGGTCAAGGCCGTGTTCATCGGGGGCGGCTCGGCCACCGTCTCTGCCGTCATCACGGCCGCCAACCGCAACAACGAGCGCAACCCGGACAAGTCGGTGCTGGTGTTCAACTTCGGCGGCATCGATCCTGACCTGGTCGGCAAGAACTGCTCCTTCTGGCACTTCATGACCGAGGCGCAGGTGACGATGCGGATGAAGGCCTATGCCGACTTCGTCAAGAAGACGCCGGAGATCAAGAAGGTCTACTTCCTCAACCCCGACTACAGCTTCGGCCGGCAGTGGACGGCCTTCGGCAAGACCCTGCTGGCCGAGGCACGGCCCGACATCCAGATCGTGGGCGAGGACTTCTTCCCCACGGGCACGGTGAAGGACTTCGCGCCCTACATCGCCAAGATGCGTGCCGCAGGCGCCGACACCGTGGTGTCGGGCAACTGGGGCAACGACATGGCGCTGATGATCCGCGCCGCCGGCGACTCGGGCTACAAGCTGCGCATCCTGACGCACAGCAGCGCCAACAAGTCGACCATGATCGCGCTGGACGCGGCACCGACGGTGCGGCTCAACATGATCGGCGAGTGGTTCCCCGGCGCCGACAACCCAACGGCCGCCAAGCTCGAGAGCGCGTTCGAGGCCAAGTACAAAGAGGCCTTCTATCTGGTGCGCCTGTCCACCGCGACCGAACTGCTGGCCCAGGGCGTGCGCAAGGCCCGTTCCACCGATCCGAAGCAGATCGCGTCGGCGCTCGAAGGCATCTCTTACAAGTCCATCCTCGGCGACGTCAGCGTGCGCAAGGAAGACCATCAGTTCATGGCGCCGCAGTACGTCTATGCCAATCACCCCGTCGATGGCAAGACGGTGAAGAAGGGTTTCGACGGGACGAAGCAGGGCTTCGTCGCTGAATCGCTCACGCCGGTGAGCGCGCTTGCCGTGCCCAACCAGTGCGACATGAAGCGACCGGCGGGGCTCTGACGCCATGACGTCCAGACCCTGGCTGGGAAGCTATCCCGAAGGCGCGAGCTGGAGCGCACCCCTGCGTCTGACGGCGCTCACGGCGCTGCTGGGCGACGCGGAGCGCCGCTGGCCGCAGCGTGTCGCCGTGCGCCAAGGCGACACGGCGCTCGACTACGCCGCGCTGGCGCAGCATGTGCGGCGCGTGGCCGGCGGGCTGCGCGAACTCGGCGTGCGGCCAGGCGTGCATGTCGGCCTGTACCTGCCCAACGTGCCGCAGTACATCGTGGCCTTCTTCGCGGTGCTGCAGGCCGGCGGCACGGTGGTGAACTACTCGCCGCTCGATGCCGGCCAGACGCTGCGGCACAAGGTGGAGGACAGCCGCACCCAGCTGATGATCACCTTCGACGCGCCGGAGCTGCTGCAGAAGATGGCGCCCGTCGCTCAAGACGGGCTGCTGCAGACGCTGGTCGTGGCGCGCGCGGACGACTTCGCGCACGCCGCAGCGCCGACGCCATTGCAACCCGGCCCGCGCGTCGCCTTCGCGGCCTTGCTGGCCGCCGAGGCCCTGGCCGCGCCCCATGTGCCGGCGGACCTTGCGCAGGCCATCGCCGTGCTGCAGTACACCGGCGGCACCACGGGGCAGCCCAAGGGCGCCATGCTGAGCCACGCCAACCTGAGCGCCGCGGTGTCGCAGGTGTGGCACACGCTCGTGGGCTCCGGCACGCTGGCGGAGGGCGAGGAGCGCTTTCTGGCCGTGCTGCCGCTGTTCCACATCTACGCGCTGGTGGTCAACCTGCTGTTCGGGCTGTCCATCGGTGCCGAGCTGTCGCTGCACCAGCGCTTCGACCTGGAGGCGACGCTGCGCGAGTTCGTCGAGCGCAAGACCACGGTCTTCCTCGGCGTGCCGACCATGTATGTGGCCTTCGTGGGCCATCCCGACATCGGCCGGCTCGACCTGTCCTCGCTCAAGTTCTGCAACTCGGGGGGCGCGCCGATCGCGGCCGAGGTCTACCAGGCCTTCGTGCGCATGGCCCAGTGCCGGCTGCAGGAGGGCTGGGGCATGACCGAGACCTGCACCATGGCCACCGCCTCGCCCGGCTTCAGCCACTACCGGCCCGGCTCGTGCGGCATTCCCGTGCCCGGGGTGGACGTCAAGGTGATCGACCTGCAGGATCAGCACGACCTGCCCGAGGGCGAGCACGGCGAGTTGTGCATCCGCGGCCCCAACGTGATGGCCGGCTACTGGAACCGGCCGGACGCCACCGCCGAGGCCTTCACGCCCGACGGCTATCTGCGCACGGGCGACATCGGCTACATGACGCCCGATGGCTTCGTCTACATCGTGGACCGCACCAAGGACATGCTGATCTGCGGTGGCTTCAACGTCTACCCGCGCAACATCGAGGAGGCGATCTACCGGCATCCATCGGTGGAGGAGGTGATCGTGATCGGCGTTCCCGATGCCTACCGCGGCCAGTCGCCCAAGGCCTTCATCAAGTTCAGGCCGGGCGCGCCGCGGCCCACGCTCGAAGCCCTGAAGACCTTCCTGGCCGACTACCTCGGCAAGCACGAGATGCTGCAGGCCATGGAAGCCCGTGACGAGCTGCCCAAGACGGCGGTGGGCAAGCTGTCGAAGAAGGATCTGCAGCCCGAAGTGGCTGCACGCGCCTGAGCGCGCCGCGCAGCGGACGCGTCAGGCCCGGCCAGGGGCGGGCGGGGCGTGGCGTCTCAACGTCCGCGCCTGGCCAGCCTCAGGTGCAGCACCCCCATGCCCACCGCCAGCGCCGCTCCCCACCAGTAGTCCACCGGCAAGCCCAGCAGCCAGTGCGGATGCCAGTGCGCATGCACCGGGTCGAGCCGGGCCCAGCCATACGCCGGGTTGACCACGAACCACAGGCAGTCCTCGCTGACCCAGAAGGTGGCCAGGCCGCCCAGGGCCAGCACGAAGTCGCTCCAGCGCCAGCGGCCGTTGAAGGCCAACGGCATGAAGAAGACCAGCAGCATGAAGCTGAACACCCAGGCGTGGTAGCCGGTCATGGCACGTCCGCCCCAGAAGATGTCGAGCAGCCAGTGGTGCTCGATGCGCCACGTGGGCAGCGAGGTGGCCCAGCCCGCGCCGCCTTCGATCTGGATCTCGGCATTGGCGAAGAAGAAGCCCATCAGCAGCGCCCAGGCGTAGTAGCCGAGCACGCGGCGCAGGCTGCTGGCGTGCCCTTCGGCCAGGGGTGTGGCGATGGTCCAGGTCAGCGGTGCCGTGGAAGCGCGGCCCTCGGTGCGCGCACTGCGCGGAGGTCGGATGGCGCTCATCGGCCGGCTCCTTCGATCACTTGCGTCAACACGGCGCGCGCGGCGCCCGGCTTGCCCAGCGCGCGGCTGCGCTCGGCCATGGCCCGCAGTCGCGGCACGTCGGCCATCAGGCGGGCGATCTTGTAGTCCAGGCCGATGGCGTCGTCGGTGAGCCAGGCGGCGCCTTCCTCCAGCAGGTGGATGGCGTTGTGCTCCTCCTGTCCCGGGATGGGCGAGGTCAGCAGCATCGGTCGGCCCAGCGCCATGCATTCGGAGATGGTCAGCCCGCCGGGCTTGGTCACCACCAGGTCGGAAGCCGTCATCAGCCGGTCCATCTCGGTGGTGAAGCCGATGGGCAGCAACCGGCCGGCGTGCTGCGCGGCCAGCGCCTGCAACTGCGCATGGGCCTCGGCATTGCGGCCGGCCACGGCGACGAGCTGGAAGTCCTGGCCCGGCAATGCGAGTACCCGCCGCGCCATGCTGGGCAGGTCGCCCACGCCTGCGCCGCCCGAGACCATCAGCACCACGCCGCGCGCGGTGTCCAAGCCCAGGCTGCGTACGGCCGCCTCGCGCTCGGCGGTGGCCACGTCGAAGGCCGGCATCACCGGGATGCCCGTGACATGGATGCGTGCCGCCGGAAGGCCGCGGGCGCGCATGCGGAAAGCCACCTCTTCATTGGCCGCGAAGTAGCCGGCCAGGCCCGGCACGATCCACATGTTGTGCAGGTCGTAGTCGGTCACCTGCAGCCACAGCGAGGCCGCGAGGCGCGCGCGTTGCTGCTCGCGCGCCAGCAGCTCCGCCGGCAGGAAGTGGGTGCAGACGATGGCATCGGGCCGCTCACGGGCGATCTGGCGCAGCAGGTCGCGGGCGCTCAGCCGCTCGATGCCGCGGCGCAGGCGCTGCGAGGCGGCGCTGTGCGGCGTGGCGTCGGCCTTGCCGTGCAGGTACGACCACACGTCGGGCGCGCGATTGACGAGCCTGATGTACCAGTCGGTGTAGACCTTGCGGAAGCCCGCGGCCACATGCGCCATCGCGTCGATGTGCACGCATTGCCAGCCGGGCCAGTGCAGCTGCGCCGTGGCCGCGAGGGCCTGCGCGGCACGGACATGGCCGTTGCCTGCGCTGACGCTGAGGATGAGAAGCTTGCCGGGTTGCTGAGGTGTCATGGTTCGGTGTTCTGGCGGCGCGCCGCGCGCCGTCCCTGTGGGGCGCGTCCTCCCTGCCGCAGCGCGGGCAGGTCGAGCACCCGCAGTCCACCGTACTCTACGTGTATGACACCTTGTGACGAGAGCGCCATCAGCGACTCGTTGACCCGCTGGCGTGACAAACCCACGAGATACGCGAGTTCCTGCTGCGTGATACGCAGCATCTCGCCCACGCGCGGGAACAGCACCGGGTTGAACAGCGCCGCCAGGTTGCGCGCCACGCGGGCGTCGGTGTTGTTGAGGCGGTCGATCTCCACCGCCGCGATGAACTGGCCCAGCCGCTCGTTGAGCTGGTTCATGACGAAGCGGTTGAAGCCGATGGAATGGTCGAGCAGCCAGTGGAAGCTGTCCAGCGGCAGGCCGGCCACCACGCTGCGCCGCAGCGCGCTCACGTTGTAGCGGTAGGGTTCGCGCTTGATGGCCGTGCCCTCGCCGAACCAGCCGCCCGGCGACAGGCCGCTGTAGGTGACCTGGCTGCCATCGGCGCGGTCGTTGCTCATCTTGAGCAGGCCCTCGATCACCCCGAACCAGTAGGTGGGCGCGCGACCCACGCGGCAGACCTGCTCGCCCACCTCGGCCTCGCCCACCACCAGTGCGGACTCGGCCCGGCGGCGTTCCGCGGGCGCCAGCGCATCGAGCCAGGGAATCGCCTGCAGTTCGGCCTCGGTGGCAGGGCGCACCCGGTCGCGGATCCCACGGACAGTGGCCTTGACGCTGCGTTGGCTTCGTTCGCCCATGGGGAAAGTCCCGAGAGTGGAGTCCCTAGGATTGTCGTCACAACGACACCACGACGTCAAAGTGGCGCCTAAATTGCGCGGCGTGGAACCTCAAGCCAACACCTTCCCCCGCCTGCTGATGGCGCATGCGCGCCAGCGTCCGGATGCGCCCGCCGTGCGCGAGAAGGACCTGGGCATCTGGCAGACCTGGAACTGGTCGCAGGCCGCGACCGAAGTGCGCGAGCTGGCCTGCGGCCTGGCCAGCCTGGGCTTTGCGGCCGGCGCCAACCTGGCCATCGTGGGCGCCAACCGGCCGCACCTGTACTTCGCGGTGGTGGCGGCCCAGAGCGTGGGCGGCGTGCCGGTGCCGCTCTACCAGGACGCCGCGGCGGCCGAGATGGTCTTCATGCTGGACGACGCCGGCATCGAGTTCGTCTTTGCCGAGGACCAGGAGCAGGTGGACAAGCTGCTCGAATGCCGCGAGCTGCAGCAGGCCGCCAAGCCGGGCAGTGCCGGCCTGCGCACCATCGTCTACGACGACCCGCGCGGCCTGCGTCACTACGACCAGCCCGGCCTGATGAGCTACGAGCAGCTGCGTGCGCTGGGCCGGGCCTTCGATGCCGCCACGCCCGGTTTCTTCGACCGCGCGGTGGCGGCCGGCCAGCCCGACGACGTGGCCGTGATCCTCTACACCTCGGGCACCACCGGCCGGCCCAAGGGCGTGTGCCAGACGCACGCCAGCTTCATGTCCGCGGGCCGCGGCGGCGTCGAGACCGACCGCCTGGGCCCGGGCGACGACATCATGAGCTACCTGCCCATGGCCTGGGTGGGCGACCACCTGTTCTCGGTGGCGCAATGGCTGGTGGGCGGCTTCACGCTCAACTGCCCCGAGTCCACCGCCACGGTGATGAACGACATGCGCGAGATCGGGCCCAGCTACTACTTCGGCCCGCCGCGCACCTTCGAGGGCCTGCTCACGGCCGTGTCGATCCGCATGGAAGACGCCGCCGCGCCCAAGCGCTGGATGTATGCGAAGTTCATGGCCCTGGCCCGCCGCGTGGGCGCCGACATCCTGGCCGGCCGGCCGGTGGGCTTGGCCGACCGGCTGATGTATGGGCTGGGCAACCTGATGGTCTACGGCCCGTTGCGCAACGTGCTGGGCATGAGCCGCATCCGCGTGGCCTACACCGCCGGCGCGGCCATCGGGCCCGACCTGTTTCGCTTCTACCGCTCCATCGGCGTCAACCTCAAGCAGTTCTACGGCCAGACCGAGACCTGTGCCTATGTGTGCCTGCAGCGCGACGGCGACGTCAAGCTCACCAGCGTGGGCACGGCCGCGCCGGGCATGGAGCTCAAGATCGCCGACAGCGGCGAGGTGCTGGTGCGTGGCGTCTCCGTGCTCAAGGAGTACTACAAGCGCCCCGATGCCACGGCCGAGGTGCTCGATGCCGAGGGTTACTTCCACACCGGCGATGCCGGCGTGATCGACCACGAGGGCCACCTGCGCATCATCGACCGCGCCAAGGACGTGGGCCGCCTGGCGGGCGGCGCGATGTTTGCGCCGAACTACATCGAGAACAAGCTCAAGTTCTTCCCGCAGATCAAGGAGGCCGTGTGCTTCGGCCATGCGCGCGAGGAGGTCTGCGCCTTCATCAACATCGACTACGAGGCCGTGGGCAACTGGGCCGAGCGTCGCGCGCTGCCCTACGGGGGCTATGTGGACCTGGCGGGCAAGGCCGAGGTGCTGCAGCTGGTGCGCGAATGTATCGAGCAGGTCAATGCCGATCTGGCCGCGGAGGAGGGCATGGAAGCCACGCAGATCGCGCGCTTCCTGGTGCTGCACAAGGAGCTGGACCCGGACGACGACGAGCTCACCCGCACCCGCAAAGTCCGCCGCGGCTTCATCGCCGACAAGTACGCCGTGCTGGTCGAGGCGCTCTATGCCGGCAAGACCGAGCAGTTCATCGAGACCCAGGTCAAGTTCGAGGACGGTCGCACCGGCAGCGTGAGCGCCACGCTCAAGATCGTGGAAGCGCGCTGCTTCCCCTCCATGAAGGCTGCTGCATGAACGCGACGACCGCCCAGGAGCTGGCCATGGCCGCCAGCGCACCCGCCCAGGGACGCCGCATCGGGGACGTGATCCTCGACGTGCAGAACATCACCCTGCGCTTCGGCGGCGTCAAGGCGCTCACGGACATCAGCTTCGATGTGCGCGAGCACGAGGTGCGCTCCATCATCGGGCCCAACGGTGCCGGCAAGAGCTCGATGCTCAACTGCATCAACGGCGTCTACCAGCCGCAGGAGGGGCAGATCACCTTCCGCGGCCAGACCTTCCGCCACATGAACTCGCGCCAGGTGGCCGAGATGGGCGTGGCCCGGACCTTCCAGAACCTGGCCCTGTTCAAGGGCATGAGCGTGCTGGACAACATCATGACCGGCCGCAACCTCAAGATGAAGTGCGGCCTGCTCGCCCAGGCCTTCCGCCTGGGCCCGGCCGAGCGCGAGGAGATCCGCCACCGCGAGTTCGTCGAACGCATCATCGACTTCCTGGAGATCCAGGCCTGGCGCAAGACGCCGGTGGGCCGCCTGCCCTACGGTCTGCAGAAGCGCGTGGATCTGGGGCGCGCCCTGGCCATGGAGCCGCAGGTGCTGCTGCTGGACGAGCCCATGGCCGGCATGAACGTCGAGGAGAAGCAGGACATGAGCCGCTTCATCCTGGACGTGAACGACGAGTTCGGCACCACCATCGTGCTGATCGAGCACGACATGGGCGTGGTGATGGACATCAGCGACCGCGTCGTGGTGCTGGACTACGGCAAGAAGATCGGGGACGGCACGCCCGACGAGGTGCGCAACAACCCCGAAGTGATTCGGGCCTACCTCGGAGCGGAGCATTGAGATGGGGTTCTTCCTAGAGACTCTTTTCGGCGGCCTGATGGTGGGCATGCTGTATTCGCTGATCGCCCTGGGCTTCGTGCTCATCTACAAGGCCAGCGGCGTCTTCAACTTCGCGCAGGGCGCCATGGTGCTGTTCGCGGCGCTGGCCATGGCGCGCTTCGCGGAGTGGTTTCCCAAGCTGCTGGGCTTCGACAGCCTGCTGCTGGCCAACCTGCTGGCCTTCGTCGCGGCCATGGGCGTGATGGTGATCGTGGCCTGGCTGATCGAGCGGCTGGCGCTGTCGAAGCTGGTCAACCAGGAGCACATCACGCTGCTCATGGCCACGCTGGGCATCACTTACTTCCTCGACGGCCTGGGCCAGACGCTGTTCGGCAACGACATCTACAAGATCGACGTCGGCATGCCCAAGGACCCGATGATGCTGTTCGAAGGCACCTTCGAAGGTGGCCTGCTGGTCAGCAAGGAAGACCTCATCGCCGCGGGGGTGGCCGCCGCGCTGGTGCTCGCGCTGAGCCTGTTCTTCCAGAAGACCTCCACCGGCCGCGCGTTGCGCGCCGTGGCCGACGACCACCAAGCCGCGCAGTCCATCGGTATTCCGCTCAACCGCATCTGGGTGATCGTGTGGTCGGTGGCCGGCTTCGCGGCGCTGGTGGCCGGGATCATCTGGGGCTCCAAGCTGGGCGTGCAGTTCTCGCTGTCGCTGGTGGCGCTCAAGGCGCTGCCGGTGGTGATCCTGGGTGGCCTCACCTCGGTGCCTGGCGCCATCATCGGCGGGCTGCTGATCGGCGTGGGCGAGAAGCTGTCCGAGATCTACCTCGGCCCGATGCTGGGCGGCGGCATCGAGATCTGGTTCGCGTATGTGCTCGCGCTTGTCTTCCTGCTCGTGCGGCCCCAGGGCCTGTTCGGCGAAAAGATCATTGATCGCGTCTGAAGGACCGTCATGCTGTACAGAGAGAACGGACAGTTCAAGTCAAGCTATAGGGCCGACCAGCAGATCTTTCCGATCCTGCAGGACCGCGTCGCCATCCTCGCGCTGCTGGTGGTGGCCTTCGCCGCGGTGCCGGCGCTGGCGTCAGAATACTGGCTGCGCGCCATCCTCACGCCCTTCCTCATCCTCTCGCTGGCCGCGCTGGGGCTGAACATCCTGGTGGGCTACTGCGGGCAGATCTCGCTGGGCACCGGGGCCTTCATGGCGGTCGGCGCCTATGCGGCCTACAACTTTCATGTGCGCATCGAAGGCATGCCGCTGATCGCCTCGCTGCTGCTGGGCGGGCTGTGCGCCACCGGCGTGGGCGTGCTCTTCGGCATACCCAGCTTGCGCATCAAGGGCCTGTACCTCGCGGTGGCTACGCTGGCCGCGCAGTTCTTCACCGACTGGGCCTTCCTGCGCATCCAGTGGTTCACCAACAACTCGGCCTCGGGCTCGGTGAGCGTGGCAGGACTCAACGTGTTCGGCCTGCCGGTGGAGACGCCGGCCCAGAAGTACCTGCTGTGCCTGGCCTTCGTCAGCGTGTTCGCGCTGCTGGCCAAGAACCTCACGCGCAGCAGCATCGGCCGCGAGTGGATGGCCATGCGCGACATGGACGTGGCCGCCGCCGTCATCGGCATCCGGCCGGTCTACGCCAAGCTCACCGCCTTCGCGGTCAGCAGCTTCATCGTGGGTGTGGCGGGCGCGCTGTGGGGCTTCGTGCACCTGGGCGCGTGGGAGCCGGCGGCCTTCAGCATCGACCGCTCTTTCCAGCTGCTGTTCATGGTGATCATCGGCGGCCTGGGCTCGATCATGGGCAGCTTCTTCGGCGCGGCCTTCATCGTGCTGCTGCCCATCTTCCTGAACCAGTTGCCGGGGTGGTTCGGCCTGTCGATGTCGACGGCGCTCGCCTCGCACCTCGAATTCATGATCTTCGGCGCGCTGATCGTGTTCTTCCTGATCGTGGAGCCGCATGGCCTGGCTCGGCTGTGGTCCACGTTCAAAGAGAAATTGCGCCTGTGGCCCTTCCCGCATTGAGTTCCCGTCGTTCATGCCCAACCAGAAGGAGACAACCATGAAGCTGAAATCCCTCGTCCTGGCCGCAGCGGCCTTCGCTGCCCTGGCGGGCACGGCCGGCCAGGCCCTGGCGCAGGCCAAGGAGCAGTTCTTTCCGCTGCTGGTCTATCGCACGGGGCCCTACGCGCCCAACGGCACGCCGTGGGCCAATGGCAAGCAGGACTACATCAAGCTGGTCAATGCCCAGGGCGGCATCAACGGCGTGAAGATCGCGTACGAAGAGTGCGAGACGGGTTACGCCACCGACAAGGGCGTGGAATGCTATGAGCGCCTCAAGGGCCGTCCGGGTGTGGCGGTGTTCGATCCGCAGGCCACCGGCATCACCTTCGCGCTGACCGACAAGGTGCCGCAGGACAAGATCCCGCTCATCACGCTGGGCTACGGCCTGGGCGCGTCGCAGGACGGCAATGTCTTCAAGTGGAACTTCCCGCTCATGGGCAGCTACTGGACCGCGGCCGACATCCTGATCCAGCACCTGGGCAAGAAGGAAGGCGGGCTCGACAAGCTCAAGGGCAAGAAGATCGCGCTGGTCTACCACGACTCGCCTTTCGGCAAGGAGCCGATCCCGTTGCTGCAGGAGCGCGCCAGGCTGCATGGCTTCGACCTGTCGCTGATCCCGGTGACGGCACCGGGCGTGGAGCAGAAGTCGGCCTGGCTGCAGGTGCGCCAGCAGCGGCCCGACTTCGTGCTGCTGTGGGGCTGGGGCGTGATGAACTCCACCGCCCTGAAGGAGGCCGTGGCCACCGGCTACCCGCGCGAGAAGATGTACGGCGTGTGGTGGGCCGGCGCCGAGCCCGATGTGCGCGACGTGGGTGCCAACGCCAAGGGCTACAACGCGCTGGCGCTCAACACCTCGGGCACCGAGCCCAAGGTGATCCAGGACATCCTCAAGACCGTGCACGACAAGGGCCAGGGCACCGGCCCGCGCGACGAGGTGGGCTCGGTGCTCTACACCCGCGGCGTGATCATCCAGATGCTGACCGTCGAGGCCGTCAAGCGCGCGCAGGAGCGCTTCGGCAAGGGCAAGGTCATGACCGGCGAGCAGGTGCGCTGGGGCCTGGAGAACCTGGCGCTCGACCAGAAGAAGCTGGACGCGCTGGGCTTTGCGGGCGTGATGCGACCCATCAGCACCAGCTGCCAGGACCACATGGGCTCCAGCTGGGCCCGCGTGCACACCTGGGACGGCGCCAAGTGGGGCGGCATGTCCGACTGGTACCAGGCGGACGAGGCCATCCTGAAGCCTCTGGTCAAGACGACGGCGGACAAGTACGCGGCGGAGAAGAAGCTGACGCGGCGGGACGCCGCTGATTGTGGCGCCTGAACGGCGCCACAAACTGCGGTGCTCGGCGCACGCGCCGGCACTGAGGCACCCTCCCCTGCCCCTCCCGCCGGGCGGGAGGGGTGGCCTGCCAACCGGCTAGACGACGCGGGCGCTTTTGGTCGCCGTCCGCATCCCTGATGCCCGAAGGAACTTCATGAGCCAAGGCAATCCTCTCCTCGACGTCAACGGCATCGAGGTCATCTACAACCACGTGATCCTGGTGCTCAAGGGCGTCTCGCTGCAGGTGCCCGAGGGCGGGATCGTGGCGCTGCTGGGCGGCAACGGCGCCGGCAAGACGACCACGCTGCGCGCCGTCTCCAACCTGCTGGCCGGCGAGCGCGGGGCGGTGACCAAGGGCAGCATCACGCTGCGCGGCGAGCGCATCGAGGCGCTGTCGCCGGCGGCGCTGGTCAAGCGCGGGCTGGTGCAGGTGATGGAAGGGCGCCACTGCTTCGCGCACCTGAGCATCGAGGACAACCTGATGACCGGCGCCTACACCCGCACCGACGGCAAGGCCGCGGTGGCCGAGACGCTGGAGAAGGTCTATGCCTACTTCCCGCGGCTCAAGACGCGCCGCACCAGCCAGGCGGCCTACACCTCGGGCGGCGAGCAGCAGATGTGCGCCATCGGTCGCGCGCTGATGGCCAACCCCAGCATGGTGCTGCTGGACGAACCCTCGATGGGCCTGGCGCCGCAGATCGTCGAAGAGGTCTTCGCCATCGTGAAGGACCTCAACGAGAAGGAGCGCGTCACCTTCCTGCTGGCGGAGCAGAACACGCGCATGGCGCTGCGCTTCGCCAACTACGGCTACATCATGGAAAGCGGCCGCATCGTGATGGATGGCCCCGCCGACAGCTTGCGCGAGAACGAGGACGTGAAGGAGTTTTACCTCGGCATGGGCGGCGCCGACCGCAAGAGCTTCCGCGACGTCAAGAGCTACAAGCGCCGCAAGCGCTGGCTGGCCTGAGAAGGTGTGAACGGACCCGTCATGCCCGCTCGGCCATGCCGGATCCATTCACACCTTCTGAGACCCGACGCCACCCCCGACCTTGCCGCCAGCCTGTCATGACCGACTTCTACGACGACCTCGAAACCCGTGCGCCTGAAGTGCGCGAAGCCGCCCTGCTGGCCGCGTTGCCGGCACAGATCCGCCACGCGCAGCAGAAGGCGCCCGCCTTCGGCCGCATCCTGCAAGCGGTGGATGCGGCCGCGGTCGACAGCCGCGCCGCCCTGGCCCGCTTGCCCGTGACGCGCAAGAGTGAGCTGCTCGCGCTGCAGCAGGCAGGGCGGGCGGAAGACGCCTTCGGCGGCTTTTCCGCCGTGGCGCGTGGCCCGGCCATGCCGCGCGTCTTTGCCAGCCCCGGGCCCATCTACGAACCGCAGGGGGCCCATGGCGACCATTGGCGCGTGGGGCGGGCACTCTTCGCGGCCGGCTTCCGTTCGGGCGAGCTGGTGCACAACAGCTTCAGCTACCACATGACCCCGGCAGGCGCCATGATGGAGAGCGGCGCCCAAGCGCTGGGTTGCAGCGTCTTCCCCGGTGGCACCGGCCAGACCGAGCAGCAGCTGGAGGCGATGGCCGACCTGCGCCCCGATGGCTATGCGGGCACGCCCAGCTTCCTCAAGATCCTGCTGGAGAAGGCGGCCGAAAAGGGCCTGCGGCTGCCATCGCTGACCAAGGCACTCGTGTCGGGCGAGGCCTTTCCACCGAGTCTGCGCGCACATCTCGCAGGCCTGGGGGTGCAGGGCCTGCAGTGCTACGCCACGGCCGACCTGGGCCTGATCGCCTACGAGACGCAGGCCCGCGAAGGGCTCGTGGTGGACGAGGGCGTTCTGGTCGAGATCGTGCGGCCGGGTACCGGCGACCCGGTGCCCGACGGCGAGGTGGGTGAGGTGGTCGTGACCACCTTCAATGCCGACTATCCGTTGGTGCGCTTTGGCACTGGCGATCTGTCGGCGGTCATGGCCGGACCCTGCCCGACGGGTCGTACCAACCAACGCATCAAGGGCTGGATGGGCCGCGCCGACCAGACCACCAAGATCCGTGGCATGTTCGTGCACCCGGGGCAGGTGGCCGACATCGCGCGGCGCTTTCCTGAGATCGGACGCGCACGGCTGGTGGTCGAGGGCGCCACGGGCGACGACCGCATGACGCTCAAGGTCGAATGCGGCCATGCACCCGAAGGGTTGCAGGAGCGGGTGGCCGCTGCCATCCGCGACGTGACCAAGCTGCGTGGCGATGTGCTCCTCCAACCGCCCGGCAGCCTGCCCAACGACGGCAAGGTCATCGAGGACGCGCGCAACTACGAATGAACGCACAAAGGCCGCCTGGTGTTTGCCAGGCGGCCTTGCTGAGGGTGGATGTGCCGTCGAGCAGGAACCCGTCTTTCTACGCGCGGGCGTCAGGCGTCTGCCAAGGCGGCGGCGAACAGCTTCACCATCTCCCGGTTGAAGGCTGGAATGTCCTTGGGATTGCGGCTCGTGAGCAGCTGGCCGTCGACGACGGCCTCCTGGTCGACCCAGCGCGCGCCGGCGTTGGACAGATCGTTCTTCAGCGACGGCCAGGACGTCATCTGCTTGCCCTTGACGGCGCCGGCATCGATCAGCGTCCAGGGGCCGTGGCAGATGGCGGCGATGGGCTTGCCGGCGTCGGCGAAGGCCTTGATCAGCGCGATGGCCTTCGGCTCCAGCCGCAGGGCGTCGGGATTCACCACGCCGCCGGGCAGCAGCAGCGCGTCGAAGTCATCGGCCTTGGCGCCATCGAGCGCCACATCGACCGGGAACTTGTCGGCCTTGTCGTGGTGATTCCATCCCTGCACTTGGCCCTTCATCGGCGAGACGATCTGCGTCTTCGCGCCCGCCTGGTCCAGCGCCTTGCGAGGCTCGGTCATCTCGACCTGTTCGAAGCCATCAGCGACGAGGATGGCGACCTTGAGGTCCTTGAGGGAATCGGTCATGGGGTGTTCCTTTCGTGTGTGGGTGGGAGTACGAAGGGTTCACCCTAGGTGCCTGCGCGCCGAGCCCCATCGGCCGGAGGCCGCAACCCATGTCGGACAGGTCGACGGGCGTGGGGGCCCGCAGATCAGTAACGCATCTCGATCAGCCGCTCGCGCATGGCCTGCAGCGCCGCGCGCATCCGATCCACCTCGGCTGGCGCGCAGACCGAGAGGATCTCGTCGGTGAGGGCGCTCACCGCCTTTTCCGCCCGTGCGTAGAGGCGCCTTCCCTTGGCTGAGATGGCCACCATCACCGCCCGGCCGTCGTGCTCGGCACCTCCCCGCGTCACCAGGCTGCGCTCCTCCAGCCCGTGCAGCATGCGCGTCAGCCGGGTGCGCTCGTAGGCTGTCCACTGGGCCAGTTCCTGCATGGCCATGGGCCCGCGGCTGTGCAGCGTGCCCAGCGTGCGCCATTCGGTGGTCAGCAGGCCGTAGGGGCGCAGCACATCCTGCAGGGCGCGGTCTCGCCGGTACACCACCTGGGTGCAGAGAAAGAAGATGTGGTCTTCGAGTTCCATGGGGCCGTGCCTCCGGTCGCGGCCCCGCCAATGTAGCCGCGACAGTGGCGCCCGCCATCCTCTTTGTGTGCATATGCACGCAGTGGCACGCTCTTTGCTCGATTTGACCTGACGACGTGTCCAGCCCAGGGTCCGTGCGCCAGATCCGTGCATCCGCACGCAGATGGCGCCCGGCGACTTGAACCGCCCCGCAGCGACGGCGCCACAACCTCAACCGACTGTTTGTGGAGAAGCCACGCATGCATGACACCGCCGCCTTCCTGGCCGCGCTGGGCGATGTGCCCGCCATTTCCGATCCCGACGTCGTCCGGCGCAAGAGCCGCGACATGACGGCCAACTTCAGCCCCGTGATGAAGGACGACGCCCTGCGCCACGTCGCCGACGTGCTGGTGCAGCCGCGCGACCGCGCGGACGTGCTGCGCGTGGCCTCGGCCGCGGCGCGCACCCGCATGCCGCTGGTGATGCGCGGGGCCGGCACCTGCAACTTCGGCCAGGGCATTCCGCTCGCCGGTGGCGCCATGGTCGACATGACGGCGCTCGACCGCGTGCTGGGCACCGACGGTCCGCGCGTGCGGGCCGAGCCCGGCGCGCGCATGGCGGCCATCGACGAGGCCACGCGGCCCGGCGGCTGGGAGCTGCGCATCCATCCTTCCACCAAGCGCGTGGCCACGCTGGGCGGCTTCGTCGGCGGCGGTCATGCCGGCGTGGGCAGCTGCGCCTGGGGCATCCTGCGCGACTGCGGCAACATCCTCGGTCTCGAAGTGGTGAGCGTGGAGGACGAGCCGCGCACCGTGCAGCTGCGCGGCGATGCGGTCAACCGCGTGCACCATGCCTACGGCAGCAACGGCATCATCACCGCCATCGAGATGCCGCTGGCGCCCGCCTGGGCCTGGCGCGAGGCGGTGGTGGTGTTCCCCGAATTCATGACGGCGGTGGAGTTCGCGCATGCGCTCTCCACCTCCGACGGCATCGTCAAGAAGCTGGTCAGCGTTCTGGGCGGCCCCATCTGGCGCATGATGCGCATGCTCAAGGACCTGGGCGGCGCGGACAACGACGGCATGGTGCTGGCCATGGTGGCCGAGCCCTTCATGGAAGCCTTCGAGGCGTTGGTGGCCGAATTCGGCGGCCAGCTCGCCAGCGTGGCGGCCGAGGGCCAGGGGCCGTACCGCGTGCCCATCTACGAGCTGGCCTGGGGCCACACCCGCCTGCATGTGAATCGCGACCATCCCGAGGTGGTGAGCAACGTGGGCCTGTACCTCGACCCGGACCTGGTGGGCGCCATCCGCCGCAGCCACCGCCGCTTCGGCCATCTGCTGGGCATGCATTTCGAAGCCAAGCGCTTCGACGGCAAGCTGAGCTTCCAGGGCTCGCCTTTCTTCCGCTACGAGGGCGACGAACACCTGGCCGAGGTCATGCGCGGCATGGCCGAGGACGGCGCCATGGTGGCCAACAACCACACCTTCCTGGTCAAGGAAGGCGGCATGAAGTCGGTCGACGCCGAGGACCGCGCCTTCAAGCAGGCCATGGACCCGCACGGGCTGATGAACCCCGGCAAGCTGCGCTTCGACGAGGCCGCCGCGCGCGAGAGCACCGGAGGCGATCTGCCCAGCGCCGGCTGGCGTTTCCGTGGCGCCCAGGCCGCCGAGCCCGCCGACGCCTGATGCGCGCGCCCCTCCCATCCATCATCCCCGTCCGAGGACTTCTGCCATGAACGCCCCCCACACCCTCACCCGCCGCAAGACTCTGGCCGCCCTCGGCGGCGCGGCGCTCGTCTCCGGCATGCCCGCCTTCCTGCCGCGCGCCAATGCGCAGGGCCTGACCAAGGTGAGCTTCCAGACCGGCTGGCTGGCCCAGGCCGAGCACGGCGGCATGTACCAGGCCGCCGCCACCGGCATCTACAAGGAGCATGGCCTGGAGGTGGAGATCCGCCCCGGCGGTCCGCAGGTCAACACGGTGCAGCTGTTCATGGCCGGCAGCTCCGACTTCGCCGAGGCCGACGGTTTCCGCGCCTTCGCCTATGCCAAGGACAAGCTGCCGGCCGTGGCCATCGCCGCCTTCTTCCAGAAGGACCCGCGGGTGCTGATGTCGCACCCGGGCACCGGCAGCGACACGCTGGCCAGCCTGAAGGGCAAGCCGCTGTTCGTCGCCACCACCGGCCGCCAGACCTACTGGCTGTGGCTCAAGGCCAAATACGGCCTGACCGACGACCAGCTCAAGCCCTATGCCTTCAGCCTCGCGCCCTGGCTGGTCGACAAGCAATCGACCGTGCAGGGCTACCTGACCAGCGAGCCCTTCAACGCCCGCAAGTCCGGCGTGGAGCCCGTGGTGCACCTGCTGGCCGACCAGGGCTTCGACAACTACGCCAGCGTGGCGATGGCCACGCCCAAGATGGTCAAGGAGCAGCCGGAGTTGGTGCAGCGCTTCGTCGATGCCACGGCCAAGGGCTGGAAGAGTTACCTCAATGGCGACCCGGCGCCGGGCAACGCCCTGATCAAGAAGCACAACCCGCAGATGGGCGACGACGTCATCGCCTATGCCATCGGCGCCATGCGCCAGTACGGCATCGTCGAGACGGCCGAGGCGCAGGCCGGCGGGGGCATCGGCGCCATGAATGCGGCGCGCTGGCAACGCTTCTACGATGCGATGGTCGCCGCCGGCGCGCTGGCGCCGGGGCTGGACGTCAAGACCGCCTACACGATGCAGTTCGTGAGCGGCAAGCGGGCGTGAAACACCCCCATGCCGCTTCGCGGCTCCCCCTCTCTTGCGCCTTCGGCTTGGAGGGGGCGCACCCCGCGGCCTGGCATAGCCAGTTCCGCGGGTGCACGGGCATGGCCTGCTCCGCGGCCCTTCGATCCTTGCGGCCATGCTGACAGCAACGGAGACTCGATCGACATGACCCACGCCTTCTTCACGCCGCCCGAGGGCGGCACCTACGCCCTGCGCCACGTGCGCGCCCCGCGTTGCCTGATCGACGACCCGTCAGCCGACCGCCTTGCGCCGGCCGGCGATGGCGATCTCGTCGCGCTGGACCTGGCCATCGAGGCCGGCCGCATCGCCGCCATCGCGCCCGCCGGCAGCCTGGCGCCCGAACGCGGGCCGCACCTGGACGACTCGCTGGCGCTGCCCTGCTTCGTCGACCTGCACACCCACCTGGACAAGGGCCACATCTGGCCGCGCAAGGCCAACCCGACCGGCGACGGCGCGGGCGCCTCACGCGCGACGATGGAGGACCGCACGAAGAACTGGCATGCCGAGGATGTGCGCCGGCGCATGGACTTCGCGCTGCGCACGGCCTATGCCAAGGGCGTGTCGGCCATCCGCACGCACCTCGATTCGCTGGCGCCGCAGGCAGACATCTCCTTCCCGGTGTTCCGCGAGATGCGCGAGCGCTGGGCGGGCCGCATCGCGCTGCAGGTGTCGTCCATCGCGCCGGTGGACATCTTCCTGGGCGACGAAGGCGTCCACCTGGCCAACATCGTTGCCGAAAGCGGCGGCAACCTCGGTTGCGTGACCAAGTCGCAGCGCCACCCGGCCGAGGCCACGCCGCCCGAGATCGACGAGGGCATCGCGCGCCTTCTGACGCTGGCCACCGAGCGCGGCCTGGACGTGGACCTGCACGTGGACGAATCCACTGACCCGCGCGCCCGCTCGCTGATCCGCATCGCCAGGGTGGCCATCGCGCAGGGCTTCAAGGGCCGCATCCTGTGCGGGCACTGCACCGCGCTGGCGCTGCAGACGGACGCGTTCATCGCCGAGACCATCGCCGCGTGCCGCGAGGCCGGCATCGCCATCGTGAGCCTGCCGACGGTCAACATGTACCTGCAGGACCGCAGCGTGGAGGCCACGCGCACGCCGCGCTGGCGGGGTGTGACGGTCATGCACGAGCTCAAGGCGGCCGGCGTGCCGGTAGCCGTGGCCGGCGACAACTGCCGCGACCCGTTCTACGCCTACGGCGACCACGACATGCTGGACACCTACACCCAGGCGGTGAAGATCCTGCACCTGGACCATCCCTTCGCGGACTGGATCCGCGCCGCCAGCGCCACGCCGGCGCAGATCATGGGCCTCGACGGCTTCGGAATGCTGCGCGTGGGCAACCCGGCCGACCTGACGGTGCTGCGTGCGCGCAGCTATTCGGAGCTGCTGGCCCGCGCGCCCTTCGACCGCGCCGTCATCCGCGCGGGCCGTGCCATCGACACCACGCTGCCCGACTACCGCGAACTGGACGACCTCGTCATGCCGCGCTGAGCGGCGCGACCGCTGTCGCCGCACCGGCGTCGCGCACGCCTGGCAGGGCGCGCAGGTGGGTGGCGATGGCCTCGATGGCATGGCGCACCTTGGCCGGCTGGCCGTCGCGCTGCGGCGTCACGGCCCACACGGGCAGGGCGGGCGGCTGCCACTGCGGCAGCACGGGCACCAGGCGGCCGGCCTGCAGGTCGTCTTCCACGTCCGCCCGAACCGCCAGCACCAGACCCAGACCGCTGGTGGCCATCTGGTGCAGGCTGAGCTGGTTGTTGCTGGTCACGCGCACGGGCAGGGTGTGCTCGGCCAGAGCCCCGGCCGGGCCGGTGAGCGAAAGCGCCAGCGTGCGGCCGTCGCGCGGGGCGCCCACCCATTGATGAGCGGGCAGGTCCGCCGGCGTGTGCGGCACGCCGGCCGCGGCCAGGTAGCCCGGCGCGGCGCAGATCAGGCTCTGGAAGTCGCACAGCCGCCGTGCCGCCCAGCCCGAATCGGGCAGCCGGCCGGCGCGCAGGGCCAGGTCGATGCGCGCGTCCACCAGGTCGATCATGGCGTCGTCGACCTGCAGCCGCAGCTGCAGCGCGGCATGGGCCGCCAGGAGGGGCGCCAGCGCGGGCGCCAGATGCCGGGCAAAGCCCACGGGCGCCGAGACGCGCAGTTCGCCTTCCGGCGCCTCGCGCGCCAGCGCGAGCTGGGCGCGGGCCAGTTCGGCCGCCTCGACCATGCGCTGGCAGTGGGTGGCAAAGCGCGCGCCGGCATCGGTGAGTGTCAGCTTGCGCGTGGTGCGGTGGAGCAGGGTGACGCCGTGGGCCTGCTCCAGCGCGCGCAGCTGCTGGCTCACGGCCGAGGTGCTCACGCCCAGGCGGCGGGCGGCGGCGCTGAAGGAGCCGCTGCGCACCACCTCGGCGAAGAGCGCGAGCCGCTTGAGGTCGTCCATTGTGAAGCTGGGCTGAATGAAGTTGTCTGGATTCTCAGACTTCTGGCTGGATCGTGAAGTCCATAAGCTTCAGGACATCGTCATCCACACGGTGCCTCTCGCGCGCCATGAAAGGAAAGAACCATGAACGTCGCCCTGATCGGCGCCACCGGCTTCGTCGGTGCCGCCCTGCTCGAAGAACTGCTCGCCCGCGGACATCAGGTCCGCGCGCTGGCGCGCACGCCGTCCAAGCTGGCCGCGCGTGCTGGCCTGACGGTCGTCCAGGCCGATGTGCTGGATGCCGCCCAGGTCGCCAAGGCCGTGGCTGGCAGCGACGCCGTCGTCAGCGCCTTCAACCCGGGCTGGGAGCACCCCGACTTGTACAACCAGTTCCTCGCCGGCAGCAAGGCCATCGCCGAGGGTGCGAAGCAGGCCGGCGTGAAGCGCCTGATCGCCGTCGGCGGCGCGGGCAGCCTGTTCGTGGCGCCCGGCGTGCAACTGGTTGACACACCCGAGTTCAAGAACCATGTGCCGGCCAACGTGGTGCCGGGCGCCCAGGCCGCGCGCGACGAACTCACGCGGCTGCAGAAGGAAGAGGGCGCGCTCGACTGGACCTTCGTCTCGCCCGCGCCGATGCTGGCGCCCGGCGAGCGCACGGGCCGCTACCAGTTCGGCGGCGACGCCGTGCCGATGAAGGACGGCCAACTGGCCGGTATCACTTCGGCCGACCTGGCTGCGGCCATCGTTGACGTGCTGGAGCAGGGCCGCTACGTGCGCGAACGCTTCGTCGCGTACTCCTGACCCGGCTGCGGCCGCGGCGCCCTCAGCGCACCAGCGGATTGGGCGTGGGCGCCTCCACCCGGCGCAGCAGGTTGCGGTCGGTGTGGTGGAACGGCTCGGCCTGGCCCGCGATCTGCAGCACCGTGTCCTCTTCGTAACCCCAGGTGCCGTCGTCGTTGATCGTCACCTTGATGCGGAATTCGGTGGTGCGGAAGGCCTCCTGCAGGAAGGGCGCGGAGCAGATGCCCCAGGTCTCCAGCCCCTGCGTCGCGACCAGCTCGAAGCTGCGCGCATCGGCGGCCACGGTGCCGGCCGCCATCGCCACCTGGCCGCGCGGGATGGTCAGGGTGTGCATCACGCAGCCGGTGGCGGGCTCCCACAGCCAGTAGCCCACCTGCTCGTGGTAGGTCTTGACCTGGTCGGGCTTGGTGATGTGCGTGTGGTAGCGCAGGCCATAGAGCAGCTGGGGCCCGTTGGTCACCGGGTCGATGGGCTGCAGGCTGATGCGCTCGACGAAGGCCTGCTTCTTCGGCCCTTCGGCCTTGGGCTTGACGTCGAGCCCGCGGGTGCCCTCCCACACGCCGGCCATGGGCCCGAGCGGGCCCAGGTTGGCCAGGGTGTGCAGGTCGACGTCGCGGGGTTCGGTGTAGATGTCGCGGGCGGGAGCGTTCATGGCGTTTGTCGTGTTGCGGACGGAAAAGCGGCCGGGACTGTAGCGCGAGCACGCCCCGTGCCCGCCGCGACCTGCCCATGTCCTGTGATCGAACGGCCGCGGAGCAGGCCATGCGCGAACATCCGCGGAACCGGCTCCGCCGGGCCGCAGGTTGTGCCCCCTCGAAGGGAGGAGGCGGAGCGCGAAGCGCGCAGCCTGGGGGTGAGCTCAACCTTGTTTCCAGGGCAGGCCGCGCTTGCGCCAGCCGCCCTTGTTGCCCCTGTGGCCGTCGGCGTCCGGGTCGCCCTCGAAGCCTTCGAGGATGTTGTAGGCTTCGATGCCCAGCTCGGTGGCGCGCCGGGCCGCGGCCACGGAGCGCACGCCGCTGCGGCACAGCAGCACCACCTTGCCGCCCGGCGGCACGGCCGCGCGCAGGGCCTCGTCGAAGCCGGCGTTCATCGCCATGCCGGGCCACTGCTTCCAGGCTACAGCCACGGCGCCGGGGACGAAGCCCACCCATTCGCGCTCGGCGTCGGTGCGCACGTCCACCAGCACGGCCTGGCCGGTGGTCATCCAGCGGGCGGCGAGTTCGGGCGTCACGTCGCCCGCATAGCCCTCGGCGGGGCGGGGCTGGTTGTCATCGTGGGAGGCAGGGGCTTGGGTCATGGTCGGCAGTCCGGAAAAAGGGCGGCTGCTATTGTTCCTCCAAGCCCGCGGACCGCGCCGCCGCGGTCCTTTCCCGCCAACGCCTTGCGCCTGCCGCGCGTTGAAAGCCCACCATGCCGAACCGCCCCTGCCGACCTCTCATGCCTGCGCTGCTGGCCGTCTTCATGGCCGGAGGCGCCACGCTCGCCACGGCGCAGAGCACCGACACCCGCAAGCCCGGACCCTTCGAGCGCGCCCAGCAGCAGCGTTACGCCAACACGCCGTCGATGCGGGCGATCCAGCAGGGGGCGGACTTCAACACCCAGCAGCCGCCACCGCCGGTGGTGACGTCTCCGCCGCCGCGCTGGCACCCGCACCGGCCGCCCGTGGTGATCTACGAGGACAGCCGCTACGCCCCCTGGGGCAATGCGCCCGAGGCTGCACCGCAGCGCCCCGCCAGCCGGCAGGACACGCCGCAGATCTGGTACGGCGGGCCGCTGCAGCAATAGCCAACGCCCGCCTTGGCTACAGTGGCGCCTCCTGCAACCCTGGAGACGCGCCGCATGGCCTCGTCCACCCCTTCCTTCGACTTCGACCTCTTCGTCATCGGCGGCGGCAGCGCCGGCGTGCGCGCAGCCCGCATGGCCGGCCAGCGGGGCGCCCGTGTGGCCCTGGCCGAATGTGCCGAGCTGGGCGGCACCTGCGTCAACGTCGGCTGCATTCCCAAGAAGCTCTACAGCTACGCGGCCGGCTATGCCGAGGCCTTCGAGGAGGCGCCGGGCTATGGCTGGCACATCGACAGCGCGCCGCGCTTCGACTGGGGCCGGCTCAAGACCGCGCGTGCCAAGGAGATCCACCGGCTCAACGGCGTCTACCAGGGCCTGCTCGACGGCGCCCGGGTCACGCTGCTGCGCGGCTGGGCGCAGCTGGTGGACGGCCACACGGTGCAGATCGAGGGTCAGCGCCACACCGCGCGCCATGTGCTGATCGCCACCGGCGGCGCGCCCTTCCTGCCCGACGTGCCTGGCAAGGAACTGGTGAAGATCTCCGACGCCATGTTCGACCTGCCGGCCTTTCCACGCCGGCTGATGGTGATCGGCGGCGGCTACATCGGCTGCGAGTTCGCCTCCATCTTCCGCGGCCTGGGCGCGGAGGTGACGCTGCTGCACCGCGGCGCCCACATCCTCAACGGCTTCGACCATGACGTGCGCGAGTTCCTGGCCCGCGAGATGGGCCGCGCCGGCATCGACCTGCGCATGAACCAGGAGGCCGCGTCCTTCACGAGGGGCGAGGGCGGCGAGATCGTCGCCACGCTGGCGCGCGGCCAGCGGGTGGCGGCCGATGTGGTACTGGTGGCCACGGGCCGCCGGCCGCTCACGGCTGGCATGGGCCTGGAGGAAGCGGGCGTCAAGCTCGACGAACGCGGCGCCGTGGTGGTCGATGCCGAATACCGCAGCAGCGTGCCTTCGGTGCTGGCCATCGGCGACGTCTCCACGCGTCTGCAGCTCACGCCGGTGGCGCTGGCCGAGGCCATGGTGGTGGTGGATCGCCTGTTCGGCGAAGGCCGCCGCACGATGGACTACGAGTACATCCCGACCGCCGTCTTCACCCACCCCAGCGTGGGCACCTGCGGCCACACCGAGATGGAGGCGCGCAGCCGGTTCGGCGAGGTGCGCATCTTCAACAGCGAGTTCAAGCCGCTGCGCCACACGCTCTCCGGCCGCGGCGAGCGCTGCTTCATGAAGCTGGTGGTGGATGCGAAGAGCGACCGTGTGGTCGGGCTGCACATGGTGGGCGCGGACGCGGGCGAGATCGTGCAGGGCTTCGCGGTGGCCATGCGCGCCGGTGCCACCAAGGCCGACTTCGACCGCACCATCGGCATCCATCCGACGGCGGCAGAAGAGTTCGTGACGATGCGCGAGCCCACGGTCGGCTGAGGGTGCGCCGGGCCGCGCGCCGGACGTCGGCGACCGCAGGCCACGGAAGCGTCATGAGGCGCTGGCATGTGCATTGCAAAATGCCCGCATGCCCTACATGCCGCCATTCATCGCCCCCACCCGCTTCACCGACCCCGACGCGGCGCTGGCCCAGGTGCAGCGCATCTACCAGGAGGGCCTGGCGCACCTGCGCGAGTCGATGCAGCGCTTCGTGGCCGGCGAGACCCTGCCCGGCCGGGTGCGGGCCTGCTACCCCTTCGTGCGGGTGCACACCCACACCAACACGCGCTATGCCACGCCTGCCACCTCGGGCCTGAGCTACGGCTTCGTGGCCGGTCCGGGGCGCTACGAGACCACGCTGAGCCGCCCCGACCTGTTCGCCCGCTACTACCGCGAGCAGTTCCGGCTGATCCTCGCCAACCACCAGATCGAACTCGAGATCGGCACCGGCAGCGAACCGATCCCGATCCACTTCTCCTTCGCCGAGAACGAGCACATCGAGGGCAACCTGAGCGCCGAGCGCCGCGCCCTGATGCGCGATGTCTTCGACCTGCCGGACCTGGGCGCCATGGACGACGGCATCGCCAACGGCACGCACATGACGCGTCCCGGCGAGGCAGAGCCGCTGTCGCTCTTCACCGCCGCGCGGGTCGACTATTCGCTGCAGCGCCTGCGCCACTACACGGGCACGGCGCCGGAGTGGTTCCAGAACTTCGTGCTCTTCACCAACTACCAGTTCTACATCGACGAGTTCGTGCGCCTGGGCCATGAGGCGATGGACGACGAGGCGAGCGAATACATCGCCTTCGTCGAGCCGGGCAACGTGGTCACCCGCCGCCGCGGCCTCACGGCCGAGCAGTCGGGCGACCTCGCCGAGCGCATCGGCGCCATGCAGGGCACGCCGCCCGGGCGGCTGCCGCAGATGCCGGCCTACCACCTGGTGCGCGCCGACCGCAGCGGCATCACCATGGTCAACATCGGCGTGGGTCCGGCCAATGCCAAGAACATCACCGACCACATTGCCGTGCTGCGTCCGCACGCCTGGATGATGCTGGGCCACTGCGCCGGCCTGCGCAACACGCAGCAGCTCGGCGACTACGTGCTGGCACATGCTTACGTGCGCGAGGACCATGTGCTGGACGAGGAACTGCCGCTGTGGGTGCCCATTCCCGCGCTGTCGGAGATCCAGCTCGCGCTGGAGCAGGCCGTGGCCGAGGTCACCGGCTGCAGCGGTGCCGAGCTCAAGGCCATCATGCGCACCGGCACCGTGGCCACCACCGACAACCGCAACTGGGAGCTGCTGCCGGGCAACGAGCCCCAGCGCCGCTTCAGCCAGAGCCGCGCCGTGGCGCTGGACATGGAAAGCGCCACCATCGCCGCCAACGGCTTCCGCTTCCGCGTGCCCTACGGCACCCTCCTGTGCGTCAGCGACAAGCCGCTGCACGGCGAGATCAAGCTGCCCGGCATGGCCAACCACTTCTACCGCGAGCGGGTGGAGCAGCATCTGCGCATCGGCATGAAGGCCATCGACATCCTGCGAGTGGAAGGCACCACGCGCCTGCACAGCCGCAAGCTGCGCAGCTTTGCGGAGGTGGCGTTCCAGTAGCAGCCCGCCGGTTCAGGCCGCTGGCGTGAGCCAGTGGCCCGTGCCTTCCAGGTACGGCGAAGGCCGGGCGCTGCTCCAGCGCAGCGGCAGCGCCCCGCGTCGGCGCCAGCCGCTGACGATCAGCAGGCGCAGCACGCGGTCGACGCCCTCGAAGCCCAGTGCCTCGGGTGTGCCCGTCAGTACCTCTGCGCGCGCGGACAGCTGCAGCAGGTCGCCCCGCTCGAAGTCCACGAAGAGCAGTCCTGCCCACGGGTGCAGCAGCAGGTTGCCCAGGGTGTTGAAGAAGCGGTTGCCGTCGAAGTCCGGCACCGCCAGGCTGCCATCCGCCGCCACCTGCACGAAGCCCGGCCGGCCGCCGCGGTGGGACACATCCACGCCCTCGGCCGGCCGGGCCGGGTCGGTGGCATGCGGATGCGCGCTGGCGATGAACAGGGTGTCGGCCTGGGCGATCAGCGCGCGGGCGGACGCATCGAGGCCGGTCAGCGCCTCGGCCGCGGGCGGCGCGTGCGCAACGGTGTGCGGCGATGCTTCACGGGCCTGGATGTAGCGCGGGCAATTGCCGAAGCTCTGGCCCACGGCCAGCTCGAAGCCCGCGCCATCGACGGCAGTCACCCGGCCGTTGAGCCGGTTGCGCCGCCGCGTGTGCGGCTCGATGCCGAGCAGGCCCAGTGGCGCGTCCGGCCGCAGTGCCGTCGCCATCGGGTCGGCGCCATCGGGCAGGGCGTCGATGCGCAGGCTGCGCGGATCGGGTGAGTGCATGAAGCCCGGCGCGCCGGTCAGCAGGCTGGCCCACGGGCGCTGACGTTCGTCCAGGCTACCCACCACCACGAACGGCAATTGCGCGAAGAAGTCGCGGTGCTGCTGCGGCATGTGGTCGCGGATCACGCGCGGCCCCAGGGCGGCGAGCTGGGCATCCACGCCCTCCTGGCGTTGCAGGGCGATCTCGCCGTCGTGGAAGGTCATGGTGTGTCCCTCCGGGTGCTCAGGCCAGCAGGCCGATGCGCGAGCGCGGCATGGGCAGGAAGCCCGGCAGGGCCTCGATGCGGGCCAGCCAGGCCCGCACCTGCGGATAGGCGTCCAGCGCCACATGGCCTTCGGGCGCGAGGGCCACATAGGCGTAGTGGGCAATGTCCGCCAGGGTGGGGCGGGCGGCGGCCAGGAAGTCCTGCGTGGCCAGGTGGGCGTCCATCACCTGCAGCAGGGCATGAGCCCGGGCCACCGCGGCTTCGTCCGTGGGACGGCCCATCAGCAGGGCGATGCGCGCGGCGGCCGGGCCGAACGCCAGGGGTCCCGCCGCCAGCGACAGCCAGCGCTGCACCTGGGCTGCGCCGACCGGGTCGGCCGGCAGCCACAGGGTCGGATCGGGCGCATACCGGGCGTTGAGGTAAACGAGGATGGCGTTGGAGTCCGCCAGCACCACGTCGCCGTCCTGCAGCACGGGCACCTGGCCGAAGCGGTTCATCGCCAGGAAGGCCGGACGCTTGTGCTCGCCGGCCTTCAGGTCCACGACCTGGCTGTGCCAGGGCAGGCCCAGCAGCGACAGGAACAGGCGCACGCGATGCGCATGGCCCGACAGCGGGGCATCGTGGAGCACGAGGGCAGGGACGGCCGAGGCCGGCTCGGAGGCGGGGGTGTGTTCAGGCATGCGCCCATTGTTTTTTGATACGGCCGACGGATCAATGCGAATCCATGGAAGACATTGCTCCGATTTCCGGTGTAATCGCCGCATGGATCGACTCAAGGCCATGCAGGTGTTCGTGCGCATTGCGGAGCAGGGCAGCCTGACGCGGGCCGCGGATGTGCTCGGCAGCTCCCTGCCCGCGGTGGTGCGCACGCTGGCTGCGCTGGAGGCGCACCTGGGCGTGCGGCTCTTCCAGCGCAGCACGCGGCGTGTCGCACTGACCGAGGATGGCCGCCGCTACCTCGACAGCGCGCGCGAGGTGCTGGCCGCCGCCGACGCCGCCGACCGCGCACTGACCCAGGAGGCGGGCGAAGCGGCCGGCCAGCTCACGGTCACGGCGCCGGTGCTGTTCGGCCACATGTACGTCGCGCCCGCCATCGTGGGCTTCATGCGCGCGCATCCGCAGGTGCGCTGCCGCGTGTTGCTGCACGACCGGCCGGTGAACCTGGTGGAAGAGGGCATCGACGTCGGCATCCGCATCAGCCGGCTCGAGGATTCGTCACTGGTGGCGCAGCAGCTCGGCAGCATCCGGCGCGTGGTCGCTGCCAGCCCGGCGCTGCTGCGCGAGCGTGGCGTCCCCCGGCATCCGCGCGATCTGGCGAACGCGCCCGCGGTGCTCGGCCAGCTCGACGGTGCGCCCCACTGGTCCTTCGACGTGCCGGACCGGCGCGTGCCGATGCAGGTTCCGCTCGACGTGCGGCTGGCCTTCAACCATATCGCACCGGCCGTGGAGGCCTGCGCCGCGGGCATGGGCTTCGGCCGCTTCTTCTCCTACCAGGTGCTGGGCCATGTGCGGGATGGGCGCCTGCAGCTCGTGCTGGAAGACTTCGAGCCTGCGCCGCGGCCGGTGAGCGTGATCTACCCACATGCGCGCCTCCTGCCGGCCCGCACCCGGGCGTTCGTCGAATGGATGAAGAAAGCCTTCGACGGGCTTCGGCTGTGAGCGCCGCGCAGGCGCCATCGCCGCCCGGCGGATGAAGGCTCAGGCTCTCGGAAGGTGCGAATGAATCCGACGTGGCGGGCTCGCTCACCCCTTCTCAGTTCACGGCGCCACCGAACTCGGCGATGAAGGCTTCTGCAAAGGCGGCGCTGCCCGTGATCGACAGGCGGAAGCTGCGCAGCGCCGGGCCCTCCTGCCGCTCCTCCAGGTCGGCGTCCCAGTCGCCGCCCTCCTCCACCGGGCTGCGACGGCCACGGAAGCGGCGCGCGGCCCAGTCCATCACCGTCTCGATCTCGGCACGCACGGCGGCCTCGCGCTCGGGGCCGACGGTGGCCAGGGCTTCGAACAGGCTGCTGTCGTCGCCGCCGTCGCTGTGGTCGAAGAGCAGGTAGTCCAGCGTCATGGCTGCGGGTCCTCGGACGCAGAGGGCGCCGAGGGCGCAGCGGTGGCTGCCGCTGCAGCCGCGGGAGAGCCGCCGGCCGACTTGGCTGCTGCGGCGCGCAGCTTGTCCTTCTTGCTCGGCCGCTTGCCCTTGATGCCGCCACCCGCCGCCGGCGCATCGGCCGGCGCCGTCTCCTGCGGCTCGAAGCCCGCGATCTGCTCACGCGGCACGCGCAGGTCCTGGCGCTTCTCGATCAGGCGGAAGTGCGCCTCGGCCGCGGCCGGCACGAAGCTCACGGCCACGCCGCTGGCGCCGGCGCGGCCGGTGCGGCCGATGCGGTGCACATGGTCGGTGGGCGAGCGGGCCAGGTCATGGTTGACCACCGCCGGCAGCTGCGCGACGTCGATGCCGCGCGCCGCCAAGTCGGTGGCCACCAGCACCTGCAGCCGGCCGGCCTTGAAGTCGGCCAGCACTTGCGTGCGCTTGCCCTGGCCCAGCATGCCGTGCAGCGGCTCGGCCGCGAGGCCGCCCTTGCGCAGCTTGTCGGCCACGGTCTCGCAGGCATGCTTGGTGGCGACGAACACCAGCACCTGCGGCCAGGCTTCGGTGGCGATCAGGTGACGCAGCAGCGCGGTGCGGCGGCCCTCGTCCACCGCGATGGCGCGCTGGGCGATCTGCGGCAGCTCGGCCACCGGCGCGGGCGCCGTCACGGCCACGGGGTCGTGCAGCAGCGCATCGGCCAACTGCACGGTGCGCGGCGCGAAGGTGGCCGAGAACAGCAGGTTCTGTCGCTGCGCCGGCAGCGCGTCGAGGATGGCCTGCAGTTCGTCGGCGAAGCCCAGGTCCAGCAGGCGGTCGGCCTCGTCCAGCACCAGCACGGCGCAGTCCGAAAGGCGCAGCGCGTTGTGGCGCGCCAGGTCGAGCACGCGGCCGGGTGTGCCGATCACCAGGTCCACGCCACCGCGCAGGGCCATCAGCTGCGGGTTGATCGAGACGCCGCCGATGGCGCGCACCACCTTCGGCCGCTCGGGCAGCGTGGCCGCCAATGCGGCCACGGTGTCGGCCACCTGCGCCGCCAGCTCGCGCGTGGGCACCAGCACCAGGGTGTGCAGCGCGCGGCGCGAGCGGTGGCGTGGCGCCTCGTGCCAGCGCTGCAGCAGCGGCAGCACGAAGGCTGCGGTCTTGCCCGAGCCGGTGTGGGCCATGGCGCGCAGGTCGCGGCCCTGCAGCACCACGGGAATGGCCAGGGCCTGGATGGGCGTCGGCGCGGCATAGCCCTGCTCGGCAACGGCCTGCAGGAGTTCGGGGCGCAGGCCCAGGTCGGCGTAGGTGGAGGAGGAAGACACGATGCGAGGAAGGGCCGGAAGAGCGCCGAGGAAGGGCTGCGGATTGTCCGCCTTCAGGCCCGGCCTGCGGGCGTGTCGGTCAAGGCGCCGTGTGCGCGATGACGGCACGGGCCTTTGCCACAATGCCGCGTGCCTGCCGATCCGACCCCCTCCACCGCCGCCTCGACCGCGCCGCTGCTGCAGGCCCGCCACCTGCGCAAGCGCTATGGCGAGGCCACCGTCGTCGACGACCTGAGCTTCGAGATCGCGCCCGGCGAATGCCTGGGCGTCATCGGGCCCAACGGCGCCGGCAAGACCACCACCATCCGGATGTGCCTGGGCCTCACCGCACCCGATGCCGGCGAGATCGAGGCGCTGGGCGGCCTCCAGATGCCGCGCGATGCGCGCGCCATCAAGGCGCAACTGGGCGTGGTGGCGCAGTACGACTCGCTGGACCCGGACTTCAGCTGCGCCGAAAACCTGGTGGTCTATGCGCGCTACTTCGGCTTCTCGCGCCGCGAGATCGCACCGCGCGTGCCTGCGCTGCTGGACTTTGCAGCGCTGTCGCACAAGGCCGACGCCAAGCCGGGCGAGCTTTCGGGCGGCATGCGCCGGCGGCTGTCGCTGGCGCGCGCGCTGGTCAACGACCCGAAGCTGCTGATCCTGGACGAGCCCACCACCGGCCTCGATCCGCAGGCCCGCCACCTGATGTGGGAGCGGCTGCAGACCCTGCTGCAGCAGGGCAAGTCCATCCTGCTGACCACCCACTTCATGGACGAGGCCGAGCGCCTGTGCCACCGCCTGCTGGTGGTGGACCATGGGCGCAAGATCGCCGAGGGCCGCCCGCGCGAGCTGATCGCCGAGCACCTGGAGCCGCATGTGGTCGAGGTCTACGGCCAGGGCAGCGCCGGGTCGGCCCAGGCGCTCGCCGAATCGCCCGCCTTGCGTGCACTGGCGCAGCGCACCGAGCTGAGCGGCGAGACCGTCTTCTTCTACACGCGCGAGGCGCGTCCGCTGCTGGAGGCCCTGGGTACGCACGAGGGCCTGCGCACCTTCCACCGGCCGGCCAACCTGGAGGACCTGTTCCTCAAGCTCACGGGCCGGCAGATCCGCGAGGGAGGTTGAGGCCATGAACGACAACACGAAGCTGCCTTCCGTCTGGTCGCCGCCGGCCGTCACGCGCCGCTGGTGGCCCGTCTTCCTGCGCAACCTGCTGGTGTGGCGCAAGCTGGCCGTGCCCAGCCTGATCGGCAACATCGCCGAGCCGCTGATCTGGCTCGTGGCCTTCGGCTACGGCATGGGCGCGCTGGTGGGGCAGGTGAAAGTGGGGGGCGAGTCGGTGCCCTACATCCTGTTCCTGGCCAGCGGCTCGATCTGCATGAGCGCGATGAACGCGGCCAGCTTCGAGGCGCTGTATTCGGCCTTCTCGCGCATGCATGTGCAGAAGACCTGGGACGGCATCATGAATGCGCCGGTGGGTCTGGACGACGTGGTCTTCGCCGAGATGCTGTGGGCCGGCTTCAAGTCGCTGTTCACCGTCACGGCCATCCTGCTGGTGATGCTGGGCCTGGGCATCAGCCACAGCCCGAAGCTGCTGGTGGCCTGGGTGATCCTGGCGGGCGCGGGCATCGTGTTTTCGTCCATCGCGCTGATCTTCAATGCGCTGGCCAAGGGCTACGACTTCTTCACCTACTACTTCACACTGTTCATGACGCCCATGATGTTCCTGTCGGGCGTGTTCTTTCCGCTGGAGCAGTTGCCGGAGGTGGTGCGGGCGGTGGCGGCCTGGCTGCCGCTGGCCAATGTGGTGGCGCTGGTGCGGCCGCTCTTCATGGACCAGTGGCCCGCGCAGCCGCTAGTGCACCTGGGCGTGTTGGCCGCCTATGGCATCGCGGCCTTCTGGCTGGCGCTGGGGCTCACGCGTCGCCGCTTCCGCAGCTGAGCCTCGCGCCCCGCCCACCCCATCAGCGGCTGCTGCCGCCCGAGGTTCCGCCGCTTCCCGAGGCGCCGCCCGAACCCGAGCCGGCGCCCATGCTGCCCGAGCCAGAGGTGCCGGAGCTTCCGGAGCCCATGCCACTCGTGCCCGCGCCGGTACCTGCGCTGCCCGACCCCGAGCCGCTGCCCAGACCGCCGGGGCCGCCTGTGCCCGTGCCGGTCGGCCCCTTGCCCCCGCGGTTCCCCATGTCGCCGCTGCTGTTGCCCGATCCGCCGGTGGTGCCGGCATGGGCGCCCGAAGCACCGCTGCCACTGCTGCTGCCCTTGCGCCGGTCATCGTCGCGGTTGCCCATGCGCCCGGTGCTGGAACTGCCGCTCGCGCCGCCGCCGGACTGCTGCACCGTGCTACCGCCGGACGAACCGCCGCTGGTGCCCATGCCCCCTGACGAGGACGTCTGCGCAAAGGCCAGACCCGCACTGCACAGGGCGGCGGCGATCAGCATCGGACGAAAGGGGCGGAATGAAATGCGTGTGTCTTGCATGAGAGTCTCCTTGGGTGGGACGGCGCCGCAGCGATGCGGTACCGGCTCCGGACCCTCCAGCGACATGCCGGTCCTGGCCCAGGAACAACTCCACCGTGAGCCGGCTTGTTCCTGCGCCGGGTGGGGCCAGGCCGACCTGGGCGTAGGCCAAGGCGCCCCTCTGGCGCACGAAAAAAAACAGCGCCCCGTGGGCGCTGTCAGCACAAGACGTGATGGCGGTCCGGCTTATCCGGCGGCCTTCACCTTCAAGCGCCACGCATGCAGCAGCGGCTCGGTGTAGCCGCTGGGCTGCTCGACGCCCTTGAACACCAGGTCCTGCGCCGCCTTGTAGGCGAAGGAGGTGTCGAAGTGCCCGGCCATGGGCCTGTAGAGCGGGTCGCCGGCGTTCTGCTGGTCCACCACGGCGGCCATGCGCTCGAAGGTGGCGTTGACCTGCGCCTTCGTCACCACGCCGTGCAGCAGCCAGTTGGCGATGTGCTGGCTGCTGATGCGCAGCGTGGCACGGTCTTCCATCAGGCCCACGTCGTGGATGTCGGGCACCTTGGAGCAGCCCACGCCCTGGTCGATCCAGCGCACCACGTAGCCCAGGATGCCCTGCACGTTGTTGTCCAGCTCCTGCTGCTTCTCGGCGTCGCTCCAGTTGGGCGTGGCGGTGATCGGCACCTGCAGCAGGTCGTTCAGGATCGCGTCGCGCTCGGCCTCGGCGTCGATCTTCTCCAGCTCCTTCTGCACGTCGGCCACGCTGACCTGGTGGTAGTGCAGCGCATGCAGCGTGGCGGCGGTGGGCGAGGGCACCCAGGCGGTGTTGGCGCCGGCCTTCGGGTGGCCGATCTTCTGCTTGAGCATGTCCGCCATCAGGTCGGGCATGGCCCACATGCCCTTGCCGATCTGCGCCTTGCCGCGCAGGCCGCAGTTCAGGCCGGTGAGCACGTTGTTGCGCTCGTAGGCGGCGATCCACTTCGTGCCCTTGATGTCGCCCTTGCGCAGCATCGGGCCGCCCTGCATGGCGGTGTGCATCTCGTCGCCGGTGCGGTCCAGGAAGCCGGTGTTGATGAAGGCCACGCGCGCCGGTGCGGCGGCGATGCAGGCCTGCAGGTTGACGCTGGTGCGGCGCTCCTCGTCCATGATGCCCAGCTTGACGGTGTTGGCCGGCAGGCCCAGCAGCTGCTCGACGCGGCCGAAGAGCTCGTTGGCGAAGGCCACTTCGGCCGGGCCGTGCATCTTGGGCTTGACGATGTAGATGCTGCCGGTGCGCGAGTTGCGGATGCCGTTCTGGCCCTTGCCCTGCAGGTCGACCATGGCGATGGCGGTGGTGACGACCGCGTCCATGATGCCCTCGGGAATCTCCTTGAGACCGTCGGAAGAGCCCCACAGGATCGCCGGGTTGGTCATCAGATGGCCCACGTTGCGCACGAACATGAGCGAGCGGCCGTGCAGCGTGACCTGGCCTTTGCCGTCGGGCGCGGTGTAGACGCGGTCGGGGTTCAGGCGGCGCACGAAGGTCTTGCCACCCTTGGCCACTTCCTCGGTCAGCGTGCCCTGCTGGATGCCGAGCCAGTTGCTGTACGCCAGCACCTTGTCCTCGGCATCGACCACGGCCACCGAGTCCTCCAGATCGAGGATGGTGGACAGGGCCGATTCCAGCACCACGTCGGCCACGCCGGCCGCGTCGGTCTTGCCGATGGGCGTGCTGCGGTCGATCTGGATGTCGAGGTGGATGCCGTTGTGCCTGAGCAGCACCGACGAGGGGTTCGCCGCGTCGCCCTGGTAGCCGACGAAGGCCGACGGGTCCTTCAGGTGCGTGCTGCTGCTGTGCAGGGCGATGACCAGCTGGCCGTCCTTCACGCTGTAGCCGGTGGCGTCCTTGTGCGAACCGTTCACCAGCGGTGCGGCCTGATCGAGCACCTCGCGGGCGAAGGCGATGACCTTGGCGCCGCGCACCGGGTTGTAGCCCTTGCCCTTCTCTGCGCCATCGGTCTCCGGGATCGCATCGGTGCCGTACAGCGCGTCGTACAGCGAGCCCCAGCGCGCGTTGGCGGCGTTGAGCGCATAGCGGGCGTTGAGGATGGGCACCACGAGCTGCGGGCCGGCCTGCAGGGCCAGCTCGGCATCGACATTCGCAGTCGTGGCCTTCGTGCCCTTGGGCTGGGGCAGCAGGTAGCCGATCTTCTCCAGGTGGGCGCGGTAGGCCGGCATGTCGGCGATGGGGCCGGGGTGGGCCTTGTGCCAGGCGTCCATCTCGCTCTGGAGGCGGTCGCGCTCGGCCAGCAGGGCGGCGTTCTTGGGCGCCAGGTCGGCCACGATGGCGTCGAAGCCCTGCCAGAAGGCGGCGGGCTGCAGGCCGGCGGCGGGCAGCACCTGCGACTCGATGAAGCGGTGCAGTTCGGTGGCGACTTGCAGTCGGTGGACGGTGGTGCGTTCGGTCATGCGTGTTCTCGGGTGCGGCGGGGCCGCGAATGGGTTGCACGGGGGCGGGCGGTCGGCGTCAACGCACAAGCATGCGGCCAACGCTCGGGCTCCACTGTATTAGAGACAGGGCCGCAGATTAATCGCCGGATGAGGCGTTGATTCGTGACAAGAATGAGGGTAATTGCCGCGCGGGCGCGCGGCATTGGACCGGTGCAGGCTCACACCGCCGGACCCGCGCGCCGCGACTTTCAGGCTGAAGGAGGGGCCAGACTGGCGTCGATCCAGCCTTCGATGTCTTGGGCGCCGGCAGGCTCGGCCGTGAAGAGGAGCCGAAAGAGAAGCGGCGCCACCAGCCTGTCCATCACACGCTCGACGGGTGGCGCGGCCACGCCGCGCGCCTGGGCACGGGCCAGGAGCACCCCGATCTGCATCGCCAGGAAGCTCGCGCACCGGCAGGACGGGGGCTCCTCCGGCGACTGCGCGGACAGCACATCGCGCAGCATGCCGCGGCCGGGCTGCGAGGACATCTCCTCGTTGTACTGCTCGGCCCAGGCCAGCAGGTCGCCCCGCAGCGAGCCGGTGTCGGCCGGTTCGCCCTCGGGCCGCATGCGCTCGACCGACACATCGGCCAGCAGTTGGGCGAGGTCGCCCCAGCGGCGATAGATGGTCGATGGCGTGACCCCCGCGCGTGCGGCCACCATCGGAACGGTGAGCGCCTCGCGACCATGTTCCGCGGTCAGCTCGCGTGTGGCCCGGTGCACCGCCTCCTGCACGCGCGCGCTGCGGCCGCCGGGGCGGGGCGCGGTGCGGTTTCCAGGGATCGATGAAGCCATGCTTCCAATATTAACGCAAAGAATTTGCGTTAATGATCCGTGGCGCGCACAATCCGCAAACGCAAAGATTTTGCGTTAAAGGAGCTTTTCGATGCCTGCCCCCGCTCTTGCCCCGTCGGCGCCGGCCGCTGTTCGCCGCCTTCCGTCGCGCGCTGCCTTCGCACTGGTCGTGGCACTGGTGATCACCTTCCTGGCCGCGTCGAGCGCGCCCTCGCCGCTGTATGCGCTGTATCGGGAGGCCTGGGGCTTCTCGGCGCTGGTGCTCACCGTGGTGTTCTCCAGCTACGCATTCGCGCTGCTCGCGGCCCTGCTCGTCTTCGGCGCGCTGTCCGACCACCTGGGTCGGCGTACCGTGATCCTGGCCGCGCTGGTGCTGGAGATCGGGGCCGTCGTGCTCTTCTGGCAGGCCGGGTCGGTGGGCTGGCTGATCGCCGCCCGCGTGTTGCAGGGCATCGCCACCGGCATGGCCACGAGCGTGATGAGTGCGATGTTGCTCGACCTGAACCCGGTCCGTGGCGCGCTGTTCAACAGTCTCTCGCCCATGATCGGCATGGCGGTGGGCGCGCTGGGCGCCAGTGCGCTGGTCCAGTTCGCGCCCGAGCCCATGCACCTGGTCTACGAGGTGCTTCTGGTCGCGCTGGTGCTCCAGGCGCTGCTGGCGCTGCGCCTGCCGGAAACCGTCACGCCGCGGCCGGGTGCCTGGGCCTCGATGGTGCCGCGCGCGCACGTGCCGCCGCCTGCCCGCGCGCTGGTCCTGCGGCTCATGCCGCTCAATACCGCCGGGTGGGCGCTGGGCGGCTTCTACCTGTCGCTGGGGCCGACCCTGGCACGGCTCGTGACAGGCCGGGCCACGCCGCTGGCCGGCGGCGTGCTCATTGCCACGTTGGTGCTGACGGGAGCCGCCGCGATGTACGTGGTCCGCCAGCGGCCCGCGCGCCGCGTGCTGCGTGCCAGCGCCGCACTGCTGGCCGTGGGCCTCGCCGTCACCCTGTTCGGCGTGCATGCGCAGCAGGCCCTGCCCTTCTTCGGTGGCACGGTGGTGGCGGGCATGGGCTTCGGCGCCAGCTTCAATGCGGCCGTGCGCAGCCTGGTGCCGGTGGCCACGCCTCACGAGCGGGCCGGTCTCATGTCCAGCTTCTTCGTGCTGAGCTACCTGGCCTTCAGCGTGCCGGCCATCCTGGCGGGCCTGGCCGTGGGCACCTTCGGCCTGCATGCCACCACGCTGGGCTACGGCCTCGTGCTGGTGACGCTGGCGTTGCTGGCATGGAAGACGACGCACGAGCGGGCCTGACCCCGGGCCGCAGCAGGAGGCGCACGCCCGGCGCAGCCCTGCCAGCGCCGCTCCCGGCCACTGAGCGCCGATAACATCGGCGGTTTTTCGGAGCGCGCATGAACCCCGGCCAGGTGCCCATCGACCCCATCGACACAGGCGATGGCGTGCCACGGGCCAAGGCCGCCCGCTCCGCTGCCGCCGACGCGCTGCGCCGTGTTGGACCAGGAACGACCGCATGACCGACACCGCCCCACAGCCCTTGCCCTACACCGGGATCCGGGTCGTCGAGTTCACCCACATGGTCATGGGCCCCACCTGCGGCCTGCTGCTGGGCGACCTGGGCGCCGAGGTCATCAAGGTGGAGCCGGTGGCCGGCGACGACACCCGCCGGCTGCTGGGCGCCGGCGCCGGCTTCTACCCGGCCTTCAACCGCAACAAGAAGAGCGTGGCGCTCGACCTGAAGACGCCCGAGGGCCTGGAGGCCGCACGGCGGCTGGTGGCCACGGCCGACATCGTGAGCGAGAACTTCCGCCCCGGCACCATGAAGAAGCTGGGCCTGGACTACGAGACGCTGCGCCGCGACAACCCGCGCCTCATCTACGTGAGCCACAAGGGCTTCCTGCCCGGCCCCTACGAGAACCGCACCGCGCTCGACGAGACGGTGCAGATGATGGGCGGCCTGGCCTACATGACCGGCCGTCCCGGCGATCCGCTGCGCGCGGGCAGCAGCGTCAACGACATCATGGGTGGCCTCTTCGGCGCCATCGGCGCGATGGCTGCACTGCGCCGGCGCGAGCAGACGGGCGAGGGCGGCGAGGTGCAGTCGGCCCTGTTCGAGAACAACATCTTCCTGGTCGCCCAGCACATGCTGCAGTTCGCCGCCACGGGCGTCGCGGCCGATCCGATGCCGGCGCGCATCTCCTCCTGGGGCATCTACGACGTCTTCACGGTGAAGGACGGCCAGCAGATCTTCCTGGCCGTGGTGAGCGACAAGCAGTGGCCCATCTTCTGCCGCGCCTGCGGCCTGGAGGACCTGCTGGCCGACACGCGCCTGGCCACCAACAACGACCGCGTCCGCGCCCGCTCCTGGATGATGCCGATCCTGCGCGAGCGGCTGGCTGCCCGCAGTGCGGCCGAACTGACCGCGCTGTTCGAGCAGCATGCACTGCCCTTCGCGCCCATCGCCCGGCCGCACGAACTCTTCGAGGATCCGCATCTGGTGGCCAGCGGCGGCCTGGCGCCGGTGCGCATGAACGACGGCCACATGGCCCAGGTGCCGCTGCTGCCCTTGACGATCGACGGCGTGCGCCCGCCCCTGCGCCTGCAGCCGCCGGCCATCGGCGAGCACACGCGCGAGCTGCTGCGCGCCGCCGGCTATGCCGAGGCGCAGATCGAGGCCATGGTGGCAGCCGGCGCGGCCGCCGCCACGGCCGGCTGACCGACCGGTTGGCAAGGGGGCGCGACATGGACCGCCTCAAGCAGATGGAGACCTTCGTGGCCGTCGCCACGCGCGGCAGCCTCACGGCCGCAGCCAAGGCCGAGGGCGTGGCCGCCGCCATCATCGGCCGGCGGCTCGATGCGCTGGAGGAGCGCCTGGGCGTCAAGCTGCTGCTGCGCACCACGCGGCGCCTCACGCTCACGCACGAGGGCAGCGCCTTCCTGGAGGACTGCCAGCGCCTGCTGGCCGAAGTGGCCAATGCCGAGGCCAGCGTGAGCGCGGGCGGCGTCAAGGCCAGCGGCCATCTGCGGGTGACGGCGCCGGCCGGCTTCGGCCGCCGCCATGTGGCGCCGCTGGTGCCGCGCTTCCGCGAACTGCATCCGGAGGTGACCGTGTCGCTCAACCTCAGCGACCGGGTCATCGACCTGGCTGGCGAGCATTTCGACTGCGCGGTGCGCGTGGGCGACCTGCCCGATTCCTCGCTGGTGAGCATGCGCCTGGGCGACAACCGCCGCCGCTGCGTGGCCACGCCGGCCTATCTGCGTCGGAACGGCGTGCCGCGACATCCCTCGGACCTGGCGCGCTTCGATTGCCTCACGCTCAGCAGTGACGCCTCGCAGACGCGCGGCTGGGCCTTCCAGGTGCCGCGGCAGGATGGCGAGGGCGTGGAGGTGGTGCACCTGAAGCCCTCGGGCCCGCTGGACTGCACCGACGGGCAGGTGCTGCACGACTGGTGCCTGGCGGGCCTGGGCATCGCATGGCGCAGCACCTGGGAGGTGGAGGCGGAGATCGACGCTGGCCTGCTGGCGCCGGTGCTCGACGAATTCGCGGCGCCACCGAACGGCATCTACGCCGTGTTCCCCGAGCGCCGGCATCTGCCGCTGCGGGTGCGGCTGTGGCTGGACTTCCTCAAGGCCCAGTACGGCCGGGCCGACTACTGGGGGCGCGTGGGCTGAGGTGATCTGCGTTGGCTGCATCTCCCCTTGGGGAGAGGGGAGTGGATGCCCGGCGAATGCGCGGGCGACCGCCTATTTCTGCTTCTGATAGGCCTCGTGCGCCGCCTGGCCGCGGTCGGTGTCCTTGCGGCCGCTTTCCAGGTCGTCCAGGGCGCGCTTGCCGCGCTCGGTGGGCTGGCCGTCGCGCGCCTCCTGGCTGTCGGCGGACTGGTCGCGCTCGTGCGGCATGCGCGGCGCGTGGCCGTGGCTCTGCTTGGTGCGGGTCTGGCCTTCGCCAGCGGGATCGGGCTTTTCGGTGGGAGCGTTGCTCATGGGGGCGGTCTCTTGCTTTGGCGGGCGCGGTCGCGCCGCTCTTCGGCCCGATGGTGGCGCAGCGGCCCGCCGCCGCGGTAGGACGCCCCGGCCAGCCGCTGTAGGCCGGCTCAGTCGCGGGCGGCGTTGCCCAGGCGCCGGACCTGCGCCTGGTACTCCCGCTCCACGCGCGCGATGCGGCCTTGCCGCGCGTCCTCGCTCACCCACTGCGCCAGACGGGCATGGCGCAGCGCCAGGTCGCGCTGCATGCGCGCGGCCTCCAGCAGCGCGCTGTCGTCGGCGGGCTCGTAGCCCAGGTCGGCCTGCAGCGAGCGCAGCACCGCCCGCTCCGCGTCCGCGCCGGGCGCGCGGCCGTAGTCCAGCAGCAGGTTGCGCAGCCCGGCCTGCTGCTCGGCCGGCAGGTCGCGCCGTACGACGATCTGCGCGGGCGGGGTGGGCAGCGAGGTCCACAGCACCTGCAGTCGCCCCGCCTCGGCGGGAAACAGGGCCTGGAAGCGCTCGAAATCCGTGCTGTTGGTGGTGGCCACGTCGGCATCGCCATTGGCCACGGCCAGGGCGTTGTCCTGGTGGTTGCCCACCGTCTCGGCCTTGAAGCTGGTCTCGATGTCGACGCCATGCGGCAGGAAGAGCTCCGACTGCGGCACGATGAAGCCCGACACCGAGCGGCGGTCGCCGCGCGCGATGTGCCAGCGTTGGGGGTTCTGCAGCACGGCGTCCAGCGAGGCCGGGCCGCCGTTCAGGCGCCCCAGCAGCAGCGCCCGGTGCTCCACCTGCCGCGGGTCGCGCCGTCGGCGCACCTGCGCCAGCACCTGCATCGGGCCGTTCGTCACGGCGTCCAGCGCCATCTTGCCGGACAGCAGCGCGAAGTCGACGCGGCCGTGCTGCAGGGCGCGGTCCAGCGTGTCGTACTGGAAGGCGCTGAACACCGTCACCGGCCGCCGCAGCGTCGAGGCGATGGCCAGCAGCAGCGGCTCCCAGCGGCGGCGGCTCTCGACCGCGTCGCCCATCGGCAGCAGGCCGAACACCAGGGCGGCGGGCGCACCGGCGCGCTCGCCGCCGGGCCGCGCACCGGCCGCGAGTGCCGGCGCCAGTACCGCGCCGGCGCCCAGGGCGAGGGCACCGACCAGCAGCCGGCGGCGGCCTTCAGCGCCCGTCATCGCGCAGGGCGGCCATCTGTTCGGCGAAGGCCGCGTCCAGCCGCTGCAGCCGTGCCTGGCGGGCTTCCTCGTTCACCCATTGCGCGGTCATGGCGTTCTGGCGCGCCAGCTGGTAGGCCAGGCGGGCCGCCGGCACCAGCGAGCTGTTGTCCGCCGGCAGGAAGCCCGCCAGGTCGTGCAGGGACTTGAGCACCGCCCGCTGCGCCTCGCCGCGCGCGCCCGGCGCCTTGCCGTAGGCCACCAGGAAGGCCTGCACCTGGCCCCGCAGCGCGGGCGGGTAGCCGTTGCGCATGACGATCTGCGCATGCGGGATCAGGTCGGATTCCCAGATCACCCGCAGCCGCCGCGCCTCGGCCGGGAACTGCAGGCGGAAGCGCTCGAAATCCGCGGTGTTGTTGGTGGCCACGTCGGCATCCCCATTGGCCACGGCCAGGGCGGTGGCCTGGTGGGTGCCCACGGTCTCGCTGCGGAAGCGCTCCATGGCGATGCGGTTGGGCAGGAAGAGCTGCAGCTGCGGCACGATGTAGCCCGACACCGAGCGCGGCTCGCCGCGAGCCAGGCGCCAGCGCTCCGGCTCGGCCAGCAACGCCTCCAGCGAGGGCAGGGGCCCGCCCTCGCGCACCAGCAGCAGCGCGCGGTAGCCGGGCAGGCCGTCGTGGCGCGTCACCTGCGCCAGCACGCGCATCTGGCGCAGCGTCACGGCGTCCAGCGCCATGCGGCCCGAGAGGAAGGCGATGTCCACCTCGCCGCGCTGGATGGCCTGGTCCAGCGCCTCGTACGAGGTGACCGACAGCACCGTCACCGGCCGTCCGATGGCCCGCCCCATGTCCGCCAGCAGCGGCTCCCAGTCGTTGCGCGACTCGAAGGCGCCGCCCAGCGGCAGGATGCCAAAGCGCACCGGCGCGGCCGCCGGCGTCGGCGCAGTCGGCGGCAGCACCTGCTGCGCAGCCGACAGGCTGGCGGCCAGGCCGATCCACAGCGCGGCCAGGGCCTGCGCAGCCCGCCTCAGGGCGACGCCGGCGACAAGGCAAGGGCGCCGGAGGCGCCTCTGAGGCTGGCAGTCGGGACGGGCGGCGGCGAGGGGCGCGGGCATGGCTGACTGAACGGGTTAGAGCGAATGCGCAGTCGTGGTGCGGCTGCGGACAATTCACAATTAGAAAACATTCGACGTTTTTTCTGTGACGTTTCTCACATGAGCGCCCTGCCGGGCCGTTCCCAGCCAATGCGCACGGCCGCCGAAGCCGCCGACGGTCCGCCCCGGGCCGCCGCGGCGCGGCCCGTGCCGGCGGCGCACACCGGCCCCGCCACCAGCGCGCCACCGCCGCCGCGGCAGGGGCGCGGGGCGCGTTTCTCGCTGGCGCGGCTGTCGCTGGGCCAGCAGATGGTGCTGCTGGCCGTGTTGCCGGCCACCCTGGCCATGATGGGTGCCATCGGCGTGCTGATGCGCCAGTACCTGGACGGCATGACCGAGCTGGTGCGGGCGAATGCCCAGACCGTGGGCCTGCAGCTGGCCACCGCCGCGCAGGCGCCGCTGGCGCAACTGGACCGCCGCGCCCTGCTGCGGCTGGCGCAGTCCGGCATCGCCCAGCCGCATGTGCAGCAGGTGCAGGTGTGGTCGGACGACGGCGAGATCCTGGCCAATGCCGAGACGCAGGACCGCGCGCGCGGCGCCGGCCTGCGCGCCGTGGTGCCGGTGCCTGCGCTGGACGGTCGCGGTTCTGGCGGGCAGGTCATGGTGGAGATGAGCCTGGATGCCGTCGGCAGCGCCCGTCGGGCCGTCTGGCTCAACGTGCTGCTGGCCCTGGGCGCCAGCCTGGCGGGCGTGGCCCTGGCGGCCGGCTGGGCGGCGCGGCGCATCAGTGCGCCCATCCGCCGCCTGGCGCGCGCCGTCGACCGGCTGGGCGCGGGCGAGGAGGCCCATGTCGCCATCGAGGGCGCGGCCGAGGTGCGCCGGCTGCAGCACGGCTTCAACGCCACCGCCCATGCCCTGGCCGAGGGCCGCCGGCTGCTGCAAAGCCGCATCGAGACGGCCACGGCCGAGCTGGCCCGCAAGAACGCCCAGCTCGAAGTGGCCAGCCAGGCCAAGACCCGGCTGCTGGCCGCCGCCAGCCACGACCTGCGCCAGCCGCTGCATGCGCTCACGCTCTTCGCCGACGGCCTGGCCAATGGCGAGACCGATGCGGGCAAGCTGCAGCGCATCGCCCACATCCGCGAGTGCGTGGACTCGCTGGACCGGCTCTTCCTGGAGCTGCTGAACCTGTCGCAGCTGGACGCCGGCGTGCTGCAGCCCCAGTGGGCCGACTTTCCGCTGGATGCGGTGTTCGACGAGATCAGCCGCAACTTCCGCCCCGTGGCCGAGCAGCAGGAGCTGCGCCTGGTGGTGCGCAAGACCGACCTGTGGGTGCGCTGCGACCAGGTGATGCTCACGCGCGTGCTGTCGAACCTGGTCTCCAACTCGCTGCGTCACACGCCCGGCGGCGGCGTGCTGGTGGCGGCGCGGGGGCGCGGCCGCTCGGTGCGGGTGGAGGTGTGGGACACCGGCATCGGCATCGCGCCCGAGCATCAGTCGCGGGTGTTCGAGGAGTTCTACCAGGTCGATCCGCAGCAGTCGCGCGGCACCCGCGGCATGGGCCTGGGCCTGGCCACGGTGCAGCGGCTGGCGCGGCTGCTCAACACCCGGGCCGAGCTGCATTCGGTGCCCGGCCGCGGCACGCGCGTGCGGCTGCTGCTGCGGGCGGCGCATCCGCCGGCCCATGCCGTGGTGCGCCCGGCCGCCACGATCACCCAGCCGCTCACCCTCTCGGCGCCGTCCGGCGACGTGCGGCTGGACGGCCTGCGCATCCTGGTCATCGACGACGAGGCGGGCATCCTCGAAGGCCTGCAGGTGGTGCTGGGCGCCAGCGGCGCCACCGTGATGGCCGCGCAGGGCCGCGAAGAGGCCCTGGCCCTGGCCGACGCCTGGGAAGTGCCGCCCGACGTGGTGGTCAGCGACCTGCTGCTGCGTGCCGGTGACAACGGCCTGGCGGTGCTGGAGGCGCTGCGCCGGCATCCCAAGGGCATCGGCGACGACACCGCCTGCCTGCTGGTCACCGGCGAGACCAAGCCCGAGCGCCTGCGCGAGGTCGCCTCGGCCGGCGTGGCCGTGCTCTACAAGCCGGTGTCGCCCCGGCTGCTGCGCCAGGCGATCCAGGCCCAGGTGGTGGCGCGCGGCATCGCGCCGGACGGCGGCCCGCCTGCGCGAGCGGTGTAGGCCATCGGATATAGCGCCGGCCGCCTGCGGCGCCGGCAGCCCGCCTCGCTAGTCCCTCCGCCTTATCGCCCTCGGCGCGGGCGCTTCGTACAGTGGGCGGCCGCCCGTTCCTGCCCCCTCCATGCCCGTCTGCTCCCCCTTCCGCCAGCGCCTGCGGGCCGCCCTGCTGGGCCTGGCCCTGCTCGCCAGCCTGGGGCCGGCGCATGCGGCCGGCTGGACGGTGCTGCTGGCCGACGACGCGCCCGGCCATGCCGAATTCGCCCGCGAGCTGCGCGTGGCCCAGCCCTCGGCCGAACTGCTGCGCCTGCCGGCGGGTGCAGCGCCGGATCCGACCGAGGCCGAGGACGAGCGCACCGCCGCCAATGCCGGCGTGCGCACCCGCAGCCTGCGGCCCGCCGCCATGCCCGAGCGGCTGACCGTCGCCGTGGGCGCGGCGGCGGCCCGTGCGGCGCTGGACCGCGGCGGCAGCGAGCCGCTGCTGCTCGCCATGCTCAGCCGGCTGGACTACGAGGGCCTGCGTCCCTTGCCCGCCTTGCGCATGCCGGGCCGGCGCATCGGCGTGCTGCTGCGCGAGCCCTCCTTTGCCGACCAGCTCGCCCTGATCGACGCCGTGCTGCCCGGGCGCCGCCGCCTGGGGCTGGTGGCCACCGCCGAATCCGAGCCCATGCTGCGCGAACTGCAGCGCGCTGCGGCCGGCGGCGAATGGTCGCTGCAGGTGGAGCAGGCGCCCGATGCGCTGTCGCTGGCCGGCGCCCTGCGCGCCGTGCTGCCGCGCTGCGAGGCCCTGCTGGTGCTGCCCGACGCCATCGGCAGCAGCCAGGCCGCCACGCTGGCGGTGCTGCATGCCGGCGCCAGCGCGGGCGTGCCCGTCTTCGGCAGCAACGAGGGCATCGTGCGATCGGGCGCGCTGGCGGCGGCCGTCTCCACCCCGGCGCTGCTGGCGCGCCAGGCCCAGGCCATGGGCCGGCGGCTCGCCGCGGCGGGCGGTGTGACGCCCATGCCCGTGGTCGAGAGCGCCTCGCCCGCGGTGGCCCGGGTGAATCCCAATGTGGCCCGCAGCCTCGGGCTGGGGGTCCCGACAGAGCAGGCGTTGACTGAACGAATGGCCGGACAGAGATGAGAGCACCCCCCCATGCCGCTGCGCGGCTCCCCCCCTCTCTGGCGCCTTCGGCTTGGAGGGAGGGCGCACCCAGAGGCCTGGCGAAGCCAGTTCCTCGGGTGCCCTGGCGTGGCCTGCTCCGCGGCCTTCTGACCATTGAGGGTGCGCGGGTGTCCGGCGCGGTGGATCGTTGAAATGATCGTGGGCTCGCTTGCCGGCGGCGATCCGCGGCCGGCTGACACGGCATCCGGCCGGCTGCTCGTGGTGCGCGGCAGCCTGCAGCGCGACCTGGTGCGGCTGGGGCTGCTGCCCTGCGCGGTGGTGGCGCTGCTGCTCACGGGCTGGCTCACCCACAGCCGGCTCGCGATGCTGGACGACGTGTTCGCGGCCGAGGGGCGGGCCATCGCGCGGCAGGTCGCCGCCATGTCGGACCTCAGCCTCTATGCCGGCGACGTGGCCGCGCTGCAGAGCGTGGCGCAGGCCGCGCTGCGCGGCGGCCAGGCCAGCCGGGTGGAGATCAGCAATGGCGCCGGCATCCATGTGGTGGCCGCCGGCGCCGATGCCACCCACCCGGACCGCCTGCGCAGCTTCACCGCACCCGTGCTGCTGCGCGAGGCCTCGCGCACCATGGCCTTCGCGCCGCCGGGCGTCACCGCGGCCGGCGATCAGGCCATCGGCAGCGTGGTGGCCCTGCGCGACACCACGCAGCTGCGCCGCGCCCGCATCCAGTCGCTGCTGACCGGCATCGGCATCGGCCTGCTGGCGCTGGGCGGCGCCTGGCTGGCGGTGCGGCACATGGCGCGCGACATCGCCCGGCCGCTGCGCCGCGTGACGCAGACCGTCGCGGCGCTGCAGGCCGGCCAGTTCGACGCCCGCTGTGCCATCGCCGGGCGCACCCCGCGGCGCGGCCGGCCCATGCACGAGTTCGCCACCCTGGCCGACGACGTCAACCGCATGGCCGAGCAGTTGCAGCGCCACAAGCAGGCCAGCGACGAGCGTGTGCGCGAGGCCACGGCCGTGGCCCTGGAGCGCATGACCGAGGCCGAGCAGGCCGCGCTGTCGCGCTCGCGCTTCCTGGCTGCGGCCAGCCACGACCTGCGCCAGCCGCTGCATGCCATGGGCCTGTTCATCGACGGCCTGCTCACCGGCGCGGCCGAGACGCAGCGGCCCGCCCTGCTGCGGCTGCAGGAGAGCACGGCCTTCATGAGCCTGCTGCTGGACGACCTGCTGGAGATCTCGCGCCTGGACGCGCGCGTGCTCACGCCCGAGGTGGTCGACCTGCCGCTGGCGCCGCTCTTCGATGCGCTGGCCGCGCAGCATGCGGCCCATGCGGCGGCCGCCCGCGTGCGCGTGGCGTGGCGGGCCCGCGGGCTGGCCGTGCGCAGCGACGGCGGCATGCTCCAGCGCGTGGTCGGCAACCTGGTGGCCAACGCCATCCGCCATTCACCGCCGGGCGGCACCGTGCTGGTCACGGCGCGGCGGCGCGGGGGCGACCGGGTGCGCATCGAGGTGCGCGACCGGGGCGTGGGCATCGCGCCCATCCACCAGCAGCGCATCTTCGAGGAGTTCTACCAGGTGGCCAACGTGGAGCGCGACCGGCGCCAGGGCTTCGGCCTGGGGCTGGCCATCTGCGCCCGGCTGGCCACGCTGCTGGGCAGCCGCATCGGCCTGAACTCGGCGCTGGGCTGCGGCAGCACCTTCTCGCTGGCGCTGCCGCAGGCCCAGGCCGCCCCGCAGGTCGCGCCCGTGCCCGCGGCCTCGGTACCGCCCGGGGAACCGTCGCTTGCCGGCCTGCGCTGCCTGCTGGTGGACGACGACGCGCACATCCGCATCGCCACGGCCGAGCGGCTGGCCCAGTGGGGCTGCGAGGCCGTCTGCCTGGCCAGCGCGCGCGACGCCGTCGCCTGCCTCGGCGCGCCGGGCGAGCGCTTCGACCTGGTGCTGTGCGACCTGCAGCTGGCCGAGGGCGAGGACGGCCTGGACGTGCTGGCCGCCGCGCGCCGGCTGCAACCCGATGCGCTGGCGGTGGTCATCTCGGGCGCGACCGGTCCGCAGGCCCTGCAGCGGTTGCGCGCCGCGGGCGCGACCGTGCTGACCAAGCCCGTCGCGCCCGCCCGGCTGCGTGCGCTGCTCGCCACGTTGAAATGACGCCCCGATCCCCCTTGGAGCCCACTGCATGCGCGATCCCAGCGAACTGAGCGGCATCCGCCCCTTCATCGCCACGCCCTGCCATGGCGCGCAGGTGGGCAGCCTGTATGCGCGCAGCCTGCTGGGCCTGGCCAACCTGGCCTGGCAGCACGGCTTCGCCATGCAGACACGGCTGCTCGACGGCGACAGCCTGATCACCCGCGCCCGCAACCGGCTGGTGGCCGAGTTCATGGCCGACGCACGCTGGACGCATCTGTTCTGGATCGATGCCGACATCGGCTTCGAGCCCGAGGCGGCGCTGCGCCTGCTGCTGGCCGGGCGGCCGGTGGTGGCCGGCATCTATCCCTACCGCACCTCGGCCTGGCCGCAGCAGGGCCTGCCCCAGGCGCTGCCCGCGGGCAGCCGGCAGGCCGACTTCGACGCCCGTTACGCGCGCTATCCGCTCAACGTGGGCGACACGCCGGTCACGGCCGATGCCGACGGCTTCGTGCCGGTGCTGGACGCGCCCACCGGCTTCATGCTGATCGAGCGCCGCGTCTTCGAGCGCATGGCCGAAGCCATGCCCGAGCTGCGCTACACGCCCGACCCTGGCGACCATGCCAACGCGCACCTGCCGCACCACCGCTTCTTCGACGTCATGGCCGAGCCCGGCGGCGGCCGCTACCTGAGCGAGGACTACGCCTTCTGCCGCCGCTGGCAGCAGCTGGGCGGCACCGTCTGGGCCGACCTGCAGTCGCGGCTGTCGCACCAGGGCCAGCAGGTGCAGGTGGGTGACCTGGGGCGGGCGCTGGCGGCGCGCATGGGGCCGACCCCGCCGCCCGCGCCGGGCGACTGAAGCCGCCGCGCGTCCGTCACACCACCAGGTGCGCCTCCAGCGCCTCGCGGCCCAGGGCACGCATCTCGCCCTGCAGCACGCAGCGGCCATGGTCCAGCACCAGCACGTCGCTGGCGATGGCCTCCAGGAAGCTCAGGTTCTGCTCGACCACGATGAAGCTGCGGCCCTCGGCCGTGGCCTCGTGGATGCACTGCGCCATGCGGTCGATGTTCTCGGGCTGCACGCCTTCGGTGGGTTCGTCCAGCATCGTGAGCGGTGCTGCCAGTGCCATCGTGCGCGCGAAGGACAGCAGCTTGCGCTCGCCGCCGCTGAGCGCGCCGGCCCGTTGCGCCAGCCGTTCGCGCAGCCGGGGAAAGCGTGCGAAGAGCGTGTCGTAACGGGCATCGCGGCGGCGGCCGATGTGCAGCCACAGGTTCTCCTCGACGCTGAGCTCGCCGAACACCACGTTCTCCTGCGGCGCATAGGCGATGCCGGCCGCCAGCCGCGCATGCGGCGGCAGGGCGCGCAGGTCCTGTCCGGCCCATGCCAGCGTGCCGCCGGCCACCGGCAGGAAGCCGGCCAGCGCCTTGAGCAGCGTGCTCTTGCCGACGCCGTTGCGCCCCAGGATGCCCAGCACGCGACCGGGCGCGGTGCAGCCGGACACGCCGCGCACCACCACCGTGTCGCCGTAGCCGCACTGCAGATCGTCGAACTGGAGGACGGGAGGTTTCTTCATTTGCGGGCTCCGGCATAGACGGCGCGCACCGCCGGGTCGGCCTGGATCGCTGCCATCGGCCCGTGGGACAGCAGCCGTCCCTGGTGCAGCACCAGCACGTCGCCGCCCAGGGCGGCCACGGCGGCCAGGTCGTGCTCGATCAGCAGCGCTGCCGCGCCCAGTTCATGCACGGACTCGCGGATGACATCGATCATGCGGTGGGTCTCCGCCGGCGAGAGGCCGGCGCAGGGCTCGTCCAGCAGCACCAGCCGGGGCTCGGGCAGGAGCGTCATGACCAGCTCCAGTGCCTGGCGCTGCCCTTGCGACAGCTGGCCGGCGGGCAGGGCCTGCTGCGCCTGCAGCTCGGGAAAGCGCGCCAGCAGCCGGTGCAGCAGCGGCGTGTGCCAGCCCAGCGGCGCTGCGCCCAGCGCCGCCAGGGGCGCCAGGCGGCCGGCCCACAGGGCGACCTGCAGGTTCTGCGCCACGCTCAGTGCCGGGAAGACCGACGGGATCTGCAGCTTGCGGCCCACGCCGTGCCGGGCAACACGCCAGGCGTTCAGGCCGGTGATGTCGGCCTCGCCGAGCTGCACCGTGCCGCCGCGCACCGGCAGGCGGCCGGTCATGGCGTTGAAGGCCGAGGTCTTGCCGGCGCCGTTGGGTCCGATCACGGCCCGGATGCCGGGGCCCTCCAGCGCCAGCGAGAGGCCGTCGAGGATGCGCACCCCCGACTGGCTGCAGCGCACCGCGTCGAAGCGCAGCGCCGGCACGCCGGCCGGGCTCGCGGATGGCGGCGCGGCCACCGGGCGCGCGGGCGCGGGGGCGAGCCAACGGTCGGTCCAGCGCGCGGCCAGGCCGGCCAGCCCCTCGGGCAGGAAGCGCACCACGGCGATGAACAGCAGCCCGACCGCCACCTCCCAGTAGGCGAAGGCATCGCGCAGCTCCGACGACAGCCAGCCCACCGCCACCGCGCCGAGCAGGGCGCCCAGCGGGCTGGCCTTGCCGCCCACCGCAGCCCAGATCACGAACTCGGTGGACAGCACGAAGCCCATCGCCTGCGGCGTGACGATGCCCTGATGCGCCGCGAACAGCACGCCGGCCACGCTCGCCAGCAGCGCCGACAGCGCATAGGCCTTGGCCTTGATGCGGTCGGTGGCATAGCCGAAGAGCTGCATCCGGTCCTCGCTCTGCGCGATGCCCGACCACAGCGTGCCGATGGGCCGCCGCAGCCACAGCCCCAGCAGGCCGGTGGAGACCACGGCCGCCGCCGCCACCAGCCAGTAGAGGTGGCCGAAGCGGTCCAGGCCCGGCAGCTCGGGGATGTCGCCCAGGCCGTTGAAGCCGCCGGTGACGCTGCGCCACTGCAGCGCCGCCAGGCTGCCCAGCATGGCCATGGCGAGCGTGATCAGCGAGAAGTAGGGCCCGCTGCGCAGGCTGCGGGCGAACAGCAGCCGCGCCACGACCCAGGCCAGCAGCGCCGGCAGCAGCAGCGCCGCCGCCAGCGCCCCGGCGCCCGTCGGCGTCGCGAGCCCGGCCTTGAGCGCACCGCCGGCCAGGTAGGCACCGAGGCCGAAGTACAGCGCATGGCCCAGCGGCAGGAAGCCCAGCCGGCCCCAGCACAGGGCCACGCCCTGGGTGGCGATGCCGTAGATGAGGAACAGCGCCACCTGGTAGGCCAGGAAGTCGTTGCCGGCCAGCGGCAGGACCACGAGACCGGCAGCCAGCACGGCGGCGGGCGCAAAGGCGCCCAGGCGGCCGAGCGCTGCCGGCCCGCTGCGGGCGACGGCGGGACGGGCCAGGTCAGCGGCGGGCAAGGAGTCCATCGGGTTTGAGCCACAGGAAGAGGATCGAAAGCACCAGCACCACGGCGTAGCCGCTGGTCTGGCCGGCAATGCTGCTGACCACCGCCTGCGTGCCGCCGATGGTGCCGACGCCCCCCAGCAGCCCGCCCAGCGAGCCCAGCCCGCCCACCACCAGCACGAAGAAGGCGTCGAGCAGGTAATCCACGCCGATGCCGGGCTCCACGCGCACCAGCGGCGCCAGCAGCACGCCCGCCGCGCCGGCCAGCACCACGCCCACCACGAAGGTGCGCGAGGCCAGTCGGCGCGTGTCGATGCCCAGCGCCTGCGCCAGCACCGGGTTGCCCGTCATGGCCCGCACGCGCAGGCCGGCGGTGCTGCGGCGCCACCACAGGCCGATGGCGACCAGCAGCAGGGCCACCAGCAGGATCAGGCCCAGCCGGTAGGCCGGGTAGGCGGTGGCGCCCAGCATCAGCGGCTGCGCCAGCGGCGTGTCGAGCGTCTGGTAGCCCTTGCCCCAGATCGCCTCCACCGTCTTGCGCATCAGCATGGCCAGCGCCCAGGTGGCCAGCAGCGTGTCGAAGGGGCGGGCATACAGCGGGCGGATCAGCCAGCGCTCGACCGCCCAGCCCAGCGTGCCGCACACCACCACGGCCAGCGGAAAGGCGGCGGGCAGCGGCCAGCCCCAGCCCTGCACCGTGACCACGCAGTAGGCGCCGAGCATCACGAACTCGCCGTGCGCCATGTTCATCACGCCCAGCAGGCCGAAGACGATGGCCAGCCCCAGCGTGGTGAGCGTCAGCGTGGCCAGCTCGTAGACGATGTTCAGTCCGTGCAGGACCAGGCTGCCGTCCACCGTCACACCTTGCAGCTCTGGCCCGAGGCCACGCGCGGGAAGGTCTTGACCACGCGGAAGCCCTGCGCGTCCACATCGGCCAGGTAGATGTCCTGCTCCACATGGCGGTGGTGCATGGTGACCGCGCCGCGCGGGCCGGTGTAGCTGGCGCCTTCGCTGGCGGCGTCCATCTTCGCGGGATCGAGGCTGCCGGCCTTGCGGACGATGGCGTCCATCATGAGGAAGCCTTCGTAGGTGGATTCGGCCAGCCCGTTGAGCGCGGGCGCCTGCGCGCCGAAGCGTGACGCGTAGGCCTGGGCGAAGGCCTTGGCGCCGGGGGTGTCTATGCGCGCGAAATAGCCGGAGCTGGAGTACAGGTTGCGCGCATTGGCCACGCCGATGCCCGCCAGCGTGTTCTCTTCGATCAGCGTGCCCAGCCGCAGCACCTTGTCGGCCAGGCCGAAGCTGGCGAAGGCCTTGTTGAAGTTGACCGAGGCACCGCCGACCAGCGACACCAGCACCGCGTCGGCGCCGCTGTCGCGGATGCGGGCCAGCGTGGCGTCGAAGTTGTCCACGGTGAAGGGCAGGTATTCGTCGCCCACCACCTGCGCGCCGGTCTGGGCGATGTAGGTCTTGGCGGTGGCATTGGTGTTGCGGCCCCAGATGTAGTCGTTGCCCACCAGGTACCACTTGGTCGGCTTGCGTTCGGTGGCCAGCCAGGGGATGACGGGCTGCAGCTGCTGCTGAGGCGTCTCGCCGTTGACGTAGGTGGCGCGGGCGCATTCGCCGCCCTCGTAGATCGGCGTGTAGAAGTAGGGCACCTGCCCCTTGAAGAGGCCGACCAGCGCGCCACGCACGGCGCTGTCGTGCATGCCCACCACGGCGGCGGCGCCCGAGCCCTTCCACAGCTTGAGCGCGGTCTGCGCGGCCTCGGCCGGTGGCAGTCCGGCATCGCCGAACAGCAGCTCCAGCTTGCGCCCGAGGATGCCGCCACGGGCATTGAGCGTCTCGGCGGCCAGCTGGGCGCAGGCCTTGGCCGAGGGGCCGAACAGGCCGGCCGGCCCGCTCTGCGGGATGAGCACGGCCACCTTGAGCGGTGTTTCGGCCAGCGCGGGCGGCAGGGCCAGGGCAGCGCCGGTGGCTGCGCCGCTGCGGATGAAGTCTCGACGGTTCATGGAATCCTCCTCGTGAAGCCAGGGAAAGGGATGGCGCGCAACGACCTTCTCAGTCGAGCGGCGGCAGGGCGGGCGGGGGCAGCACGCGCTCGATCGCGGCGCCGATGGCGAGCACGCGGCGGTCGCTGCCGGCCGGGCCGTCCAGCGCCAGGCCCACGGGCAGCCCGTCGGGCCCCACGCCGGCAGGCAGGCTCAGCCCGGGAATGCCGGCATTGCTGCCCGGATCGGTGTTGCGGATGTAAGTCAGGAAGGCCGGCTGCGGCGTGCCCAGGAATTCCACCCCGCCGCCGGCCAGCAGTGGTCGCGCGGTCAGCGGCGCGGTGGGAAAGGCCAGCGCCTCCACCTGCGCCTGCGCGAAGGCCTCGCGGTAGAGCGCCTGCAACCGCTCGCGGGCGGCCAGGGCCTCGCGGTAGGCAGCCTCGGGCACGCCGTCCTTCAGCAGCGGCTGCAGCAGGCCGGCCACGTCGGGGCTGCCGATGCCGGCGAGCAGCGCGGGCAGGTCGACGTCGTGCCCGGCCTCGCGCAGGTAGCCGGGCATCTGCGCCATGAATTCGTAGAGCGCCACCGGGAAGCCGACGGCGTCGTTGAGCGCGTCCAGCTCGGGCAGGGCCACCTCGACCAGCACCACGCCGGCGCGCTCCAGCGCCTGCCGGGCCTGCGCCATCACGGCGGTGACCGAGGCATCGCAGGCATCCCAGAAGCGCTGCGTCGGCAGGCCCAGGCGCAGGCCGCGCAGCGGGATGTCGGCCAGCGGCGTGGCGTCCTGCGCCATCACGGCGTCCAGCAGGGCCAGGTCGTGCACGCTGCGGGCCATGGGGCCGGCGGTGTCGCGGGTGGCCGAGATGGGCGCGATGCCGCCGCCGGGAATGCGCCCCACCGTGGGCCGCAGGCCGGCGATGCCGCACAACGCGGCCGGCAGCCGCACCGAGGCGCCGGTGTCGGTGCCCAGGGCGGCGGGCACCAGCCCGGCACTCACCACCACGGCGCTGCCGCCACTGCTGCCGCCGGGGATGCGATCCGGCGCCCAGGGGTTGCGGATGCGGCCGGTGACGGCGTTGTCGCTGGAGATGCCGAAGGCCAGCTCGTGCATGCCAGCCTTGCCCGCTACGACGGCGCCCGCTGCGCGCAGGCGCCGCACCACCTCGGCATCGGCGCGCGGGCGGCGGCCGTGCAGCGCGCCCGTGCCGGCGCCGGTGGGCAGGTCGGCGGTGCCGATGTTGTCCTTGAGCGCGAGCGGGATGCCCGTGAGCGCCGGCGCGTCGCCGTGCGCCAGGGCTGCGTCGGCTTGCGCGGCCTGGGCGAGGAAGGGCGTCGGGTCGAAGGCCACGTAGCCGTTGAGGTGGGCCAACTGCTGCGTGCGGGCGGCGAGGGCCTGCGCCAGCTCAGCGGCGCTGAAGTGCTTCTGCGCGAGGCCCTGCTGCAGCGCGGCGATGCCGAGCCGGTGGAGCGGTTGCGGGTTTTCCATAGGCGGAGGGTGGGCGCACGGGGGTGCCGCGGGAGGGCCGGCACGCGTACGCTCGAAGGAGTTGATGCAGCGGAAGGCTACCCAGCAGCCGCTTGCCAGGCACCCGTCGAGATTGACGGGACGCGCAGTGGCGAAGATGGCTGCATCTGGCACGACCGTTGCTGCATCCGCTGCCACCGGCAGCGGCCGGCGTCCGACCCGCACCCTTTCACGCCCAGCACCAGCGATGTACCTCTCGAATGACCAAGTGGCGGCACTGTCCGAGTGCTACCGGGTGCTTGCGAGCGCGGACGACCTGCACGAGCTGCGGCACCTGCTGGCCCCCGCGCTGGCGCGGGCGCTCAGGGCGCAGTCGCTGGTGTCGCGCGACTACGACGCCGGCAGCCGCCGCTACGCCATCAGCTTCGCCCACAACCTGGATGAAGCGCACGCCCAGCGCTACGAGGCGCATTTCCAGTTCTGCGATCCGATCACGCCCGTGCTCCAGCCGCTGCGCTGCGGCGGCTTCGCGCATGCGCTGCCGCGGGCGCAGCTGGTGCGCACCGAGTTCTACAACGACTTCCTGCGGCCCTACGAGATGCACCGCGGGCTCAACCTCTACGCCTGCGACGGCGACACCTTCGTCGGCGACATGCTGGCCTTCCGCAGCGAACGCCAGCCCGAGTTCGAGGACGGCGAACTGGCCATCCTGCGGATGCTGGAGCCGTCGTTCACGGCGGCGCTGCTGCGGCTGCGCAAGGTCCGCACGGCGCCGCTGGCGACCGTGATGGACGACGCAGCGCTGCTGGGCGTGCTGGCCCGCCAGTCGCTGACGCCGCGCGAGGCGGAGGTGGCGCTGCTGGTGTTCCGCGGCTGTGCCGACAAGGAGATTGCCCGCAGCCTGCAGCTGCAGCCGACCACGGTGCGCTACTACCTCAACAACGCGGCCGAGAAGCTCGGCGCCCGGGGCCGGACGCGGCTGGCCCACCGTGTCTCGCAGCTCGCTGCGGCACCGGCGGCGGGTGGCGTCCGGACGCACTGACGCCGACGCCGCACGTCCGCACGCGGCGGCACAGCCCACCCGCGGCGCGGTCTTGTGCCCGCATCGGCCCGGTGCGCCACGGGCCCCTTCCATAATCGACCGGATGCCGATCCTGCACGCCGACGACCTGCTTCGCATCCACACCTACGCGGCCATCGAACCCGGCCCCCGGCTGTTGGTGATGGGCGGCGTGCACGGCGACGAGACGGGCGGCACGGCCGGCATCGAGCGCCTGAAGGCCGAGCTCGACAGCGGCGCGCTGGGCCTGGCGCGGGGCCGGCTCACGCTGGTGCCGGTGGCCAATCCGCTGGCGCGGCGGCTGATGCAGCGCGAGGGCGAGCGCAACCTCAACCGCGCCTTCCGCCCCCGCACCGAGCCGCGCGACTACGAGGACCGGCTCACCAACCTGCTCGCGCCGCTGATCGCGCAGCACGAGGTGCTGCTGGACCTGCATTCCTTCGAAAGCCCCGGCGAGGCCTTCGCCATGATCGGCCCGCGCGACAACCCGGGCCCGCTGGAGCCCTTCGCCCGCGCCGAGGAAGAAGGCCGCCTGGCCCTGCACATCGGCACGCCCACCATCGTGGAAGGCTGGCTGGACGTCTACGCCGCGGCCATCGCGCGCCGCGCGGGCGGCGTCGCGCCGTCCGAGGACGAGATCGACTACGGCCGCGGCACCAACGAGTACATCCGCAACTGCGGCGGCTACGGCGTGACGCTGGAATGCGGGCAGCACCGCGACCCGATGGCGCCCGAGGTGGCGTGGCAGGCCATCCGCCGCACGCTCGCGTTGCTGGGCATGGCGCCGCTGCCCGAGGGCCTGGCCGCGCATCCGCCGGCACGGCCGCGCCTGCTGCGGCTGCGCGATGTGACCGACCGGCTGCACGAGGGCGATGTCTTCGTGCGCGAGTGGGCCACCTTCGACGCCGTGAAGGCGGGCGAGCTCATCGGCCATCGCCACGATGGCAGCGAGGTGCGGGCCGCCGCGGACGGCCACATCGTGTTCCCGAACCCCGTCGCGCGGGTGGGCACCGAGTGGTTCTACTTCGCCACGCCCAGCGAGCGCCTGCTGGGTTGAGGCCCGTGCGGCTGGCGCTCAGGCGGCCGGCCGCAGCCGGGTCACCAGCGTCTGCAGCGCATGCCGCACGGTCGCCGCGCGCACGGCGGCGCGGTCGCCGGTGAACAGGCGCCGCTCCGTCCAGCACTGGCCGTCCAGCGACCAGCCGAACCACACGGTGCCCACCGGCTTCTCGGCCGAGCCGCCGCCCGGGCCGGCCACGCCGGTGACGGCCACCGCCGCCTGCGCGAGCGAGTGCGCGAGGGCGCCTTCGGCCATGGCCCGCGCCACCGGCTCGCTCACGGCGCCGTGGGCGGCGATGACATCGGCCGGCACCCCCAGCATCTGCGTCTTGGCCTCGTTGGAATAGGTGACGAAGCCGCGTTCGAACCAGGTGCTGGAGCCGGCCAGGTCGGTGCAGGCGCCGGCGATCAGGCCGCCGGTGCAGCTCTCGGCGGTGGCCAGCATGCGGCCGCTGGTGCCCAGCAACTCGGCCAGTTGGCGCACCAGCGCGGGCAGGTCGGGCGGCTCGTCGGCGGCGGGCGGGACGGGGGCGATGATCATGGTCGTCGGCCTGGAAGTCGGAATGCGGAAATCGGCGCGATCACCAGAACGCGCGCGCCAGCGCGATCACCAGCAGCGTGCAGAAGGCCGCCACCAGGTCGTCCAGCAGGATGCCCAGGCCCGATAGGGCCCAGCGCGGCGCCGTCGGGTCGTGGGGGATGAGCCGGTCGGCCCAGCCCACCGGGCCGGGCTTGGCGGCGTCGAACAGGCGGAACAGCGCAAAGGCCACGATCTGGGCCAGCAGCCCGGCCGGCAGCACCAGCCACAGCACGAGCCAGATGGCCGCGATCTCGTCCCAGACCACGGCGCCCGGATCGGGCACGCGCAGATTGCGCGCCGCCACCGTGCAGGCCCACCAGCCGACGGGCCAGGCGGCCAGCGTCACCACGCCGAGCGCGAAGGGCGACAGCACATGCGCCAGCACGACGAACACCGCCCATCCCCACAGCGTGCCGGCCGTTCCCGGCGCCACGCGCGAGAGGCCGGCACCGAAGCCGAGGGCGATGGCATGGGCCGGATGCGCGCGCAGGAAGGCCCAGGTGGGCCGCACCGGCGGCAGGGGCAACACGCCGGCAGGGGCAGCGGAGAAGGCGGGCGCGTCGGGGGGAGAAGACGGAGCAGCGGACATGAGCCGCCGATGGTAGACCCGGCCTCGCGGGATGCCCAGCCTGTCGCCTGCGTCGGTCGGACTGGCTCCCTCTCCCGCGAGGGGCGAGGGGCTCTGGATCCGCAGGCCGCGTGTGACGGCCCGCGAGGCGGCCCCTTCAGCCTGCGGCGACCGTCTGCGCGCTGCGCCCGGCCAGTTGGGCCAGCAGCGCGCCGGGGTCGGCCGGCAGCCGGTCGCCGCGCCAGGCCACGTGCTGGTCGGTGCGCACCAGCAGCAGCGCATGGGCATAGGCGGCGGGCAGCGGGCCGGCGGCCACCGGGTCCACCACCGTGAGTGGCATGCCCAGTGCGTCGGCCGCGGCCTGCAGCGGTGCCACGTCCACCGCCGGGTCCAGCCGCAGCAGCGTGTAGCCCGTGCCCAGGAGGTCGTAGAGCGAGCGGCCGTCTGCCAGCCAGAAGTGCGGCGCGCGGCAGCCGGGCACCGTCGAGGGCGTGAAGTCGCCCATCGAGTAGGCGGGCGGCTGGGCGCCGTCGTCCACGATCAGCGGCGAGCCGGCGTAGAAGTAGCCGAAGTTCAGGCCCGCGCAGCAGAACTGCTGCACGTTCAGGTCGTAGGCCTCGCGGCCCACGCGCGCGCGCTCGGCGTCGGCCTCGGGGCCCTGGGCTTCGATGTTGGGCGGCACGGCGCCGCGGGCGCGGATCATCTTCTGCGCATGGTCCATGGCGAAGTGCGACACCTGCTCGGTGATCGGCTGGCGCTCGGCCTGGTAGGCGTCGAGGATGGCCTCGCCACCCCAGCCATGCAGCCGTGCCGACAGCAGCCAGGCCAGGTTCACGGCATCGGCGATGCCCGCGTTCATGCCGTAGCCGGCGTAGGGCACCCACAGGTGCGCCGCGTCGCCGGCGATGAACACGCGGCCGTTGCGCAACCGGTCTGCCACCAGGCGGCGGCCCACCCAGTCCTCGCGGCTGATGACCTCGTAGTGGAAGTCGGGGCCCACGCCCAGGATGGCGCGGATCGACCAGTCCCGGTCCACGGCGTCGAAGTCGGCCTCGTGCGGATGCAGGTGGTTGTGTACCAGCCAGTCCTGCTGCCCGTCGATCGCGAAGACGGTGCCGCAGCGCTCGGGGTTGACGGCATAGCAGCACCAGGCGTCCTTGTCCGTCAGCAGGGCCTTGAGCCCTGGCGCGCGGATGAAGGTGGACTGCACGCGCTGGATCACCGGCGTGCCTTCGAGCTTGGCGCCCATGGCCTTGCGCACGCCGGAGCTGCCGCCGTCGCAGCCCACCAGGTAGCGGGCGCGCAGCGGGCGCGTGGCGCCGCTGTCCAGGTCGAGCAGTGTGGCCGTCACGCCGTCCTCGTCCTGCACGAACTCGGCCACCTGGGTGCGGTTGAAGAGCTGCACGCCCGGCTGCGCCGCGGCATGGTCCAGCAGGATCGGCTCCAGGTAAATCTGGTTGATGCGGTGCGGAGGCTCGGGCGTGGGCCACCAGCCGTCGGGGCCTGCGGTGTCGGTGTAGCGCGTGCTGCGGCCCGGGATGGGGATGCGCGTGAGTTCGGTGCCGGTCACGCGGGTGCGGAACACCACGTCGTTCGGATAGTCGGGCGGCAGGCCCGCATCGCGCAGGCGCGCGGCCACGCCCAGGCGGCGCAGCTGCTCCATGGTGCGGGCCGACACATGGTTGCACTTGACGCTGGGCGGCTCGCCATAGCGGCGCAGTTCGGCCACGGCCACGCGGTGGCCGCGCTGCGCCAGGTCGGTCGCCAGCGTCAGGCCGACGGGGCCGCCGCCGACGATCAGCACGTCGGCGTCGAAGAGGGAGGATGAAGAGGCGGAAGAAGTCATCGTTGCAGTCTTGTCAGTCCAGCTTGATTTGGGCGGTTTTGATGACCTGGCCCCACTTGCGCGTCTCGCTCTGGATGTAGCGCTCGAAGGCCTGTGGCGTGTCGGGCGCCGGCTCCACGCCCTGGGCGCGCATGGCGGCCTGGTTCTGTGGATCGCGCAGCGCAAGGTTGAAGGCCTCGTTGAGCTGCGTGACGATGGCCGTCGGCGTGGCGGCCGGTGCTACCACGCCGAACCAGCCGGTGGCGTCGTAGCCGGGTAGGCCGGCTTCGGCCAGCGTGGGCACGTCGGGCAGCGAGGGCAGGCGCTGCGGACTGGTGACGCCGAAGGCGACCAGCTTGCCGGCACGGATCTGCTGCAGCGCGGCCGGCAGGTCGACCATGGCCAGCGGCACCTGGCCCGCGATGGCGTCGATGGCCGCCGGGCCCGAGCCGCGGTAGGGCACGCCCACCACCCTGGCCTCGGCCATCTGCTCGAACAGGGCCGTGGCCAGGTGCATGGCGGTGCCGTTGCCGCCGTGGCCCACCGACAGCCCGCCCGGCTTGCTGCGGGCCAGCGCGATCAGCTCGCGCAGGTTGCGCGCCGGCACCGAGGGGTGGCCCACCAGCACGAAGGGAATGGCCGCCAGCATGCCCACGGGCTTGAGGTCCTTGAGCGGGTCGAAGGGCATCTGGGCATACAGGCTGGAATTGGCCGACAGCGCGCCGGCCGCGCCCACGCCCAGCGTGTAGCCGTCGGCCGGCGCCTTGGCCACCAGCGTGAGGCCGACGTTGCCGCCTGCGCCGGGGCGGTTGTCCACCACCATCTGCTGGCCCAGCTTCTCGTTGAGGCGGGGCGTGAGCAGGCGCACCACGGCATCGGTGCTGCCGCCGGGCGGGAAGGTGACGACCAGGCGGATGGGCTTGTCGGGCCAGTTGCCCTGGGCGCGGGCGGCCAGCGGCGCGGCCAGCAGCGCCGCCAGCGAGGCCAGGCTGGCGCGCCGCGTCAGGCCGGCGGCATGTTCTGTCGTCATCGATCTGTCTCCTGTTTTTGTCGAGGCCGCATTGAAGCGCGTCAACATTCATTCGTAAATCGAGAAATTCGAATGAAAATTTCAGGTCACCTGATGAATCGTTCCTTCACGCCCACCATCCGCCAGCTGCGCGCCTTCGTCGCCGTCTACCAGTCGCGCCGGCTGGGCACGGCGGCGCAGCGGCTCTTCGTCACCCAGTCGGCGGTGAGCATGCTGCTGCGGCAACTGGAGGAGGGGCTGGACACGCGCCTGTTCGACCGCACCACGCGCTCGCTGCAGCCCACCGCGGCGGCCACCGACATGCTGCCCACGGCCGAGCGCATCCTGCGCGACGTCGATGCGCTGGCCGGCGGCTTCCGGGACCTGGCCACGCTGGAGCGCGGACGTGTCGCGGTCGCCATCACGCCCACGCTGGCGGGCTTTCTGTTGCCCGAGGCGGTGCGCCGTTTCGGCGAGTCGCACCCCGGCGTGCGGGTGGTGGTGGACGACTGCGCGCCCGACCAGTTCGTGGCCCGCGTGCTGGGCGAGCATGTGGACTTCGGCCTGGGCACACCCGAGCGGCCCGGCGCCGACATCGAGACCGAACCGCTGCTGCGCGACCACCTGGCCTTCGTCTGCCGGCGCGACCATCCGCTGGCCGGCCGCCGCAGCATCCGCTGGACCGACCTGGCCGGCCATCCCGTCATCACCTCGCGCGGCGGCTACGGCGTGCGCCAGACGGTGGACGTGACCGCCGCGCGCGCCGGCGTGGCGCTGGAGGTGGCGGGGGAGGTGAGCTTCCTGTCGACCGCGCTGTGGATGACGGCCAGCGGCCTCGGGCCGTCGGTGATGCCCTCGGCCTTCGCGCGGGCGCGCGGCGATGCGGACCTGGCCGTGATTCCGCTGTCGGCACCGCGGGTCTCGCGCGACATCTCGGTGGTGACGCGCCGTGGCCGCTCGCTGTCGGCGGCCAGCCGCAGCTTCATCGAGATGCTGCGGGCGCAGTGGGGCTGAGCGTCAGCCGAAGTGGTCGAAGGACGCGAAGCGCTGGTCCACCGGCCGGCCTTGCGCATCCACCACGCGCAGGCCGGGCTCGGCCTCGATGCGGCCGATGCGCGTCACCGGCACGCCGGCCGCACGCGCCGCGGCTTCGACGTCGGCCGCGCGCCCTGCCGGTGCCGTGAACGCCAGCTCGTAGTCGTCGCCGCCGGCCAGCGTCAGGCTGCGCTGCATCGCGGCGTCCAGCGCCACCGCGCCGCGGGCGGCCAGCGTGCCGGCCACGGCGTCGGCGTCGAGCCTGGCTCCCACGCCGCTGGCGCGCAGCACATGGCCCAGGTCGCCGGCCAGGCCGTCGCTGATGTCGATGGCGCTGGTGGCGATGCCGCGCAGCGCCAGGCCCAGCGCGACGCGCGGCGTCGGCTGCTCCATGCGGGTACGGGCCGCGGCGAATACCGTTTCGGGCACCGAGAGCCGGCCGCGGAACACCTCCAGCGCCAGCCGCGCATCGCCCAGCGTGCCGCTGACCCAGAGCTCATCGCCCACGCGCGCGCCGCTGCGCAGCAGGGCCGCGCCGCGCGGCACCTCGCCGAAGACGGTGATGCACAGGTTGAGCGGGCCGCGCGTGGTGTCGCCGCCCATCAACTGACAGCCGTGTGCATCGGCCAGGGCGAACAGGCCCTGGGCCAGACCGGCCAGCCATGCTTCGTCCACCGAGGGCAGCGACAGCGCCAGCGTGAAGGCCAGCGGTCGCGCGCCGCAGGCGGCCAGGTCGCTCAGGTTGACGGCCAGTGCCTTGTGGCCGAGCCGCGCCGCATCGACCGTGGAGAGGAAGTGCCGGCCCTCGACCAGCATGTCGGAGGAGACGGCCAGTTGCATGCCCGGTGCCAGGTCCAGCAGCGCGCAGTCGTCGCCCACGCCCAGCGCCACTGCGCCATCGGGCACCGCCGGGCGCTGGAAGAACTGGCGGATCAGATCGAATTCACCCATGTCGATCAGCCCACCGGCGTGCGGAAGCGCTCGGCCGCCTGGCGCACCACCTCGGCCAGCAGCCGTTCGCGGCCCTGGCGCTCGCGCAGCCAGCGGGCGTCGTTCTCGCTGGCTTCGACCGAGCTGCGCAGCCGGCCGAAGGCGCGGGTGGCGTCGAGCACGGCGGCATGCGGCTCCAGCATGGTCATGGTGCGCAGGATGTGCTCGCGCAGCGGCATGTGCTCGCCGTTGGACGGGTCCACGTACACCGCGTCCAGGCCGAAGCGGCAGGCCTGGAAGCGGTTGTAGGTGTAGACCAGGTAGTCGTCCTCGCTGGGCACGAAGGGCTGCTCCTGCAGGAAGTACGCGGCCAGCGTCTGCACGTAGCCGGCCAGCGCGGCGGCGCGCTCCACCGTGAGCGGCGTGTCGAAGACGCGGATCTCGATGGTGCCGTACTCGGGCTTGGGCCGGATGTCCCAGTAGAAGTCCTTCATGCTCTTGACCACGCCGGTGCGGGTCATGCGCGCGAAGTAGCCCTCGAACTCCTTCCACGACAGCGTGAAGGGCGCGCGGCCCGACAGCGGGAAGGCGAAGACGGAATTGAGCCGCGCCGAGTCGAACTGCGTGTCCTGCCCCTGCACATAGGGACTGGAGGCCGACAGCGCGATGAAGTGCGGGATGTAGCGGCTCATGCGGTGCAGCATCAGCAGCGCCGAATCGGCATCGGGGCAGCCCACGTGCACGTGCTGGCCGAAGATGGTGAATTGCTTGGACAGGTAGCCGTACAGCTCCGACAGCTGGCGGAAGCGCGGCTTGTCGTAGATGCGCTGCTCGTGCCACTGCTGGAAGGCATGCGTGCCGCCGCCCAGCACCGCGATGTTGAGCTTGCCGGCCACCTTGACCAGCGCGTCACGAAGCGGCCCCAGCTGCTGCAGCACCTCCTCGGCCGAATGGCAGACGTCGGTGGAGATCTCGATCATGCTCGAGGTCATCTCCGGCACCACGCTGCCGCGCAGGTCGAACTGGGCCATGCCGCGCAGCATGTCCTCGGCATAGGGTGCGAGGTCGTAGTCGTGGGTGTTGACCAGCTGAAGCTCCAACTCCACGCCCAGCGACAGCGCCTTGGAGCTGCGGAAGGGCTCCAGCGGCACCACCCGCGCATCGGCCTCGCGCTGGGCGCGCGTCGGCTCGGCGGTCGGGGGCGAGAAGGGCGAAGGGGGGGTGTCCAGAGGGCTCATGGCTGTTCCTTCGGCGTCGAAGCGGCCGGGCGGGCGCTCATCGCTGCGTGTCCTCGGGGGCGGTGAAGGCCTCGGGGGCCCAGGGCCGCGAGCTTTCTTTTGCGCCATAGAGGGCCACGGTGGCCAGCACCGCGCCCAGCACCTCCATCAGCAGGATGGCCGGCAACGCGACCTGCGTGATCAGGTGGCCCAGCAGCGGCGAGGCGGTGACGAAGCCCGACGCAATCAGCAGCGCGATGGACGACAGCGGCGCCATCGCGCAGCCGATCCACAGCGCCTGGCGCCAGCTGGTGCCGCTGCCCGGATTGGCCAGCGCCACGCCGGCGATCTTGGCCACGGCGCGCGCACCGATCAGCGCCAGCACCACGGTGGCCACGGTGAGGTTCCATTCCGCCTGCGCCGCGACGATGGAGACCAGCACGAACATCAGCATGGTCACCAGCGAGGCCGCGGTGCCCAGCTGGCGCGGCCAGACCCAGGGCCGCGGATTCAGCCCCTTGAGCAGCACGCCGCCGATCAGCGCCGCCAGCGGTGCCGCGCCGCCCCAGGCGCTGGCCACGGCCGCGCCGGCACCGATGATCGCCAGCAGCAGGATCGAGGTGTTCTCGCTCGTCGGGCTCATCACCCGCAGCGCCGAGCGCAGGGCCAGCGCCATCACCGCGCCCACCACGAAGGACAGGCCCAGCACCGTCAGGATGGGATGGAAGTTCTCCATGAAGCCTTGCGGCGAGTTCTCGAGCCGGCCCGCGAAGACATAGGCCAGTGTCAGCGCATACAGCGTGTTGAGGGTGGACAGCGCCAGTGCCCGCTCGGTCACCGGGCCGGAGGCGCGGATGTCGATCACCACGCGGGACAGCACGGCCGGCGAGGCCGCCACCGCGATCAGCGCCAGTGGGGCGATCACCGAGGGCGGCACGTCGAAGGCGCGCAGCGTCCACCAGACGGCGGCGAAGGTCAGGCCCGATTCGGCCAGGCTCTGCGCCAGCACCATCGGGTTGCGGCGGAACCAGCCCAGCGGCAGGCGCCCGCCCGCCTCGAAGAGCACGATGGCCACGCCCAGCTCCATCAGGTAGAGGGCCGTGCCCTGCAGCGGCCAGATGGCACCCTCGAAGCCGGCCAGGCCCACCACGGTGCCCACCAGCGAATAGCCCACCACCTTGGGCAGGCCCATGTAGCGTTGCACGAGATGGCCGGCGGCGGCTGCTGCGGCGATCAGCAGGGCCCACCACACGGTGGGCAGGCCAGCTGTCGGTCGCATCCAGCTGGACAGGAAGCCCAGCAGGTCGGAAGGAAGAAGATTCATCGAGCTGGCAAAGGTCTGCGAAGGGCCGGACGGCATCGGCACCGCGCAGCGGCGTCCTGGTCGTCCGTTCCTTCTGACTGGGCCCGCGGCGCCAGCGCGCGGTCGGGTCCCGGGGTCATCGGCGCCGCAGCGCCGGGCGATCCTCAGTGCAGGATGCGCGGGCCGGGGTCGGAACCCGTTCCGGCGTCGAGCACGAAGGCGGCGATGGGCACGTCGAAGCGTTCGGCGTCCTCGCTCACCACGAAATAGCTGCCGCGCATCGTACCGCTGGCCGCCTTGAGCTGGCAGCCGCTGGTGTAGCGGAAGGACTGGCCCGGCGACAGCAGCGGCTGGCGCCCCACCACGCCCAGGCCGCGCACCTCCTGCACATGGCCGGAGATGTCCTCGATCACCCAGTGGCGGGCGATCAGCTGGATCGGGAACAGCGCCACGTTGGTCACGGTGATCGTGTAGGCGAAGGCGTAGAGCCCGGTTTCCGGCGAGGACTGCTCGGGCAGGTAGCGAGGCTCGACCTCGACGCGCATCGGGTGCTGGGGCATGGCGCGGAATGTTAACAACGCGGGTCTTCCGGCCGGGTCCGCGGGTCAAGGGCGGGCCTGCGGCGAGAATCCGCGTCCATGACGACGAGCCGCCCCACGACCCACCGCATCGCCCCGTCCATCCTCTCGGCCGACTTCGCCCGGCTGGGCGCCGAAGTGAGCGACGTGATCGCCGCCGGCGCCGACTGGATCCATTTCGACGTGATGGACAACCACTATGTGCCCAACCTCACCTTCGGCCCGATGGTGTGCGAGGCGCTCAAGCCGCACGCCAAAACGCCCGACGGCCGGCCGGTGCCCATCGACGTGCACCTGATGATCCAGCCGGTCGACGCCCTGGCCGCCGCCTTCGCCAAGGCCGGTGCCGACTACATCAGCTTCCACCCCGACGCCTCGCCGCATGTGCACCGCAGCATCCAGGCCATCCGCGCGGCCGGCTGCAAGCCGGGGCTGGTGTTCAACCCGGCGGCCTCGCTGGAGGTGCTGGACTGGACGCTGGACGAGATCGACCTGGTGCTGATCATGAGCGTCAATCCCGGCTTCGGCGGCCAGAGCTTCATCGACTCGGCGCTGCGCAAGATCGAGCTGGTGCGAAAGCGCATCGACGCCAGCGGCCGCGACATCCGGCTGGAGGTGGACGGTGGCATCAAGGCCGACAACATCGCCCGCGTGGCCGCCGCCGGCGCCGACACCTTCGTGGCCGGCAGCGCGATCTTCAACGCGCCCGACTACCGCACGGTGATCGACACCATGCGCGCCAACCTGGCCCGCTGAACGCCTTTCCATCTCCGGAGTCCGCCGTGACGCTCGAAGCCATCCTGGCCTACCTGCACCTGCTCGCCATCCTGACGATGGTGGTGTTCATCTCCAGCGAGGCCGCGCTGTGCCGCATCGAATGGCTCAACGCCAAGGCGGTGGAGCGGCTGGCCAAGGTCGACCTGATCTACGGCATTGCCGCCATCGCCGTGCTGGCCACCGGCTTGGTGCGCACCTTCCTGGGCGTCAAGGGCAGCGCCTGGTACTGGACCAACCCGCTGCTGCACGTGAAGGTGACGCTGTTCGTGATCGTGGGGCTGATCTCGATCTTCCCGACGCTGACCTTCCGCCGCTGGGTGCGCGCGCAGCGCCAGGGCGGCGCACTGCCCGGCGCCGAGGAGGTGCGCCGCACCCGCCGGCTGGTGATGGTGCAGGCGCACCTCATCGCGCTGATCCCGCTGTTCGCCGTCTTCCTGGCGCGCGGCTTCGGCAAGTAGGCGACGGCGCCCGGCAAAAAAGCCCGGCGTCGGCCGGGCTTCGTGGTCGTGGACGCGGGCGCCCGCCTCAGGCGGCCTTGGCGCTCAGGCATTCCTTCATGAAGGCCTTGCGCTCGTCGCCCTTGAGGGTCTTGGCCTTGGGGTCGGCGTTGCAGCTCTTCATCTTGTCCTGCTGCGTGGCGGCCTTGGCCGGCTTGGCCGACAGGCACTGCTTCATGAAGGCCTTGCGCTCGTCGCCCTTCTTGTCGCCGGCGTCGGCGTTGCAGGTCTTCATCTTGCTCTGCTGCGCGGTCGGCGCCTTCTCGGCGGCCGCTGCCGCCGGGGTGGGCGTCTGGGCGAAGGCGTTGAACGACAGGGCGGCGCCCAGGGCGATCAGGGAAGCGAGCTTTTTCATGGGTGGTTGTCCTTCCGGCTCAAGCGGCGCCCCTCGGGCACCGGCCCGGCGGCGCCAGGCTTTCATGCAACGCGGTTCACAAAGGTTGCGATGACGACGAACGATGAAACGAAAGTTTGCAATCGCACCAGCGCGAGGCGAGGCGAGGCGATGCGGAGCGCGGCGCGGCGCGGCGAGCGGCCTGACGTGCCGCCGGGTCAGCCCGCGCCGGTCGATCCGCCTGCGCCGGCCGGTGCCGTTCCGCGGCCGATGGCGTGCGCCCATTCCAGGGCCTCGGCCTGGGCCTGGTTGAACAGGGCCGGCGAGAGGTCGGGGTGGGCCTGCAGGGCCTGGGCCAGCCCTTGCAGGTTGCCGCTTTCGCTGGCCTGCGCCAGGGCCAGCAACTCGCCCAGCAGCCCGGCGCCGTCGCGCAGGGCCTGGTCGATGGCCGGGGCCAGCCGCAGCGGGCCGAGGATGTCTTCCATGGCCAGCCCCACCACGGCGGGCATGAGCGACATCATCCCCACCATGAAGGCACCATCTGCCAGGCCCGCATCGCGCGGACGCAGCAACTGGGCCGCCGATTCCATGAGCCGGCCGCGGGTGGCGGCCATCAGCAGCAGGGGGCTGGCCGTGCCACCCCGGGCATCGGCGGCAAACAGCAGCAGTTGCACCCAGCGCTGCAGGTGGCGGCGGCCCAGCACCTGGATCACGTCGCGCAGCGAGGTGACCGCGCGCGTGGCCCCGGCGCCTGCGGCGTTGGCCATGCGCAGCAGGTTCATGGTCAGGCCGGGCTCGGGCTTGAGCGTTTCCTCCAGCGCACCGCTGTCGGCATCGGCGCCCAGCTGACCCATCAGCCGGATCAGCGTGTGCTGCGAATGACCCAGGCGGCGGCCGGCGATGATCGTCGGCCGCGCGAAGTGGTAGCCCTGGAAGAGCGAGAAGCCCAGCGCCAGGCAGGCGTCGAACTGCTCGCGCCGCTCCACCTTCTCGGCCAGCAGCAGGACCGCCGGTGCCGCCGCGCGGAGGCGCCGCACCAGCGGAGCCACGGCATCCGCGGCGAGGGGCAGCAGGTCGACCTTGACCACGCGCGCCAGCGGCAGCAGGGCGGCCGTGCGGGCATCGAAGTCCACCACGTCGTCCAGCGCCAGCGTGAAGCCCGCCTCGCGCAGGTGCAGGCAGCGCTGCAGCACGGCTGGCGTGGCGGGGACCGACTCCAGGATCTCCAGCACCACCGCCTGGCGGGGCAGCAGCTCCAGCACGTCGCTGAAGAGCAATTGGGTGTCGACGTTGATATAGGCGGGATGACCGTCCAGGGCATGGGCCATGCCCAGTTCGGCGAAGGCGTTGACGATCACCGTGGCCGTGGCCTGGGCGCCGTCGAGCACCTGGGCACCCGCGGCATGGCCACTGCGGAACAGCAGTTCATAGGCGTGCAGTTGCTGGTCCCGTCCCAGGATGGGCTGGCGGCCGATGTAGAGGGCCTCCGCGGCGTCGTGGCGCATCTTTTAGTGAATTTTTCTTAAAGGATCGTAAGCGTTTGCGCCCGGGGCGGCCTGGCACGCCCGCCTAAAATCCTTCGATGCTTACCGTCAAACAGGACCTTCTGGCGGCGCTGGCCCAGGTGCTCGAGCAATTCGAGCCGGGCGCCGGCAGCCGGGCGGCCTTCGAATCCCCCAAGGTCGCCGCCCATGGCGACCTGGCCTGCACCGCGGCCATGCAATTGGCCAAACCCCTCAAGAAGAACCCTCGCCAGCTCGGCGAAGAGCTGCGCAATGCGCTGCTCGACACGCCTGCGTACGCGCGCTGGGTCGATGCCATCGAGATCGCCGGCCCCGGCTTCCTCAACATCCGCCTCAAGCCGGCCGCCAAGCAGCAGGTGGTGCACGAGGTGCTCGACGCCGGTGCCGCCTTCGGCAGCCAGCCGGTGCGCCCGGACGAGAAGGTGCTGGTCGAATTCGTCTCGGCCAACCCGACCGGACCGCTGCACGTGGGCCACGGCCGGCAGGCCGCGCTGGGCGACGCCATCTGCAACCTGCTGACGACGCAGGGCCAGGCCGTCCACCGCGAGTTCTATTACAACGACGCGGGCGTTCAGATCGAGACGCTGACCAAGAGCACGCAGCTGCGCGCCAAGGGCTTCAAGCCGGGCGACGACTGCTGGCCCACCGACCCTGACAACCCCGCCAGCAAGGCCTTCTACAACGGCGACTACATCCAGGACATCGCCGACGACTTCCTGGCGAAGAAGACCGTCCGCGCCGACGACCGCGAATTCACCGCCAACGGCGACGTCAACGACACCGAGAACATCCGCCAGTTCGCCGTCGCCTACCTGCGCAACGAGCAGGACAAGGACCTGCAGGCCTTCAAGCTGCGCTTCGACCAGTACTACCTGGAGTCCAGCCTGTACACCAGCGGCCGGGTCGAGGCGACGGTGAACAAGCTGATCGAGGCCGGCAAGACCTACGAGCAGGACGGCGCCCTGTGGCTGCGCTCCACCGACTACGGCGACGACAAGGACCGGGTCATGCGCAAGAAGGATGGCACATACACCTATTTCGTGCCCGACGTCGCCTATCACATCGCCAAGTGGGAGCGCGGCTTCCACAAGGTGGTCAACATCCAGGGCACCGACCACCACGGCACCATCGCCCGGGTGCGCGCCGGCCTGCAGGCGGCGGGTGTCGGCATTCCCGAGGGCTACCCCGACTACGTGCTGCACACCATGGTGCGCGTGGTGCGCGGCGGCCAGGAGGTCAAGATCAGCAAGCGCGCCGGCAGCTACGTCACGCTGCGCGACCTGATCGAATGGACCAGCACCGACGCCGTGCGCTTCTTCCTGCTCAGCCGCAAGCCCGACACCGAATACACCTTCGACGTCGACCTGGCCGTGGCTCAGAACAACGACAACCCGGTCTTCTACGTGCAGTACGCCCATGCGCGCATCTGCTCGGTGCTGGACAGGGAAGGCGTGGACGCCGCGGCGCTCAAGGGCACCGAACTGGCGCCGCTGGCCACCGAGGCCGCCCAGCCGCTGATGCTGCTGCTGGCCAAATACCCTGAGATGCTGGCCGCCGCCGCGCGCGACTTCGCGCCGCACGACGTCACCTTCTACCTGCGCGAACTGGCCGCGGCGTACCACAGCTATTACGACGCCGAGCGCATCCTGGTGGACGACGTGCCCACCAAGCGCGCCCGCCTGGCGCTGGTCGCCGCCTGCGCGCAGGTGCTGGCCAACGGCCTGTCGGTGCTGGGCGTCAGCGCGCCGCGCAAGATGTGAGAGCCCGCACAATCCCACCCCGGCGCGCCGGTGGCGCTGCAGCAGCAAGGCAATCCATGAGATCCAGACAACAGGGCAATTTCGCCATCGGCCTCATCGTCGGGCTCGTGCTCGGCCTGGGCGTGGCGCTCGGCGTGGCGGTGTACGTCACCAAGGTGCCGATCCCGTTCATGACCAAGACCCAGCCCCGCGCCGCCGAGCAGGACGAGGCCGAGGCCCGCAAGAACCGCGACTGGGACCCCAATTCGCCGCTGTATGGCAAGCAGCCGTCCAAGCCGCCGGCCACGCCGGGTGCGCCGGCCGGCGGCAATCCGCCCGTGACCACCGCCCCGCCGGTGCCGGCCATCGCCGCCCAGCCTGGCACCCCGCCCCAGGCCGCCACGCCGCCGACGGCCGTCACGCCGGCCATGCCGCGCGCGCCGCAGGCAGCCAATCCGCCGCCCTCGGCCGATCCGCTGGGCGACCTGGCCCGCGCGCGCGCCGGCCTGCCCGCCAGCGGCGGCGATGCGGCGTCCGACCCCTTCGTGTACTTCGTGCAGGCGGGTGCCTTCCGCACCAGCGACGACGCCGAGGCCCAGCGCGCCAAGCTCTCGCTGATGGGCGTGGAGGTGCGCGTCACCGAGCGTGAGCAGGCCGGCCGTCCCGTCTTCCGGGTGCGCGCGGGTCCGTACAGCAAGAAGGACGACGCTGACCGGCTGAAGGAACGACTGGACGGCGCCGGCTTCGACGCCGCCCTGGTGCGCGTCCAGCGCTGAGTGCCTTGCCCTGTTGCCGTCGGGCGCGGCAGATCGCCGGAACTCGCTGCCGCCCGACGTGCTCTGTGTCTGCATCCCTGTTGGAGAAATCGCTTGAAACGTCGTGACTTTTCGCTGGCCGCCGCGGCCGTGACGCTGGCCCCCCTGGCCCCCCTGGCGGCCCATGCCCAGACCCCCGCCTCCGCCTTCAAGGCCGGCAAGGACTACGTGACGCTGGGCAAGCCGGCCCCGGTCGATGCGCCGGCCGGCAAGGTCGAGGTGGCCGAGTTCTTCTCGTACAACTGCCCACACTGCGCTGCCTTCGAGCCCAAGCTCGAACCCTGGATCAAGAAGCTGCAGCCCTACGTGGCCTTCCGCCGCATCCCGGTGCCCTTCGTGGGCAACGACGTCGAGACCAAGCAGAAGCTCTACTACACGCTCGAGGCCATGGGCAAGGTCGACGAGTTCCAGATGAAGATCTTCCAGGCCATCCACGTCGACCGCCAACGCATCTTCGGCGACGCCGCCGTGATCGAGTGGGCCGGCAAGCAGCCTGGCCTGGACGCCAAGAAGTTCGAGGAAACCTTCAAGTCCTTCGGCGTCGCCGGCAAGGCCAAGCGTGCCAGCCAGATGACCGAGGCCTACCAGGTGGCCGGCGTGCCCGCCTTCGGGGTGGCCGGCCGCTACTATGTGGACGGCGACTTGGCCGGTTCGCTCGACCGCGCCCTGCAGATCGTGGAGGCCCTGGCGGCCGAATCGCGCAAGGGCTGAGCCGACGCCCCGCCCCAGCGCCCCGGCCCGCTTCGGCGGGCCTTTTCATTGCGGGTGTGCCGCGCGCCCTGCCGACGGTGCGCGCTACCGGAATGCAAGCGCGGGACATTCACCGCGGCCGCCGGTTTGAGACAAAGCCGGGCCTACAATCAAGAGCAAGTTCCGTGCCTTTATGACCCATCCCTCGCACTCCACGATCTCCCTTCCCTGGCGCCGCCTCGGCCGTGCCATGGTCCTCGTGGCCGCGCTGGGCCTGGCCGCCGCGGCCCAGGCCGAGAAGGCCGACCGCAACCAGCCGATGAACATCGAGGCCGACTCGCTGCGCTATGACGACCTGAAGCAGACCAGCATCTTCACGGGTCGGGTGGTGGTCACCAAGGGCACGCTGCTCATCCGCGGCACCCGCGTCGAGGTCCGGCAGGACCCGGAGGGCTACCAGTACGGCGTGGTCACCGCCGACCCGGGCCAGCGCGGCTACTTCAAGCAGCGCCGCGATGGCGGCAACGACGAGTGGATCGAGGGCGAGGGCGAGGTCATCGAGTACGACGGCCGCGCCGACACCGTCAAGTTCATCCGTCGCGCCGTCATGCGCCGGCTGACCGGCACCACCGTCACCGACGAGACCTCCGGCCCGCTGATCACCTACAACCAGACCAACGACACCTTCACCGTCAATGGCGCCCCGCCGCCGCCGGGCGGCACCCAGCAGCCGGGCGGCCGCGTGCGGGCCATCCTGTCGCCGCGCAGCACCGAGCCCACGCAGGTGCCGGCCCCCGGCCCGCGCACCGGCGCGCCGCTGCGCCAGAGCGGCTCGCTGTCGGGCCAGAACGGGGGCAGCCGGTGAGCGTCGCGGTGCCGGCGGGCGGCAGCCGGCTGCAGGCGCGTGGCCTGCAGAAGAGCTACGGCAGCCGCAAGGTGGTCAAGAACGTCTCGCTCGACGTGCAGAAGGGCGAGGTCGTCGGCCTGCTGGGCCCCAACGGCGCCGGCAAGACCACGTCCTTCTACATGATCGTCGGCCTGGTGCGGGCCGATGCTGGCCAGATCAGCATCGACGGCGAGGCCGTGGAGCACATGCCCATCCACCGCCGGGCGCGCATGGGCCTGTCGTACCTGCCGCAGGAGGCGTCGATCTTCCGCAAGCTGACGGTGCAGGAGAACGTGCGCGCCGTACTCGAACTGCAGGAAGAAGCCGATGCCCGCGGCCGCATGGCGCCCCTCTCGCGCGATCGCATCGAGCAGCGCCTGTCCGAGCTGCTGGCCGACCTGCGCGTCGACCACCTGCGCGACTCACCCGCCCTGGCCCTGTCGGGCGGCGAGCGGCGCCGGGTGGAGATCGCCCGTGCGCTGGCCACGCAGCCGCGCTTCATCCTGCTGGACGAGCCCTTCGCCGGCATCGACCCCATCGCCGTGATCGAGATCCAGCGGATCATCAGCTTCCTCAAGGAGCGCGGCATCGGCGTGCTGATTACCGACCACAACGTGCGCGAGACGCTGGGCATCTGCGACCACGCCTTCATCATCAGCGACGGCCAGGTGCTGGCGCAGGGCACGCCCTCCGAGATCGTCGACAACGCCGAGGTGCGCCGCGTGTACCTGGGCGAACACTTCCGGATGTAGCCAGGGTGCCTGTTTCCGCGTTCCGTCCTACCGGCATCTCTCCTGTGCTGCCCATGGTTGCGCAATCCGTGGGAGGCCGGCCATGAAGCAGGGCCTGTCGCTGCGCGTCTCGCAGCATCTGGCGCTCACGCCCCAGCTGCAGCAGTCGATCCGGCTGCTGCAGCTCTCGACGCTGGAGCTGAGCCAGGAGGTCGAGCAGATGCTCGACGACAACCCCTTCCTGGAGCGTCTGACCGAGGAGGCGCCGCGCGAGGAGTTCGGCCTGGAGGCGGCCGACGCCCCGGTGCCCCGCGACGAGCGCGAGGACGGCACCGACTACGCCGCGACGGCCAGCGCCAGCAGCACGTCGAGCAGCAGCAGCGACACCGCCGTGGCAGAGGCCGACGCGCCCGCCACCGAGAGCGTCGACGCCGAGCCCGACTGGGACGGCGACGGCACCGTGGAGTTCTCGCCCGACGACAGCGAATGGGGCGGCGACGCCCCGGCGCGCAACAACAGCAGCAGCCAGGACGACGACGAGCGCGCCGACGCCACCGAGCTGGCGCGCAGCCAGGAGTCGCTGCAGGCCCACCTGCACCGCCAGGCGCTGTCGCTGCGCCTCACGCCCGAGGACTCGGCCGCGCTGCGCTTCCTGATCGAATCGCTCAACGACGACGGCTACCTGGAGGATTCGCTCCCGGCCCTGGCCTCGGCCCTGGCCGGCGACGACAACGACGAGTTCGACGAGTTGATCCACCACTTCCAGGTGGCGCTGGGCCTGCTGCAGAGCCTGGACCCGCTGGGCGTGGGCGCGCGCGACCTGGGCGAATGCCTGGCCATCCAGCTGCGCGCCGGCGCCGACGCGGACGACAGCGACGAGGAAGACCAGGTCCGCAAGGTCGCCCTGGCCATCTGCAAGCAGCCCATGGACCTTCTGGCCAAGCGCGACTTCAAGCGCCTGGCCGTGCTCACCCGCAGCAACGAGGACCTGGTGCGCCAGGCGTCGCAACTGATCGCGCGGCTGGAGCCCAAGCCCGGGCGGCGCTTCGTCGATGTGGAGCGGCACGTGATCGTGCCCGACGTCATCGTCACCCGCAGCGGGCGCGGCAGCAACATCAAGTTCCGCGTGCAGCTCAACCCCGACGTGATGCCGCGGCTGCGCGTGCACGACATCTATGCCGGCGCGCTCAAGTCGCACAAGGGCGAGGGCAGCCAGGCCCTGAGCCAGCGGTTGCAGGAGGCGCGCTGGTTCATCAAGAACATCCAGCAGCGCTTCGACACCATCCTGCGCGTGTCCAACGCCATCGTGGAGCGGCAGAAGAACTTCTTCATCCACGGCGAGCTGGCCATGCGCCCGCTGGTGCTGCGCGAGATCGCCGACGAACTGGGCCTGCACGAGTCGACCATCAGCCGGGTGACCACTGCCAAGTACATGTCCACGCCCTTCGGCACGGTGGAGCTGAAGTATTTCTTCGGCTCGGCCCTGGGCACCGAGACGGGCGGCAATGCGTCCAGCACGGCCGTGCGGGCGCTGATCAAGCAGTTCGTGGGCTCGGAGAACGTCAAGAAGCCGCTGTCGGACAGCCAGATCTCGGACATGCTCAAGGAGCAGGGCATCGAATGCGCCCGCCGCACGGTGGCCAAGTACCGTGAGGCGCTGCGCATCGCGCCGGCCAACCTGCGCAAGGCGCTTTAAAGAGCCGCCGCGTTCCTGGCCCGTGCGCGGGCCGGGGCTTCCGATCGGCGTGCCGGCGAATCGCGGTGGCCGGCCACCTCATTTTTTCGGACGACGAAGCCGTGAACGAACTGATCCTTTTCCTGCCCTGCGCCGCCGGCGTGGAAGACCTCCTGGCCGCCGAGGTGCATGCCATCACCGGCCGCAGCGGCGACGACCTGCGGGTGCTGCGCGGCGGTGTGCGGGTGATGGGCGCCTGGCGCGACGTGCAGGCGCTCAACCTCAAGAGCCGGCTGGCGCAGCGGGTGCTGGTGCAGCTGGCGCACCGGCCCTATCGCAGCGAGGCCGACCTGTACGAAGCCGCCTCGGGCATCGCCTGGGAGATGTGGTTCCAGCCGCGCCAGACCTTCAAGGTCGAGCTCACGGCGCAGGGCAGCCCGCTCCAGAGCCTCAACTTCGCCACGCTCAAGATCAAGGACGCCATCGCCGACCGCTTCCGCGCCCGCGCCGGCGGCGTGCGGCCCAGCGTGGAGACGCGCTTTCCCGACGTGCGCGTCTTCGCCCACCTGACGGCCGAAGAGGTCACGCTCTACATCGACACCAGCGGCGAGCCGCTGTTCAAGCGCGGCTGGCGCGTGGACAAGGGCGACGCTCCGCTCAAGGAGACCCTGGCTGCGGCCATGCTGGCCGCCAGCGGCTGGTGGGATCCGGAGACCGGTGCCGTCTCCGACCAGCCGCTGTACGACCCCTGCTGCGGCAGCGGCACCATTCCCATCGAGGCCGCGCTCCTGGCCGCCGGCGTGCCGGCCGGTGCCTCGCGGCGCTTCGGCTTCGAGGCGCTGCTGCTGCACCGCGCCGAACTCTGGCGCGCGATGCGCGAGGAGGCGCTGGCTCCCGCCGACGCGCGCGCTGCGGGCTCGGTGCGGGTCTTTGGCAGCGACGTGTCGCACCGCATGGTCGACTTCGCGCAGCGCAATGCCGAGCGCGCCGGCGTGGCCGACCGGCTGCAACTGCGCGGCGGTGACGCGCTGCAGCGCATGCCCCCGGTCGAGGGCGGCGGCGTGATCCTGCTCAACCCGCCGTATGGCGAGCGCATCGCCGTGGGCGGCGTCGCCGGCGCCAACGCGGGGCGGCGCGGGCCGGGCGGGCGCGAGGTGGCGCAGACCGAATCGGGCGCCGACGGCGGCGATGACTTCTTCCCGCAACTGGCCACGCACTGGAAGCGCAATTTCGCGGGCTGGACGGCCTGGGTGCTCACGCCCGACATGAAGCTGCCGCAGCGCATGCGCCTGAAGGAGTCGCGCCGCGTGCCGATGTGGAACGGCCCCATCGAATGCCGGCTGCTGCGCTTCGACATGGTGGCGGGTTCGGCGCGCACGGCGCCAGCGGCATGACGCCGCGTCAGGGACGCGCGCGGTGAGCCGCATGGCGGCGGACATGGGCGGGCCGGTCTCGTCGGCTGCGGGCGGTGCCGAGGTGGATGCCGCTGCGCAACCCGAAGTGACCGCCGTGGTCATCGACACCAACATCGTGCTCGACCTCTTCGTCTTCGACGATGCTGCCGCCAGGCCGCTGCGTGCGGCGCTGGAGGCCGGCCAGCACCGGTGGCTGGCGACGGCCCCGATGCGTGTCGAGCTGGCCCGCGTGCTGGACTATCCGCAGATCGCGCCGCGGCGGGCCTTCTACGGCCTGTCGGTGGACGACGTGCTGGCCTGTTTCGACCGGCATGCGCAGCTGCAGCCGCCTGCGGCCAAGGCGCCCTTCACCTGCGCCGACCCGGACGACCAGGTGTTCATCGACCTGGCCGTGGCGCACCGGGCGCGGCTGCTGAGCAAGGACAAGGCCGTGCGGGCGATGCGCAAGCGGTTGGCGGGGCTGGGCGTGGAACTCTGGCCCTGAGTCGCTGCGCTGGCTGTGTGGGTTGCGTGGGTTTCGTCAGATGTGTGGGTTGTGCGGACGCACCTGCGATCGGGGCGCTAACCCGGCAGAGGGTGCCGGCATGCGCGCTCCCGGTGCACGCTCGCGCTGACCGGCTTGTCGCGCAAGCGGGGTGCTCGCTCTCCACCGACGCGCCTTGCACACTGCACGGCGCCGCGAATGGCACCTCCGCACGCACACCGGCACCCTCCGCCTTGACGCTGCGCGCGAACGGCCGGGTTCGGCCGCCCGGGTCCTAACTCCGTTCGCCCTGAGCTTGTCAAAGGGCAGAAGGGCGCGGGGCGCATGTGCCCGGCGCTGCTTGACTCGCCTGTGTGCTGCCCATATGGGCGAGGCTTCGACAGGCTCAGCCCGAACGGGTTGGGTTGACCGGCCGGCATTGTCTCCAGGACCCCAGGACCCCAAGGGCCCACGACCCCACGACCCCACGACCCACGACCCACGACCCACAACCCCACAACCCCACAACCCCACAACCCCAAGGGCCCCAGGACCTCAGGACCTCAGGAGCCGAAGGACGCAAAGGACTCGAAGGACTCAAAGGACTCAAAGGACCAGGACCCAAAGAATGCCAAGGCCCGGAAAACGGGAGGGCTCGGGCGCAGCGTCGAGGCGGAGGATGACGGTGTGCGTGCGGAGGTGCCATTCGCGGCGCCGTGCAGTGCGCAAGGCGCGTCGGTGGAGAGCGAGCACCCCGCTTGCGCGACAAGCCGGTCGGCGCGAGCGTGCACCGGGAGCGCGCATGCCGTCGTCCTCTGCCGGGTTACCGTCCCAGCCGCTGATGCCGCTGATGCCGCTGATGCCGCTGATGCCGCTGATGCCGCTGATGCCGCTGATGCCGCTGATGCCGCTGATGCCACGGATACGCATGGCGATCCCGACGTCGCCAAGCCCCCGTAACGGCGAAGCTCAGAGCAGCACCGGCAGGTCCGGCAACTCGTTCATGCGCCGCGGCGCCTCGGCGTCGTCCTCGGCCGGAAAGTGCGTCACCAGCAGCGCCGAGACCTCTTCCAGCGCCTGCGTCAGCCCGTCCTCGAAGCGGCCCTCGCGGAAGGCGCCCTTCATGCGCTGCGCCATGGCGGCCCATTCGGCGGCGTCCACATGGGCGTCGATGCCGCGGTCGGCCAGGATCTCGATGGCATGGTCGGCCACCAGCAGGTAGATGAGCACGCCGTTGTTCTGCGCCGTGTCCCACACCCGCAGCTTGCCGAACAGCGTGACGGCTCGGTCGCGCGCACTGGCGCCTCGGCGGATGTAGCTCCACGGCAGGCCGGCCTCGACGCAGATGCGCACCTGGCCCGTGTGGCGCGCCTCGCTGGCCGCCACGCGTCGGCCCAGGCGCTCCACGGCCTCGGGCGGCAGCAGGCGCCGAACGTCGTGCTCGTCGTGCCAGCGGTGGCGCCACAGGCGCGCCAGGCGGGCCATGAGGCCGGGGCGCGGGGTCTGGGGAGTGTCGGTGTTCGTCGTCATCACCAGTCTCCCGAGGCGCCGCCGCCACCGAAATCGCCCCCACCGCCCGAGCTGAAGCCGCCGCCGGAACTGCCGCTGCTCCAGCCGCCGCCTCCACTTCCACCACCGGACCAGCCGCCCGACCAGCCGCCGCTGGAGCCGCCGTGGCCCCCAAGGCCGGAGCCTGCGCGGTGGCCCGTCACGAAGGCGAGCACCAGTGCGGCGACCGTCGCCAGCGCGGCCACCACCAGGCTGGTGGTGACGATGAACACCGCCACGCCAGCCAGCCCGCCGGTGGCCAGCGGCCCCAGCTTGTTGCCCAGCAGGCTGCGCAGGAGCGGGCCGCCCAGCACCACGCCGAAGAAGACAAAGACCGCCAGGTCCTCCCAGTCGACGTCCAGCAGGCCTTGCCTCTGCACAGTGTGCGACTGGGGCATCGGGAGCGGCAGGGCCTCGTTCTCGATGCGCGCGATCAGCGCATCGGCGGCGGCCTCCAGGCCGCCGGCGAAGTCGCCGGTGCGGAAGGCCGGCTTCATCTGCTGATCGACGATGCGGGCCGCCGCCAGATCGGGCACGGCGCCTTCCAGCGTCTTGGCCACCTCGATGCGCATGCGGCGCTCGTCCTTGGCCACGATCACCAGCACGCCGTCGCCGACCTCGCGGCGGCCGATCTTCCAGGCATTGGCCACGCGGTTGGCATAGGCCGCGATGTCCTCGGGCGCCGTGGCCGGCACCATCAGCACCACGATCTGCGAGCCCTTGCGCTGTTCGAACTCGGCCAGCTTGGCATCCAGCGCCTGCGCCTCAGTGGTCGTGAGCGTGCCGGTCTGGTCGATCACGCGTGCCGTAAGCGCAGGCACCGGCAGCAGGCCCTGCGCCCAAACGGCCGCCATGAAAGCCATGTTCAGGCACAGCGCGGCCAGTACAGCCCAGAAGGCATGCCAGACCGCGCCGCGCCCCAGGGGCGCAGCGAAGGCGGGGAACACCGCGGAACCGGCTTTGCCGGGCCGCTGGTGTTGCCCCCTGGAAGGGGGTTGGCGGAGCGACACGAAGTGCGCGAAGACTGGGGGTGGGCCTATTTTTTGTTGAAGTCCACCACAGGCGGCTTGGAGATCTCGGCCTCGTTCTGCACGCTGAAGTTGGGCTTGGGTGCGTAGCTGAAGACCTTGGCCGTCAGGTTGGTGGGGAAGCTGCGGGCCAGCACGTTGTAGTCCTCCACCGTCTGGATGTAGCGGTTGCGGGCCACCGTGATGCGGTTCTCGGTGCCCTCGAGCGTCACGCGCAGGTCGCGGAAGCCCTGGTTGGCCTGCAGCTGCGGATAGCGCTCGGCCACCACCATCAGCCGCGACAGAGCGCTGGAGAGTTCGCCCTGCGCCTGCTGGAACTTGTTGAAGGCCTCGGGGTTGTTCAGCGTCTCGGGCGTGACCTGGATCGAGGTGGCCTTGGCCCGGGCCTCGACCACGCGCGTGAGCGTCTCCTGCTCGAAGTTGGCCTCGCCCTTGACCGAGGCCACGATGTTGGGCACCAGGTCGGCGCGGCGCTGGTACTGGTTGAGCACCTCGCTCCAGGCGGCCTTGCTGGCTTCGTCCAGGCGCTGGAAGTCGTTGTAGCCGCAGCCCGAAAGCAGGGTGGTGGCGGCAAGAAGAAGGGCGCAAAGCCAACGGGTCATCGAACCTCCTTGAAAAGCATGGACGGCGGTGCGGCTGGGCGGACGGCAAGGAAGCGCCGTGCGCCGCGCACCCCCGTGGAGCGGCGACAGTAGCATAGGCCGATGGCCCTCGACCCCCTCCAAGCCCTGCAGGCCGCCAGTCGGCCGATGGCGCGTCCGCCTGCCCTCCAGACACTGCTGATCGCCGGCGCCACCGGCCTGCTGGGGGCCGAGCTGGTCCATCGCCTCGGTGGCGGGGGCGGCTATGCCCGCGTGGGCGTGCTGGCCGGCCAGCCCTTGCGCGAGGGGCTGCGCGGCATCCAGCCGGTGGTGGTGCCGGACGACCGGCCGCCCGCCGAATGGCCTCGCCTGCAGGTGGACATCGGCATCGTCGCCTTCGACCCGCCGCGGCTGCACCATGGCCGCGAGCGGGCGCTGTGGGCGGCCGACCCCGCGCAACTCCTGGCCATCGCCATCTGGCTGCGCGCCTGCGGTGCACACACGCTGGCCGTGGTGCAGCCGCACGACGCGGGCCGTCTGCCCGATGCGCTCAAGCGCGGCCTGGCCAACCTCGACGAGCATGCGCTGGCCGGGCTCGGCTTCGAGCGCCTGCTGCTGTTTCGCGCCGCGCGCAAGCCGACGGACTTGGTGCGCGGCCTGCTCCCCGGGCTGGCGCACTGGATGCTGTCGAGCCTGCGTTTCATGGTGCCGGCCACCGACCGGCCGGTGCGCGCCGTCAAGGTGGCCGAGCTGCTGGACGAGGCGCTGCGCATCGCGCCGCCCGGCATGCATGTGGCCGCGCCGGAGGTGGTGTGGGCCGCCTCGCAGCAGGACGCCCGCACGGTCGCCGCGCGCTGGCTGCTGGGCGAGGCGCCCGATGGCAGCGACGCGCCGCGGCCCGCCCGTGATGCCTGGAAGTCGCCTTAGTCAGGCGACGCCGCCGAACCAGCCCCTCAGCCGAAGCGCAGCGTGCGCAAGCCCACGCTGCGGTCGATCCACACCACCGCCGCCAGCGTCAGCACGATGCTCACCGTGGACACGGCCGCGGCCGTCGGGTCGAAGTCCCAGCGCAGGTAGTCGAAGAGCTGCAGCGGGAGCGTGGTCATGCCCACGCCCTTGAGCAGCAACGACATGTTGAACAGATCGAAGGAGATCACGAAGGCGAACAGCGCGCCGGTGATCAGGCCCGGCTTGATGAGCGGCAGCGTCACGCGCGCGAAGGCCCGCACCGGGGAGGCGCCCAGGCTGCGTGCCGCCTGCTCCAGCGAGGCGTCCTGGTTGTAGAGCGCCGAGGCCACGTTGGTGAAGACGTAGGGCAGCGTCACCAGCACATGGCCCACCACCAGCCCGAACACCGTGCGCGTGCCGATGCCTGTCGCGTACAGGAAGAACAGCAGGGCAATGGCGGTGAGGATCTCCGGCAGCATCAGCGGCATCATGAGCAGCAGGCGCAGCGCCTCGCGCGTGCGGGTGGCATGGCGCACCACGTACAGCGCCGCACCGGTGCCGATCAGCGTGGCGCCCACGGTGGCCGCAGCGGCCAGCGCTAGCGAGGTGCCCATGGCCCGCATGAAGCCCTCGTTGGCGAACAGCGCGCCGAACCAGCGCAGCGACAGGCCCTGCGGCGGGAAGGTCAGGAACTCGCCCGCATTGAGTGACATGAGCACGATCACCACGATCGGCAGCAGCAGGAAGGCGTACACCGCGCCGATGAAGACGCGCAGCAGCGCGTCCATCACGCGGTCGGCTGCCATCGATCCGTGGTTCATGCCAGTCCCCTAGAAAGCCGGCGCGTCAGCCGCGCATAGGCGGCCACCGCGAGCATGCCGCAGGCCGTGAGTACCAGCGCCTGCGCGGCGCCAGCCGGCCACTGGAAGTTGTCGATCAGGCTCTGCACCACCAGCACCGACACCGTCTTGACCTGCGCCCCGCCCAGCATGACCGGTGTGACATAGGCGCTGAGCGTGAGCACGAAGACCAGCACCGTGCCGGCCTGGATGCCGGGCCACGACAGCGGCAGCGACACGCGCAGGAAGGCGCGCAGCCGCGAGGCACCCAGCGAGCGCGCGGCGGCCTCCAGGCTCGGGTCGATGCCCTGGATCACGCCCACCAGCGGCAGGATCATGAAGGGCAGGAACACGTGGACGAGCGCGATCGTCACGCCCAGGCGGTTGTTCATCAGCTGCAGGCCGGTGTCGATCCAGCCGAGGTCGATCAGCGCGCGGTTGATCACGCCGTTGCCCGACAGCAGGATCAGCCAGCCGAAGCTGCGCACCACCACGCCCACCAGCAACGGCGAGAGCACCAGCACATACAGCAGCCCCGCCCAGCGCGAGCGGCTGCGCGCCAGGTGGAAGGCCACCGGATAACCCAGCAGCAGGCAGATGGGCGTCACCGTCAGGCCCAGCAGCAGCGTGTCGCCCAGCACGCCGAGCAGGTAGCCGTCGGTCAATACGCGCGTGTAGTTGCCCAGCGTGAAGCCCGCGCCGTAGGGCGCCCCGACGGCCGGCGGGCGCAGGCTCATCAGCACGATGTTCAGGTAGGGCAGCAGCAGGAAGACGCCCAGCAGCACCAGCGCGGGGGCGATCAGCCAGAAGGCGCGGCTGCGCGGCGCGGACGCCGCCGTGGCGGCGGGCAGCGCGGTGGGCGCGGCGAGCGTTGACGCGCTCATCCCGGAATGACCCAGGCATGCCCGGGCTCGAAGGCCAGGCCGCAGTGCGCGCCTTCGGGCATGCGTCCGCCGGGTGGCGTCTGCACCAGCAGGGTCTGGCCGCCAGCGGCCTCCACCACATGCTCGACCGTGCTGCCCAGGAAGTAGCTGCGTGCCACACGGCCCGCATAGGGGCCGTCGGCACGGAAGTGGATGGCCTCGGGCCGCAGCGTCACCTGCACGGCCTGGCCGGGTTCGAGCGCTTCGTGGAAGGCGGCCTCGACCGGGCCCAGGGCGGTGTCGACCGCATGCACCGGCCGCGGACCGGGCCCGGGCACGATGGCGCGCACGCGCCCTTCGATGAGGTTGGAGCGGCCGATGAAACGGGCCACCTCCACACTGAGGGGCCGCAGGTAGATGGCCTCCGGCACGTCGAACTGCTGCAGCTGGCCGCCTAGCATCACGGCCACGCGGTCGGACATGACCATCGCCTCGGCCTGGTCGTGCGTCACATAGAGCGTGGTGATGCCCACGCGGCGCTGCAGGTCGCGGATGAACACCCGCATGTCCTCGCGCAGCACGGCGTCCAGGTTGGCCAGCGGCTCGTCCAGCAGCAGCAGGCGCGGCTCGATCACCAGGGCGCGTGCCAGCGCCACGCGCTGCTGCTGACCGCCGGAGAGCTGGCGCGGAAAACGCTCGGCCAGCGCCCCCAGCTGCACCATGCCCAGCACCGCCTCGACCCGGCGCGCGATCTCGGCGCGCGGCACGCCGCGCATCTCCAGGCCGAAGGCCAGGTTGCGCCGCACCGTCAGGTGCGGAAAGAGCGCGTAGTTCTGGAACACCATGCCGATGTCGCGCTTCTCGGGCGGCAGGCCGGTGATGTCCTCACCGTCGATGCAGATGCGCCCGGCCTCCGGATGCTCGAAGCCGGCCACGCAGCGCAGCGTGGTGGTCTTGCCGCAGCCGCTCGGGCCCAGCACGGAGATGAACTCACCCTCGCGGGTGGCCAGGTCCAGCGAATGGATGGCCACATGGCCGGCATAGCGCTTGTGCAGCCCCTCGATGGACAGCCGCGTGGTGCGCCGGCCGGCTGTGCGCGCGGTGGACATCGCCGCCTCGGGCGGCGCGGACAGGACCGCGCTCACTTGATTTCCCGGTTCCAGCGATCCGTGATCGCCGGCAGCTGCGGGTTCACCTTCGCCCAGTCGAACTGCACGATGGAGGACATGGCCTTGCCGCTGATCGGCACGTCGGCGGCCAGCGCCGGCTCCAGCTTCACCTGCGTGTTGGTGGGCGAGGTGAAGAACTCCTTGGCCATCGACTCCTGCACCTCGGGCCGCAGGATGAAGTTGAGGTACTGGTAGGCCGCTTCCTTGTCGGGCGCGTGCTTGAGGATGTTGAAGGACTGCTCGAAGGCCACCACGCCTTCGCTGGGCACCACCATCTCGACCGGCACGCCCTTCTTCTTGAGCGCCACGATCTCGGGGAAGTCGATCACGGCCACGGTGACGTCGCCGCGCGTGAGCATGGTCGACAGCGTGCCGCTCCAGTCGGCCTGCTGGAAGGGCAGCAGCTTCTTGATCTCGACGAAGGCGCGGTCGATGGCGTCCTGCGAGCCGCCGTAGATCTTGGCGGTCATCAGCAGGAACAGCATGGCCGCCGTGTTGCCGATCTGGTAGAGGCCGATCTTGCCCTTGAACTCGGGGTTGTTCCAGAGATCGGCCCAGGACTTGGGTGGCGTCTTGACCAGGTCCTTGCGGTAGCCGATGCCGATGGTGGAGACGATGCCGCGCACGCCGTTGTCGCCCGGGTTGCGCATGTTGGGGTAGACATGGGCCAGGTTGGGCACCTTGGCGGCGGGGATGGGCTCGAAGTAGCCCTCGCCGCGCACCACGCTGGCGATGTTCTCGTTGACCATGAGCACGCTGTAGGGCGGCTTCTCGATGCCGGCGGCGCGCAGGTTGGCGATGAAGTTCTTGCCCAGGCCCACATCCAGCGTCGGCTTGACGCCGCTGATCTTCTCGAAGGCGGGCATCAGATCGGTGCGCCAGAACTTCTCCCAGCGGCCACCGTAGGTGTTGATCACCAGCGGCGCGGCTGCGAGGGAGGGGAAGGCGGGCAGGCCGAGGGCGGCGGCGGTGCCCAGGCCACGGGCCAGCAGGTCGCGGCGGTTGATCGGAAAGGTCATGACAGCACTCCGGAACATTGAGGGAAGAGGGCGCGGCCTTCAGGCCACGGCGGCAGGCTCGGCGGGCTTGCGGTAGTCGTAGTTGCGGTTGAGCCGTTCGAGCAGGTAGTCGCCGTAGCGCACCGGCGGGTGCTGCGGCGGATGGGCCGCATCGGTGCAGGTGGGCAGGCATTCGATGAGCGTGTCCATCGACGGATCGAGGAAGTAGGGCAGCGAGTAGCGGTCGCCGCCCGAGCGGTTGATCACGCGGTGCGGCGTGGAGACCAGGCGGCCGTTGGTCCAGCGCGCCAGCATGTCGCCCACGTTGAGCACATAGGTGTCGGGAATGGGCGGTGCCTCGATCCAGTCGCCGCCGCGTGGGCGCACCTGCAGGCCGCCGGAGTTGTCCTGCGCCAGCAGCGTGATGATTCCGTAGTCGGTGTGCGGGGCGGAGCCGATCTGCTCGTCCTCGGCGGGCGGCTGCGGCGGATAGTGCAGGGCGCGCAGGAAGGTGGTGGGGTGGGCGAAGTGGTGGTCCAGTGCCGTGGCCGGCAGGCCCAGCGCCAGCGCGATCAGGCGCACGATGTGGCGGCCCAGCGCATCCACCTCACGCACGTAGGCCAGCATGGCGGGCTTGAAGCCCGGCAGCCAGTCGGGCCACTGGTTGGGGCCCTGCATGGGCAGGCCCGCGAGCAGGCCGGGGTCGTCGGGCGGCAGCTCGTGCATCAGCATCAGCGACTCGCTCATGTTGGGCCGCGTCACCTTGGCCACGGTGGAGGTGACGATGGTGGAGCTGGCCATGCCCATGTAGCCGCGGTGGAAGGCGTTGATGGCCAGAGACTGCTTCTGCGCCAGCGTCGATGCATGGAAGTCGCGCGATGCGGCGAAGGCGGCCTCACGCGTGGCGGGCGCCACGTTGTGGCCGGCGATGTAGGCGAAGCCGATCTGGCTCAGGGCCTCGAACAGTTCGCGTGCGCGCTGCTGCGCGGCGGGGGCATCGGCGTCGAGGCTGCCCTGCAGGTCGACGATGGGAATGTGCTTCATGACAGGGTCTTGTCCAAAGGGTTGAGGGCGCGCTGACGCCACACGGCCAGCAGGTCGGCCGAGGTCATCACCAGCCCCAGGTGCAGCGACACCATGGCCAGGGCGGCCTGCTCCAGCGGTTCGTCGGTGCCGCGCACCAGGTCCTGCAGCACGATCACGCGGTAGGTGCGGTTGTTGGCATCGAAGGCGGTGTTGAGCACGCAGCAGTCGGTGAAGCCGCCGTCGAGCACCACGGTCTCGATGCGCTGGTTGCGCAGCAGGAAGTCCAGGTCGGTGGGATAGAAGGCCGACAGGCGGCGCTTGTTCTCCACCTTCAGGTCACCGGGCTCGACGCGCGTGACCCACTCGGTCCAGGGCGAGCCCTCGATGGCATGCGCGTCGGCATTGGGGATGGTGCCCACATGCAGCGGAAAGGTGCGCCGCCAGGCGGCCGGGATGCCGCCGATGTCGTCGGCGCCGCCCTCGCGCAGCACCGACTTGATGTGCACGATGCGCCCGCCCAGCGCGCGCACCTGGTCGTGGAAGGCATCGATGGGGGCCACCACGTCGCGCGCCCGCGGGGCGGGGCAGGGGCAGTCGGGCGAATCGTCCAGGTGGCCGCGGTGCATGTCGATGGAGAGCACGGCGGTGCGGGACAGGTCCAGGTAGTCGGCGAACTGGCCCGGGTCCAGCTCGCGCGGCTGGTTGTAGACATAGGCGCGCATCAGCGTCGCTCCTCTCGCAGATAGGGTTGGCCCAGGGCGCCCGGCTCGTCGTGCACGGCCTGGCCGCCGCGGCGCGCCAGCGCCACCCACACCATCACGCCCAGCGTGACGACGTAGGGCGTCATCAGCACGAAGTACTGCGGCAGCTGCACGCCGGCGGCGGCCAGCTGCGGAATCAGCGCCTCGATGCAGCCGAAGAGCAGCGCACCCGCCAGCGCCCGCCAGGGCGACCAGCGCGCGAAGATCACCAGCGCCACCGCGATCCAGCCGCGCCCGCCCGTCATGCCCGCGATCCACAGCTTGGTGCCCACCACCGAGATGTAGGCCCCCGCCAGCCCCACCAGCGCCGAGCCCGCCACCACCGCGCCGAAGCGCCACAGCGGCACCGAGATGCCGGCCGCATCGGCGGCCTGCGGGTTCTCGCCCACCGCGCGCAGCCGCAGGCCGGGCGTGCTGCGATTGAGCCAGTGCACCGCGGCCCAGAACAGCAGCGGCACCAGGTACACGATCAGGTTCTGGTTGAAGAGGCGGCCCACCAGCGGCAGCTCGGACAGCAGCGGGATCGGCAGTGCCCCGAAGCTGCTCACCGGCTTGTTGGTCCAGTCGAACACCGTGCCCAGCAGGCTGGTCAGGCCCTGGCAGAAGAAGACCAGCGCCAGCCCGGCAATGACCTGCTGGATGCGCAGCACGATCACCATGAAGGCGAAGAGCAGCGACACGACGGCCGCCGCCAGCATGGCCAGCGGCAGCGCGATGGCCGCGTCGTGAAAGGCCAGCATGGCGCCGATGCCGGCCAGCGCGCCGACCAGCATCAGCCCCTCGGCGCCCAGCGACAGCACGCCCGCGCGCTCGCTCAGGATCAGGCCGAGCGCGGCCAGCGCATAGGGCACGGCGAAGTCGGGCGCATTGCCCAGCCAGTTGGTGGCGATGGCGAGCAGGTCCATGTCAGCTGCCTTTTGCGGATGCGATCCGCCGCAGGCGATGGCGGATGAAGAAGTCCGACGAGGCGACGCAGATGACCAGGATGGCCTGGATCAGCTGCACCATCGCGAAGGGGATCTGGTAGAAGACCTGCAGGTTGCGGCCCGCCACGAAGAGCATGGCGATCAGCACCGCCACCACGCTGGCCGCGAGCGGGTTGTTGCGCGCCAGGAAGGCGATCAGGATGCCCGAGAAACCGTAGCCTACGTAGAAGGCCTGCGTGAGCCGGCCTTCCTGCCCCGTCACCACGACGAAGCCGGCCAGCCCCGCCAGCGCGCCCGACAGCAGTACCGCCGTGAGCACCATGCGCGCCACCGGCACACCCAGGGCCCGCGCCACGCGCGGGTTGGCGTCGACGAAGCGCAGGTACAGGCCCGCGCGGCTCAGGCCCGTGAACCAGGTGGCCAGCAGCGCGGCCAGCACGGCCAGGCCGATGGCCGCGGTGCTGACGTTGCCGAACCATTCGGGCAAGCGCTCGAAGGCGCGGAACTGCGGCGAGTAGGGAAAGGAATCCTTCGGATCCTTCCAGGCGCCGTAGACCAGGTGCAGCAGGAAGTTGCCCGCCACGTAGTTGAGCATCAGCGAGGCGATGATCTCGTTCACGGCCAGCCGCAGCTTGAGCAGCGCCGGCGCCAGCGCCCAGAGCATGCCCATCGCCATGGCCACGGCGCCCATTAGCGGCAGCCGCAGCGCGGCCGGGCCGATGTCGAACATCGACACCGCCGTCGCGCCGATGGCGCCGAAGATCATCTGGCCTTCCAGCCCCAGGTTCCAGAAGCGGGCGCGGAAGGCGATGGCGGCGCCGATGCCCACCAGGACCATGGGCGCGGCCTGGAAGAGCACGGCCAGCAGGCTCTGCCGATCCACCAGCGTCTGCATGATGAACTCGTTGAGCAGCTCGTCGGCCGGCACGCCCGCGGCCACCAGGATCGCGGCCGAGATGGCCAGCCCGACGACCACCGCCAACGCGAGGATCAGCGCCTGCCGGGGCAGGCCCATCTGCTGGCGCAACTCCAGCGTGTAGCGGCGTGCGAAGAGCGGCACGTGCCGCGCGCGTGCTTCCGGGGCGGCAGCGTCGAGCGCGGCATCAGTCATGGTTCACCATGGCTTGGCCGACCGCCTGGCGGTCGGCGGGTTGATCGAATTCGGCCACGATGCGTCCGCGCGCCATCACGCCCACGCGGTCGGCCAGCGCGAGCACCTCGTCCAGGTCCTCGCTGATGAGCAGCACGGCCGCGCCAGCGTCGCGCGCGGCGCGCAGCCGCGCATGCACCTCGGCACCCGCGCGCACATCCAGGCCGCGGCTGGGGCTGTGGGCCAGCACCAGCCGCGGCGCGCGGCCGAACTCGCGCGCCAGCACCAGCTTCTGCGCATTGCCACCCGACAGCAGCGCGGCCTTCTGGTTGAGGTGCCGCACGCCCTGCACGTCGAAGGCCTGCACGGCCTCGCGCGTGTCGGCGGCCATGCGGGCGCGGTCCAGCCGCCAGGCCGGGCCGTAGCGGCCGGCCTGTACCTGGCCGATGCCGAAGTTCTCCACCACCGACAGGCCGCCCGCGAGCGCGAGGCCGTAGCGGTCCGCCGGGATGGCGGCGAAGTGCGGCAGGCGGCCAGTCGCGGCCCCGCCTTCGCCTGCCAGCGCAATCGTGCCTTCCAGCCCCTCGGCCATGCCCATCAGCGCCTCGGCCAGTTCGCCCTGGCCATTGCCGCCGACGCCGGCCAGGCCGTAGATCTGGCCGGCGTGCAGGGTCAGGTCCACGCCGTCCAAAGCCTGCCGGCCGTTGGCGTGCAGGCGCAGGCCGCGGACGGTCAGCAGCGGCGCGCCGCCCATCGCGGGCTCCCTGGCCGCCGTGCTGGCCGCGACCGACTGGCCGACGGTCAGGCGCACCAGCTCTTCGATGGGTGTGGCCTTGGGGGCCACCGTGGCCACCGTACGGCCGCCGCGCATCACCGTCACGCGGTCGGCCCAGGTCTTCACGTCGGACATCTTGTGCGTCACCAGCGCCACCGCGGCGCCCTGGCGCGACAGCGCATGCACCGTGGCCAGCAGGCGCTCGGCCTCCTGGTCGGTGAGCACGGCCGTGGGCTCGTCCAGGATCAGGATGCGCGCGCCCGCCAGCAGCACCTTGAGGATCTCCACGCGCTGCTGCTCGGCGATGGAAAGGCGCTCCACGCGCGCGCGCGGGTCGATGGCGAAGCCCAGCTCGGCCGCCCGTGCGGCGATCTCTTGCTCCAGCTGCACCATGCGCCGCCGGTGGCTGCCCTCGGCGTGCGCGAGCGGATGCCCCAGCAGGATGTTCTCGGCCACCGTGAACGGCCGCACCAGCTTGAAGTGCTGGTGCACCATGCCGATGTGCAGCGCCGCCGCCGCGCGCGGCCCTGCCAGCCGCACCGGGTTGTCGTCCACCAGCAGCTCGCCCTGCTCGGGCGCATACAGCCCGGCGGCGATGTTCATCAGCGAGGACTTGCCCGCGCCGTTCTCCCCCAGCAGCGCATGCACCTCACCCCAGCGCGCAGCAAATGACGCGTCCATCAGGGCCTTGAACCCATCGAAGGACTTGTGGATACCGACAAGGCGCAGCGCGTCAACAGTCATCAGCGTATGAAGAGAAAAGGGACTGCCGGCAGCCGCCGCGGAACTGGCTTCGCCAGGCCGCAGGCGGCGCCCCCGGATGGGGGTTGGCGGAGCGCAAAGCGCGGAGCCTGGGGGAGAGTCACTTCTGCGTGACCACGCCCTTGACGAACCAGTCCATCTTCCAGAGGTCCGCATCCGACAGCACGGCGCCTGCGGCCACGCGCTCCTTGCCGTCGCGGTCCTTCAGCGGGCCGGCGTAGACCTGCTTGCCCTTCAGGATGGCGTCGCGCTCGGCCTGGATGACCTTGACCTTGTCGGCCGGCACGGCCGCGCCGAAGCCGGCGATGTCGGTGCCGCCGCCGCTCATCGGGATGAAGGCGCCGTAGGGCTCGGGCTTCCAGTTGCCTGCGATGATCTTCTTGAGCTCGGGCACCAGGAAGCGGTCCCACACCCACACCGACGAGCACAGCGTGGCCTTGGGCGCGAACTGCCGCAGGTCGCGGTGGTGGCCGGTGCCGTACACGCCGCGCTCCTGCGCCACGATCTGCGGCGTGGGCGAGTCCACGTGCTGGCCGATCACGTCGGCGCCCTGGTCGATCAGCGCGGTGGCGGCGGCGCGTTCCTTGACCGGGTCGTTCCATGTGCCGGTGTAGATCACGTTCACCGTGGCGTTGGGGTTCATCTTCTGCGCGCCGAGCGCGAAGGCGTTGATGGTCCAGTTCACCACGCCGAAGGGGTTGGCGGCCACGAAGCCCAGCTTGCCCGTCTTGCTGGCCGCGCCGGCGGCCATGCCGCACAGGTACTGGCTCTCGTAGGTGCGGCCGTAGAAGGATTCGAGGTTCGGCCCGTTGGTGGTGCCCGAGCCGTTGAGGAAGGCCACCTTGGGGTACTTGGCGGCCAGATCCTTCATGGCGTCGGACTGGCCGAAGGCGGTGCCGATCACGATGTTGGCGCCGCGCGAGATGAAGCGCTCGGCCGCCGGCTTGATGACCGAGGCGTCCTCGCCCACGTTCTCCACGAACTGGATCTTCTGGCCGAGGGCCGCCTCGATCTTCACGCGCGCCTCGTCGAAAGCCTGCGTCCAGCCACCGTCGTTCTTGGGGCCGTAGTACAGCATCGCGATGACGGGCTTGCCGCTCAGGCTGAAGCCGGCCTGGGCATAGGCGGTGCCGGCCGACAGCAGCACGGCGGCGCCGGCCAGGGCCACGCTCATGCGGGGAAAGCGCTTGGACAACATGGAGACCTCCAGGAGGAAGGAAGAGGGGGGAGAGGAAGCGGAAGGGTGAAAAAGCACGAACAGTGCCGCCCCGGCGCCGGCCGGTCGGGCGGCGGGCGCGTCACATCATGAAGTTGATGCGGAAGACGTTGCCCTCGGGGTCGAGCAGCACCGCCTGGTACCAGTTGTAGTAGGTGACGTACGGTGGCTTGATGAGCGTGGCGCCGGCCTCCAGCGCGACGGGCACCATGCGGTCCACGTCCTCGCGGCTGTCGACGTCGATGTTGAGCAGGAACTTGACGCCCTTCGTGTCCGAGAACTCGGCCAGATGCAGCAGCTCGTAGGCATCGAGGGCGTTGAAGCCCAGGCTGCTCTTGCCCGTGTCCAGCCCGCGGAAGATGGGCGAGCGGATGGCCTCGATCTCCGGGAAGCCGAACACGCGCTGGTAGAAGCCACTCAGCGCGACCACGTCCTTGGCGAAGACGTTGACGTAAGACAGGTGTGCCATTACTTGGTGCCACCGAAGGTGGTTTGCTTCACGAACTTGGACGTGAGGTGATCGCCGGAGGAAATCGGCGCGTACTTGGCCTTCTCGCCCGGCGCCAGGCAGGTGGGCAGGCACTCGACCATGGCGTCGTAGTTGGGCTGGTGGAAGAACACCAGCGACTGCCGGCGGTTGGTCTGCGCCACCTCGAAGGGCGGGTTGACCACGCGGTGCATGGTGGAGACCCACTGGTCGTTGGTCCACTGCATCATCAGGTCGGCGATGTTGACCACCAGGCCGCCTTCGACCAGCGGCACGTCCACCCACTCGCCCGCCTTGTTCTGCACCTGCAGGCCCTTGTCGTCGGGCAGCACGATGGTCAGGCTGCCGTAGTCGCTGTGCGCGCCGGCGCGCAGCTGGCCGGGCAGCGGCGCCTCGCGCTGGGGCGGGTACGACAGCACGCGGAACATGCTGATGTGCTTGTCGATCTTGTCGTCGAAGTAGGTCTCGGGCAGTTCGAGCGCCAGCGCGAAGATGCGCATGAGCGAGCGCGAGAGATCGCTCATGGCCTCGAAGTACTGCTCGTAGGCTTCGCGGAAGCCGTCGATGGGCGGCCAGCTGTTGGGCTCGAAGTGCGGGCCGGCGGCGGGGCCGCGGTGGTACTCGTCATTCGGCACGTTGGAGGGGCCGATGGAGAAGGATTCCTTCAGGTCGCCGGGCGAGGCCTCTTCGAGGCTGTACGACAGGCCTTCTTCGCCCACCGCGCTGTAGCCGCGCACTGCGTCGTCGCGCGGACGGTCCACCTTGCGCTTTTCCCCCAGCGGCATGTCGAAGAACTGCCGCGAGAGGGCCGAGACGCGGGCGATGAGTGCCGGGTCGATGCCATGGTGCGTGATCACCAGGAAGCCGATGCTGCGGCAGGCCTCGTCCACCTGGCGGGCCAGCGCGGCCTTCTCCGCGGCCGTGCCCGAGAAGTAGGGCGCGAGGTCGATGATGGGAACGGTCATCAGGGTCATGGGGCGTCTCGATGCACGGAAGAGGTACTGCAGAGCCCGTTTGCAACGACCGTGCCAGTTGGACCAAATGGACAAACGCCGGCCGGGCTGCGTACGATGCGCCGCATGCACGCCATTCGGCCGCGCTGCGGTGTCTTGGTGCAGGTCAAGACAAATGAGCGGTGCGCGAAGCCCGTTGCTGGTGCGTGCAGGCTGGTACGCGATTCGCAATGGCCGGTACAGGCGGGCCGTTGCCGACCCCAACGACACACGCCCACAACAATGAAAGGAAAGGGAAGCCCGATGGCCAGACCACCCGCGGCGAAGAAGAAGGCGCCGGCCGAGGTGCGCAAGCGCAAAGCAGAACCCGTGGGCACGAAGGCGGCGCCCGCAGCCGGCAAGCGGGCCGCACGCCGGCCGCGGCAGGCCGAGGACAAGCGCAGCGTGATCCTGTCGGCCGCGCTCGGCCTGTTCTCGCGTTATGGCCTACACGGCACCAGCGTCGACCAGGTGGCCGCACGCGCCGATGTCTCCAAAAGCAACCTGCTCTATTACTTCGCCAACAAGGAAGAGCTGTATGTGAGCGTGCTGCGCGAGCTGCTGCAGGTGTGGCTGGAGCCGCTGCGCGGCTTCAGCGCCGAGCAGGATCCGCGCGAAGCCATTGCCAGCTACATCCGCCGCAAGCTGGTGATCTCGCGCGACCAGCCCGATGCCTCACGTCTGTTCTGCCTGGAGATGATCCAGGGCGCGCCGCTGCTGCACGAAGAACTGGCGCTGGAGCTGCGCACGCTGGTGGAACGCAAGTCCGAAGTGATCGCCGAATGGGTGCGCTCGGGCCGGCTGCGGCCGGTGGCGCCGCATCACCTGATCTTCGGCCTCTGGGCGCTGACGCAGCACTACGCCGACTTCGCCGTGCAGGTGCAGGCCATCGCCGGCCGCACGCTGCAGGACGCGGCCTTCTTCGAGGAGACGGTAGAGAACGTTCAGCGCCTGGTGCTGGATGGAATCAGTGCGCCCCCAGCCGAGGCCATGGCGGCGCCGCTGGCCGCTTGAGGCCGAGTCTGCTCAGTGCGCGGCGGCTTGCGGCAGCAGGTCGTGGTAGCGCCGGTCGAAGTACACCAGGCCATGGGCGGCGTTGCCCAGGCGCACCGCATCCACTTCGCAGAACAGCACGTCATGCGTGCCCACCTCGGTGCGATTGACCACGCGGCACTCGAAGGCGGCTGCCGCTTCGGCCAGCACCGGCACGCCGCTTCGGCTCATCTGCCACTCGGCCGCGGCGAATCGCTCGTCCATGGGCGTCTTGCCACCGAACAGGTTGGACAGCTGCTGCTGACCGGCGCCCAGCACGTTCACGCACAGCACGCCGTTGGCCTGGAAGATGGGATACACCGAGGCGCTGCGGTTCAGGCAGACGAGCAGCGTGGGCGGCTCGTCGGTCACGCTGCACACGGCCGAGGCGGTGAAGCCCGCACGCCCCGCGGGACCATCGGTGGTGATGACGTTCACGGCCGCGCCCAGGCGGGCCATGGCGTTGCGGTAGTCGCCGCGTTCGGGTGGCGTGGCGGCCAGGGCCTGCAGGGCCGCGGCAGCGGTAGGAGCGGGGGCGGTGGACATCATCATCGGAAGCCGGAAGAGAAGAAGGGTCAGTGCTGACGCGACAGGAAGCCGAGCAGGGCCGCGTTGAACGCGGCAGGAGCGGTCACGCTGTGCGCATGGCCGCCGTGCGGGCTGTGATCGAGCAGGGCCTGAGGCAGGCCCTCGGCCAGGCGCTGGGACATCGTCCACGGCACCAGAACGTCGTCCTGCGCGCAGGCGACCAGCGCGGGCACGGCGATCTCGGACAGGCGTGCATCCACGTCGAAGGCGCGCAGCGCGCCGATGCGGGCGCGCATGTTGGCCTCGCCGGGGAAGTGTGCGAAGGCATGGTCCACCTCGGCCTGCACGTCGGCCGCATGGGCCGCGGCCCAGTCGGCGGGGTACAGGAAGATGGGTTGCGCTTCCACATAGGCGCGCGGCCCGCAGGCGCCCAGCAGCGAAAGGCGGGCGTCGAAGCAGCGGGTCGAATGCGGATTGGGCCGCGACCAGGCATTGACCAGCACCAGGCTGGCCACGCGTTGCGGCGCGTCCAGCGACAGCTGCAGGCCCACCAGGCCGCCCAGCGCATGCCCCAGCAGATGGCAGCGCGCGGTGCCGGTGGCGTCCATCACCTCGGCCACGTCGCGCGCCATGTCGGCGATGCTGTAGCCGGCGGGCAGATCGCCAGGGCTGCGGCCGGTGCCGCGCTGGTCGTAGGCCACCACGCGCCAGCCGGCTTCGACCAGTGCCGGGATCTGCGGCCGCCAGAAGCCGGCCGAGCCGCCCAGGCCCGAGGACAGCAGCACGCTGGGCGCGCCGGGGCGGCCTTCGCCGTGCACCTCGTGGTACAGCGCCATGGTGCGGCTCAGGCCTTCTTGCCGACGTGGGCGATGGAGGCGATCTCCACCAGCGCGTCGGGCTTCACCAGCCCGCACTGAATGCAGTAGCGCGCGGGCTTGGTGCCCGGGAAGTACTCGGCATACACCGCGTTGACTTTGGCGTAGTTGGCCCAGTCGGTGACGAAGATCATGTTGAAGGTGACGTCGTCCATCGTGCCGCCAGCGGCCTCGATGACGCCCTTGATGGTCTCCAGCACATGGCGCGTCTGGGCGGTGGCATCGCCGACGTGCACCACGTTGTTGTCCTTGTCGAAGGGCAGCGTGCCCGAGACGTAGACGACGCCGTCCGCCAGCGTGCCGGGCACGAAGGGCGCGATGGGGGTGCTGGTGCCGGGAGGGATGATGGCTTCCTTGGGCATGAAGGGACTCCAGAGTGGGATGAACGAGGGATCAGGCCGCGGCCGTCTCGGGCTTGGCAGGTGCGGCGGCGGTGGCGGGAGTGAGGGCCTGGCAGAACGCGTCCACCGTCGACACCCAGCCGAAGAAGGTCTCGACGTTGTAGACCGTGGCCTGCTGGATCGCGGCGCCGCCCAGCTCGTGGGTGGCGTCTTCCAGCATCAGCGAGAAGTACTCCAGGTGGAAGGCGTCGCGCAGCGACGACTCCACGCACACGTTGGTGGCGATGCCGGTGAACACCAGGCTGCGGATGCCGCGGGCGCGCAGGCTGCTGTCCAGCGTGCTGTTGAAGAAGCCGCTGTAGCGCGTCTTGGGAATCACGATGTCGCCGGGCTGGGGCTTCATCGCGTCGATGAGTTCGTAGTCCCAGCCGCCCTTGGCCAGGAAGCGGCCCTGCAGTTCGGGCTTGGCGCGCATGGTCTTGAGCGCGTTGGACTTGTGCCAGTTGGGCGAGCCGGGGCCGCCGGCTTCCACATACTTCGCGTCCCAGCCGTTCTGCAGGAAGACGATGAGCATGCCCGCGGTGCGCGCCGCCTCGATGGCACGCACGATCCCGGCGATGGTGCCCTGCGCGCCCGAGATGTCGAAGCCGGCCGAGTCCACGTAGCCGCCGAGTGATGCGTAGGCGTTCTGCATATCGACCACGATCAGCGCGGTCTGCGCGGGCACGAGCGCCAGGGGCTCGGGGCGCGAAGGAATCACCGTCGGTGCCGGTGCGCCCGGCGCCTGGGGCGGCCCGACCGGCGTGGTCGAGCGCAGGGTGGCATTGGTCTTGGTGCTGCTCATGGTGCCGCCTTCCGTCAAGCCGCCAGGGCCTCGGGCGCGCCCACCTGCGAGGGCACGGGCGTGTCGACGTCCACACGGCTCTTCATCAGCGGCTGGATGCGCTCGCCAAAGTCCTCCACGCCCTGCACGAAGTCGTCGAAGGTCAGCAGCACGCCCTCGGTGCCCGGCACCTCGGCCATCTCGTCGAGCATGCGGGCCACGCTGGCGTAGGAGCCCACCAGCGTGCCCATGTTGATGTTCACCGCCGAGGGCGAGGTGGCATCGGTCATCTGGCGCACGTTGGTGTCGCCGCCCGATTTGGTGTCGGCCGCGCCCTGCTGCGCCATCCAGGCGATGGCGTCGGTGTCGGCGCCGGCCTTGTAGTGCTCCCACTTGGCGAAGGCGGCTTCGTCGGTCTCGGCGGCGATCACCATGATGAGCACGTAGGTCGTCACGTGGCGACCGGTCTTGGCGGTGGCCTCGATCAGCTTCTGCGCCGCCGGCGCGAAGGCCTTGGGCGTGTTCACGCCCTTGCCGAAGCAGAAGTTGTAGTCGGCGTACTTGGCCGAGAAGGCCATGCCGGCATCGCTCTGGCCGGCGCAGATCACCTTCATGGGCGCCTGCGGCTGCGGGCTCAGGCGGCAGTCGTCCATCTTGAAGTGGGCGCCCTTGAAGTCCGACTGCCCCTTGCCCCACAGGTCGCGCAGCACCTGGATGTATTCGGACAGGTATTCGTAGCGGGTGGCGAAGAACTCGTCGCCGGGCCACATGCCCATCTGCGAGTACTCGGGCCGCTGCCAGCCGGTCACCAGGTTCAGGCCGAAGCGGCCATTGGAGATGCTGTCGATGGTCGAGGCCATGCGTGCCACGATGGCCGGCGGCATCACCAGCGAGGCGGCGGTGGCGAAGAGCTTGATCTTCGTCGTCACGGCCGCCAGGCCCGACATCAGCGTGAAGGACTCCAGGTTGTGGTCCCAGAACTCCGTCTTTCCGCCGAAGCCGCGCAGCTTGATCATGGACAGCGCGAAGTCCAGGCCGTAGTGCTCGGCCTTGAGGGTGATGGTCTTGTTCAGCTCGAAGCTGGGCTTGTACTGCGGCGCGTTCTGCGACAGCAGCCAGCCGTTGTTGCCGATGGGGATGAAGACGCCGACTTTCATGTGGGTGGACTCCAGGATGGGATTGCCGGCGGGTTTGCATGCGCTGTGCCAATGCCGTTTTCCTGTTCCACATCAAGGACTTGATCGAAAAAGGCGGTGCATGTTTTGACCAAATGGTCCAAAACGGTTCGCCGCGCTGGGCGAGTGCGCGGCAAGGTGGTGCGCCGCATGCCGGGCCGTGGTGCGTGCGCAGCGGCAGAATCGCGGCTGCCATGCCCAGCAAAACCCGATACCCCGCCGCCCTGGGCGGCACCGCCGACGACCTGGAGGCCGCCTTCTACGACGCGCTGCAGCGCGGCGACGCCGATGCATTGATGGCCTGCTGGGCCGACGAGGAAGACGTGTTCTGCGTCCACCCCGGCGGGCCGCGCCTGGTGGGCGTGGCCGCCATCCGCAGCGCCTTCGAGCAGATGTTCGCCAACGGCGGTGCCGTGCATGCGCGGCCTTCGCATGTGCGCCGCGTCGAAGCCCTGGGCACCAGCGTGCACAACGTGCTCGAGCGCATCGAGGTGCTCACCGCCGAAGGCCCGCGCCATGCGTTCGTGCTGGCGACCAACGTGTACCTCAAGACCGAGATGGGCTGGCGACTGGTGGCGCACCATGCCAGCCCTGGCACCTCGCGCGAGCCCGACGACGCGGTGGAAGTCCCGGGCCTGCTGCACTGACCCTTCGGATGCAGGCCTTCGTCGCGCCCCGCTGGCTGCCGGGCGGCAATGCGCAGACCATCTGGCCGGCCCTCTTCGGCCGCCGCTACACGGGCGCCGCCCCGGTGTACCGGCGCGAGCGCTGGAACGCGCCGGACGGCGACTTCGTCGATGTGGACTTCCAGGACGCGGCCGATCCGGCCATGGCGCCGCTGCTTGTGCTCTTCCACGGCCTCGAAGGCTCGTCGCGCAGCCACTATGCCGAGGCGCTGGCGGCGGTGGCGCGCGAGCGTGGACTCGGCTTCGCAGTGCCGCATTTCCGCGGCTGCAGCGGCGAGCTCAACCTCGGACCGCGGGCCTACCACTCGGGCGACCATGAAGAGGTGGGCTGGGTGCTGGCGCGTCTGCGCGAACGCAGCCCGGCCGGCGTGCTGGCCGTGGGCGTCTCGTTGGGCGGCAATGCGCTGCTGCGCTGGGCCGAGGAGGCCGGCGACAGCGCGGCGGCCGTGGTGCAGGCCGTGGCCGGCGTGAGCGCGCCGCTGGACCTGGCCGCCGGCGCCGATGCCATCGGACGCGGCTTCAACCGGCTGGTGTACGAGCGCATGTTCCTCTCGACCATGAAGCCCAAGGCGCTGGCCAAGCTGGTGCAGCATCCGGGCCTGTTCGATGCCCACCGACTGCGCGCCGCGCGCCGCCTGCGCGACTTCGACGACCTGTTCACCGCGCCCCTGCACGGCTTCAAGGATGCGGCGGACTACTACGCCCGCGCCGCCGCGGGGCCGCGGCTGGGCGACATCCGCATTCCCGCGCTGGTGCTCAATGCCCGCAACGACCCGTTCGTGCCCGGCGAGAGCCTCCCGGTGCCGGCGCGGGTGAGCAATCCGCGGGTGACCCTCTGGCAGCCGCTCCACGGCGGCCATGTCGGTTTTCCGCAGGGGGGGTGGCCGGGGCATGTGCAGACGATGCCGCAGGCCGTGGTGGACTGGCTGCTGGCGCATCGCTGACCTCTCGCGGGTGCACGAGGCCGGCTCCCGTCGGCTGCCAGTCCGACCTTCAGCCTCGATAGCGCTGTCGGCCTCGGCTCACCCGCGATGGCGGCATGGGCGACACCGCATGGCAACTTCGGCGCGGAGAATGCCGCCATGGATGACATCGTCAAACAGGCACTGGCCAAGTGGCCCAACGTGCCCCACTGCTACGGTTGGCTGGGCCTCGATGCACGCGGCCAGTGGTACATGCGCGATGACCCCACGCAGGCGGCCGGCCCCTTCCCCCAAAGCAAGGGATCGCTGCTGCGGCATGACAAGCTGATCGATTTCATCCAGCGCAACTACGAGCCGGATGCCCAGGGCCAGTGGTTCTTCCAGAACGGGCCGCAGCGGGTGTACGTGGAACTGGAGGCCGTGCCGCTGGTGTGGCGCGTGATGGACGACTTTTCGCTCCAGGCGCACACCGGACTGGCGGGGGAATTGCAGCGCGTGCTGCTGGATGCGGAAGGGCGCCTCTATGTCGCAGCACCGGTCGGCCTGGGCATCGTCCATTCGCAGGACATGGGCCTGGCGGCCGACGCGCTCGAGCAGGGCGTCTGGCCGGCGCCCGAGGAAGTGTCGGCCTCCGAACTGCCGACGCGTTTCGGCTTCGTCCGCAGTCCGGCAGCGGCCCGAAGCAAGGCTTGACGCGCGGCGAGCAGGCGCCGCGAGACGCGCCTTGCGCTAAGCCGAAGCGCGGGCACATCGCCGCTGCTGCAGCGCCACCAACGAAAAAGCCGGCGGATGCCGGCTTTCGAGGAGGCCCGAAGGCCTGGGGGTCTGCGCTCTTTATTGCTTGGCCGGCATCGCGCCCGCTGCCGCAGGGGCTGCGGCCGACGTGGCCGATGCATCGCCCGCCGGCGCAGCGGCGGCCGGCGCAGCAGGCTCCTCGAACTTGGCGCCGCCCGAGTTGGCCATGTAGGCCGCCGCACGGCTGATCTCCACATCGCTGAAGTCGCCGCCACCCTGGGGCGGCATGGCGCCCTTGCCCTTGAGCGCATGCTCGGTCAGCGTGGCCAGGCCCTGGCCGATGCGAGGGGCCCAGGCCGCGGCATCGCCGAAGTGCGGCGCGCCAGGAATGCCGGGGCTGCCGTGGCAGGCGGCGCATTGGGTCTTGAAGACGGTCTCGCCGTTGGCGAGCGGGCGGTTGGCGTCGCGGATCTCGACCATGCCCACTTTGCGGATGCGCTCGGCGACATCGCGGTCGCGGGCGTCCTGGCTGACGCCGTAGAGGTTCATGTTGTCGCCGGTGGCCGCACCGGAGGGCTTGAGCCCGGACACCACGAAGAAGACCAGCCCCGCAATGATGAGGATGGGGGCCACGAAGCCGAAGAGGACCGCGAGCATCAGCTGCTTGGGATTCTTGATCGGGCCCGTATGCGCCTCTTCGGTGGCCGGAGCCGGGTTTTGCGCGCTCTCGCTCATCGCTGTCCTCGGTATCGGGGGCTATTGGAAAACAGCGTTCGATTATAGGGACGGGGGGTGTGCGGACAGGCCCCGGCTGACCCGGGATAACCCCCGCACACCCCCCGAAAGAAGGACTCCTGATGCAGATCAGCGAACGGCCCGCAGGCCGCCATTGAACTTGGCGTCCGTCCTGGCCAGCGATGCGCCAGCCTACTGGGCGCCGGCCTGCTGCGTGCTGCTGGTCCAGCCGCCGCCCAGCGTCTTGTAGAGCGTGACCTGGTTCTGCAGCAGCGTCAGCTGGGTCTGCACGGCCGTCTGGCGGGCCGTGAACTGCGAGCGCTGCGCATCCAGCAGGTCGAGCGCGCTGGCCACGCCGTTGCGGTAGCGCAGGTCCGACAGGCGCAGGCGGGTGCCCTCGGCGTCGGCCTGGGCACGCGCGGCGCGGGCCTGCTCGCCCAGCGTCTCGCGGCCCGCAAGGGCATCGGCCACCTCGCGGAAGGCCGTCTGGATCGTCTTCTCGTACTGGGCGACGGCAATGTCGCGGCTGACGCGCGCCGAAGCGAGGTTGGCCGAGTTGGCGCCGGCCGTGAAGATCGGCAGCGTCAGGCTGGGCGCGAAGCTCCAGGCCCGCGTGCCGTCGCCGTTCCAGAGGTTCGAGAAGTCGGAGCTCACCGTGCCGATGGAGGTGGTCAGCGCGATGCGCGGGAAGAAGGCGGCCCGCGCCGCGCCGATGTTGGCATTGGCCGCGATCAGCTGCTGCTCGGCCGCCCGGATGTCCGGCCGTTCGGTCAACAGGTCCGAGGGCAGGCCGGCCGGCACGTCGGGCATGGCGCGCACGCTGGCCAGGCCGCCGTTGTCGCCGGCCAGGCCTTCCAGTGCACTCGCAGGCACAGGGGCACCCAGCAGCAGCGCCAGGGCGTTCTCGTCCTGGCGGCGCAGGCGGATCTGCTGCGCATAGGTGGCGCGCGCGCTCTCGGCCAGCGAGACGGCCGACTGGTAGTCCAGCTCGGACGCCACGCCGTTGTCGAAGCGCAGCCTGGTCAGCTTGAGCGTCTCCTCGCGCGTGGCCAGCGTCTGGCGGGTGATGGCCAGCAACTCTTCGTCGGCGGCCAGCGTGAGCCAGCCGTTGGCCACCTGGGCGACCAGGCTGATCTGGGTGGCGCGGCGCGACTCCTCGGTGGCCAGCGCACGGGCCTGCGCCGCGGCGCTCAGGCTCTGGATGCGGCCGAAGAAATCGATCTCCCAGGCCGTCACGCCCAGGCCCACCGAATAGCTCGACGACACCTTCGGGGCGGACGAGCTGTAGGCGCGGGCCGAATTCGGCTCGGAGCGCGATCCCGAGGTGGTCAGCCCCACGGTCGGGAAGAGGGCCGCGCGTTGCACGTCGAACTGGGCGCGAGCCTGCTCGATGTTGAGCACGGCCACGCGCAGGTCGCGGTTGTTGTCGAGGGCCGTCTGGATCAGCCCCGCCAGCCGCGGGTCGGAGAAGAAGGCCTGCCAGGGCACGTCCACCGCCGCCTTGGCGCCGCCCGGCTGGGCCGGGTCGCCCGGGAAGGTGGTGGGCACCGGCGCGGCCGGCTGCTCATAGGTGGGGATCAGCGAGCAGCCGCTCATCAGCAGCGCGGCGGCCAGCGCCAGCGGCGCCAGGGGCCCGAAGGGCAGCGTCATCATCGTCTTGGACTCAGCCATGGTTGTCGGCTCCGGATTCTTCCTGAATGCCCGCTTCCTGGGCATGGCGCTTGTTCATGTCCTGCTGGCGCTTGCTGCCCTTGAAGATCGTGCGCACCACCACGAAGAAGATGGGCACGAAGAAAACGGCCAGCGCCGTGCCCGTGAGCATGCCGCCCAGCACGCCGGTGCCGATGGCGCGCTGGCTGGCCGAGCCCGCGCCCGAGGCCAGCACCAGCGGCACCACGCCCAGGCCGAAGGCCAGCGAGGTCATCACGATCGGGCGGAAGCGCAGGTGGGCGGCTTCCAGCGCGGCGGCGATGGCACTCTTGCCCTGCGCCTGCAGGTCCTTGGCGAACTCGATGATCAGGATGGCGTTCTTCGCCGACAGGCCGATGATGGTGATCAGGCCCACCTGGAAGTACACGTCGTTCGAGTAGCCGCGCAGCAGCGTGGCCAGCAGCACCCCCAGCACACCCAGGGGCACCACCAGGATCACCGACAGCGGGATCGACCAGCTTTCGTACAGCGCCGCCAGGCACAGGAACACCGCCAGGATGGCGAAGCCATACAGGATGATGGCCTGCGAGCCGGCGAGCTTTTCTTCGCGCGACTGGCCCGTCCATTCGAAGCCGAAGCCCGCGGGCAGCTGGCCGGCCAGCTTCTCCATCTCGGCCATGGCAGCGCCCGAGCTGTAGCCGGGCGCGGCCTCGCCGCTGATGCGCATCGCGGGGTAGCCGTTGTAGCGCACCGTCTGCTGCGCGCCCTTGATCCAGCGCGTGGTCGCGAAGGAGGCGAAGGGCACCGGCTGGCCTTGCGTGTTGGACGCGTTCAGCCGCAGCAGGTCCTCGGGCTGCATGCGGGCCGGGGCATCGGCCTGCACCACCACGCGCTGCAGGCGGCCGCGATTCGGGAAGTCGTTGATGTAGCTCGACCCGAGCGCGGTCGACAGCGCGGTGTTGATGGCATCGAAGCCCACGCCCAGGGCCTGTGCCTTGTCGCGGTCGATGTCGATCTGCAGCTGCGGCGCATCCTCCAGGCCGTCGGGGCGCATCGCGGTCAACACCGGGCTCTTCATGGCCATGCCCAGCAGCTGGTTGCGGGCGTTGACTAGCGCGTCATGGCCCTGGCCCGACCGGTCCTGCAGCCGGAAGCTGAAGCCGCTGGCCGAGCCCAGTTCGGGGATCGGCGGCGGGTTGAGCGGGTAGATGAAGGCATCGCGCACGCCCGACAGCGCACCGAAGGCCCGGCCGGCCAGCGCGGAGGCCGAGTTCGCCTCGCCGTCGCGCTCCTTCCAGTCCTTGAGCGTGACGAAGGCGATGCCCGCGTTCTGGCCCTGGCCCGAGAAGCTGAAGCCCAGCACGCCCACGATGCTCTGCACCTGCGGCTGCTTGAGCATGAAGTTCTCGACCTTCTCCATCACCGCCTCGGTGCGCTCCAGCGTGGCGCCCGGCGGCAGCTGCACGTTCACCAGGATGTTGCCCTGGTCTTCCTGTGGCAGGAAGGAGGTGGGCAGGCGCGAGTACACGAACACCACGCCGCCGATGATGGCCAGGTAGATGATCAGGTAGCGCGCCGCGCGGCGCAGCAGGCGCGACACGAAGCCTTCATAGCCCTTGGCCGTGCGCGAGAAGCCGCGGTTGAACCAGCCGAAGAAGCCGCGCTTCTCGTGGTGGTGGCCCGCTTCGACCGGCTTGAGCAGCGTGGCGCACAGCGCCGGCGTGAGCGACAGTGCCATGAAGGCCGAGAAGGCGATCGAGGCCACCATCACCGCCGAGAACTGGCGGTAGATGTTGCCCGTTGAGCCGGCGAAGAAGGCCAGCGGCACGAACACCGAGATCAGCACCACCGTCACGCCGATGATGGCGCCGGAGATCTGCTGCATCGCCTTGCGCGTGGCCTGCAAGGGTGGCAGGCCTTCCTCGCTCATGATGCGCTCGACGTTCTCCACCACCACGATGGCGTCGTCCACCACGATGCCGATCACCAGCACCATGCCGAACATGGTCAGCACGTTGATCGAGAAGCCCAGGGCCAGCAGCGTGCCGAACGTTCCCAGCAGTGCCACCGGCACCACCAGCGTCGGGATGAGCGTGTAGCGCCAGTTCTGCAGGAACAGGAACATCACCAGGAACACCAGCACCACGGCCTCGACCAGGGTCTCGACCACCTGGCTGATGGAGATGCTGATGAAGGCCGAGCTGTCGTAGGGAATGGAGTAGCTCACGCCCTGCGGGAAGAAGCGCTTGAGCTCGTCCATCTTGGCGCGCACCGCCTTGGCGGCCTGCAGCGCATTGCCCGATGGCGACAGCTGCACGCCCAGGCCCACGGCCGGCTTGCCGTTCAGGCGGGCCGAGGTGGCATAGCTCTGGCCGCCGATCTCGATGCGGGCCACGTCCTTGAGCCGCACGGTCGAGCCGTCGGCATTGGCGCGCAGCACGATGTTGCCGAACTGCTCCACCGACGACAGCTGGCCCTTGACCACCACCGTGGCCGCGATGGCCTGGCCGGTGACGTTGGGCAGGTCGCCGATGGTGCCGGAGGCGACCTGGGCGTTCTGGTTGCGGATGGCGGTGTTGACGTCGCCCGCGCTCAGGTTCAGGCCTTGCAGCTTGGCCGGGTCGATCCACACGCGCATCGCCGTCTCGCTGCCGAAGAGCTGCACCTGGCCGATGCCGGGCACGCGCTGCAGTTCGGGCTGGATGTTGCGCGCGGCGTAGTCGCCCAGCTGCGTGGTGTCCACGGCCGGGTTGGTCGACGACAGCATCGTGAACAGCAGGAAGTTGTTGCGCGACTTGTCCACGCGCACGCCCTGCTGCGTCACGGCCGAGGGCAGGCGTGGCGTCGCGCGCGACAGCCGGTTCTGAACGTCCACCTGCGCCAGGTCGGCGTTGGTGCCGGGCTCGAAGGTCACGGTGATCGAACCGGTGCCGTCGGCCTGCGCCACCGACTCCATGTAGATCAGGCCGGGCGAGCCGTTCATCTCGCGCTCGATGACCGACAACACGCTGTCTTCCAGCGTCTGGGCCGAGGCGCCGGGATAGGCGGCGTTGATGACGATGGCCGGCGGGGCCACCGGCGGGTACTGGGCGATCGGCAGCTGCGTGATCGCCACGCCGCCCATCACCAGGATGAACAGAGCGATCACCCACGCAAAGATGGGGCGATCGATGAAGAACTTGGCCATAGAAGTGCTCGCGTTCCTTCTTCGTGATCAGTCGGGGTTGCGGGCCGGCGTCATTGCTTGGCCGGTGCGGCCGCGGCCGCGGGGGCCGATGCGCCAGCGGCCGGGGCTGCGGCGGCGGTCGTCGGCGGCTGCCAGGGCACGGCCTTCACCGGCGTGCCGGGCGGCAGCATCTGCAGCTTCTGGAAGCCGTCGACCATCACCTGCTCGCCTTCCTTGAGGCCCTCGGTCACGATCCAGCGGTTGTTCCTGCCGGCGGTGATCTTCACGTTGCGCTTGGACAGCTTGCCGTCCTGGCCCACGATGGTCACGGTGTCGCCCTGGTCGGTGCGCGTGACGGCCTGCTGGGGCACGCTGATGGCCTTGTCGACCTGGGCCTGCTCGGTGCGCACGCGCACGTACATGCCCGGCAGCAGCTCGCCCTTGGGGTTGGGCACCTCGGCGCGCAGGGTGATCTGGCCGGTGCTCGCATCCACCGTCAGGTCGGAGAAGAGCAGGCGGCCGCGCTGGGCGAACTCGGTGCCGTCCTCCAGCACGATGCGCACGTCGGCGGCGTCCGGGCCGCTGGCGCGCTGCAGCTTGCCCTGCGCCATCGCGCGGCGCATGCGCATCACCTCGGTCGCCGACTGCGTGAAGTTGACATAGAGCGGATCGATCTGCTGGATGGTGGCGAGCTGGGTCGCCTCGCCCTGGCCCACCAGCGCGCCCTCGGTCACCAGCGCGCGGCCGATGCGGCCCGAGATGGGGGCCGTGACGGTGGCATAGCCCAGGTTGATGCGGGCCGTCGTCACGGAGGCGCGGCCGGCCAGCACGTCGGCCTCGGCGGCCTTCTGCGAGGCGATGGCGTTGGCATAGTCCTGCTTGCTCACCGCGTTGGCCTCGACCAGGGGCTTGTAGCGATCGGCCAGTGCCTTCGCCTGGGCCGCGTTGGCCTCGGCGCGCGCCAGGGTCGCCTCGGCGCTGCGCAGCGTGGCCTCGTAGGGCGAGGCGTCGATCCTGAACAGCGGCTGGCCGGCCTTCACGTCGCTGCCTTCCACGAACAGGCGCTTCTGCAGGATGCCGGCGGCACGGGCGCGCACCTGGGCGACGCGCGTGGCCTCGAGCCGGCCGGGCAGTTCGGTCACCAGTCCGACTTCGCCCGGGGTGGCGACCACCACCCCGACCTCGGGGGCCGGCATGCCGCCGCCCGGAGGACCGCCGGCCGGTGCCGCGGCGTCCTTCTTGCCGCAGGCCACCAGGGCCAGGCTCAGAAGGACCGCGGTGGCGGCGAGGGTCAGGGGCGAACCGGGACGAAACATCGAACGACTTGCAACAACATGCGATGCAGGCATGCGAATCCTCTTGGAGTGGGATTGAAAAAGCGGAGGAAGCGGACGCGCCGCGGATCGATCATGCGTGCAGGCAGATCGGGGCGCCAGAAGCTTGCCGGGGCAGCAAGTTTACATACATTCTTGAATGTATAGTCGCGGCCCTCACGTTTCGGTTTATTTCGTTTTCTTGCCAAGGAGATGCCGTGGTACGGCGCACGAAGGAAGAAGCCCTGGCCACTCGCCATCGCCTGCTCGATGCGGCCGAGCGGCTGTTCCAGGCCCAGGGCGTGTCGCGCACGTCATTGCAGCAGATCGCCGAGGAAGCGGGGGCCACCCGCGGCGCCGTCTACTGGCATTTCAAGGACAAGGCCGACCTCTTCAACGCCATGATGGAGCGGGTCACGCTGCCGATGGAGAAGGGCGTGCGCCAGGCGGCGGCGCCGGCCGGGGTCGATCCGCTGGACCTGATCGAGCAGGGCATGACGCAGGCGCTGGCGCTCATCGCCGACGACCCGCAGGTGCGCCGCGTCTTCCAGATCGCGGTGCACAAGGTCGAGTACACGGACGAGATGGCCTCGGTGCAGCAGCGGCACCTGGGCGCGCGCGATGCGTGCGTCATGGACTTCGAGAAGGCCCTGCGGCTGGCTGCGCGCATGCGCGGGCTGCGGCTGCCGGTGCCGGCCCGCACCGCGGCGCACGGCCTGCATGCCCTGATGTCGGGCCTGATCGACGACTGGCTGCTGGAGCCGGCCGCCTTCGACCTCGTGCCCGCGGGCCGTCGGCTCTTCGGTGTCTATCTCGCCGGCCTCGGCCTTCCCCGCGGTGGGGAGGCGGCCGATGCGGCGGCGCCCGTCCTGCCGGCGGGGCGCGCCGAGCACGCCAAGCGCAGAAGATCGGTCATAATGCCGGGTTCGCGGCCGAACTCGGCGCGACTTTCTCGCCGTATTTCAACGGATAGAATTCGGCCCTCCGAAGGCTGAGATCCAGGTTCGATTCCTGGCGGCGGGACCAGACACAAAGCCCGGCTACGTTTCTGACGTAGCCGGGTTTTTCTTTTGTTCTCGCCGATGCGAAGGACCGCGCCCCGGCCCCGGGGCCGACATGCGGCTTCTCGAAGATAAATGAACCAACAAGTTCATTTATGCTTCGGCGATGCGGATGTTCATGCGTTCCCGAGCCCCGGAGCCCGTTCGTGCGGCGGGCCGATTTCAACCGGATGCACAGGCATCGGCTTCGGCCGTTGATGAAGCCGCATGTCGGTCGACAGCCTCGACCTGATCAAGACCTTCCATGAAGTTGCCAGCCGTGGCAGCTTCTCGAAGGCGGCCGTCTCGCTGCAGCTGTCCAAGGCAACGGCCAGCAAGTACGTGGCGGAACTCGAGCGGCGGCTCGGCGTGCGGCTGCTGCACCGCTCCACCCGCGCGATCAGCCTGACCGATGCCGGCCAGCGTCTGCTCGAGCGCAGCACCTACCTCGTTTCCTACGCAGAGGAAATGATGGACGAACTGCGCGAATTCGGATCGCTGCCCAAGGGAGGGCTCACGCTGAGCGCACCCTACGGCCTGATGTTCGGCGGCTTCAGCGACATCATCGCCACCTATGTGCGCAGCTACCCGGACGTGCGGCTCACCCTGCGCTTCACCAACGAACCGATCGATCTCATCCGCGAGGGCGTGGACCTGCACTTCGGCAGCGGCACCATCGCCGACCAGCACCTCATCGCGCGCCGCGTGATGAAGTTCGACCTGGTGCTGTGCGCTGCGCCGGCCTATTGGGAGCGTTTCGGCAGACCGGCCACGCTCGAGGAGCTGACCCACCACAACGTGCTGCAGTACAGCGCCTGGGCGGCGGCGAGCCTGGCGCCGGCGCGTCGGCCGGACGCGCCGGTCGCCCATCGGCTTGGCGTCATCGAGGTCAACGACCCGGTGGCCGTGGTCCAACTGGCGTTGCGGGGCGTCGGCATCGCGGTCGCTCCCAAGCCCGCCGTGGCGTCCTTCCTGGCGAATGGGGAACTGGTACAGGCCCTGGACGAGCACATGCCCAAGGACCTCTGGGTCTATGCGGCCTATTCCGAGCGACGCCACAAGAGTGCGGCGCTGTCGGCGATGCTGCGCCTCCTGGATCGCTTCGGCCTGGATGTCCAGTGAGCGTGGCGGGACCGCGCTCCGGGTTTCGAAGGATGCCGAAGGTCAGGGTTCAGTCTGCGTGCGCGACGGCCGTGACGGGTGGCCGCTGCGCCGCGGCCCGCGGGTGGGAGCCGGCGCGCACCGCGCCGTCCATGCCGCAGCGGTAGCGGCGCAGCCAGTCTGCATCGACCGTGGGCCGTGCCGGTGCGCGCAGGGCCGCGATGGTGCGCAGATGGCCCGCGTCCCATGGGTCGAGTTCCTCGCCCTCGCTGCCGGCCAGGTCCACCCATTCGGCATCCACGGCCGCCACGCAGCCGATGCCCTCGGGCCACATGGGGCGGCCGAGCGCACGCACCAGATCGGCGAGCCGTTGGCGTTCCTGGTGGGCGTCCGGCGTGCAGGGCCAGGCCACGAAACAGTCCTCGGCCAGCACGGCCACGCGGCGGGGGTCCGTCACGGCCTGGCGCAGGCGGCGCAGCAATTCCCGGCTCGCGCCGGTCGCCACGTCCTCGCCATAGGCGGCGCGGATGGCCCACAGGTCCGGCAGCGTCACCAGCGCCGCGCGCGAGCCCGACAGCTCGCCGCCCGGGCGCGCGCCGTCCGCCCGCGCAGTGGCGCTCCCATACCGCGCCGGCACCGGCGGGAACAGGCAGCGCCGCCCCGCGACGCGCTCGTCGGTGCCTGTTCGCAGCAATGGCAGGGCTTCCAGCATGGCTGTCAATGTAGGAAGCCCCCAGGTCGCTGCCGAGCGGAAACGGCTCCGAAATGACAAGTCGCTGACATCTGCCCACCGCGCCCGTCGAAGGCGCCGCGGCGCCCAGTCAGAGATATGTCAGCCAGTTAACACCTGATGCGCGATGCACCATCGCGGTGAAAGAGGCGCCGCCCAATACTCGTGCCGCCATCAGGAGAGCGGGGATCTGGAAGGGCTGAGGAGGTGGGTGGCCGACGCAGGGCATGCATGCAAGCAATGCCCGGCGCCGGCGTGCCGTGCCTTGGGCTCCTGGCCGCCAAGCCGATGGCAATCCGGCTTGAATCTGTCCAAGGAGAACGTCAGTTGTTTGAAAAGGTCGTGCCCGTCAACAAAGAGCGCCATGCGCAAACGCGCATCAAGGAAATCACGGGCTTTTCCTTCGCCTCCAAGTTCCACATCGCCTACGTCACCATGCACGAGTTCGCCCGTGCCGCGGCGATCTATCCCATCGTCTTCCTCGAAGACAAGGAGAAGGACGAGTTCCGGCCCGTGGCCCTGCTGGGCCTCGATGCGGGCACCAACCTCTTCGTTGGTGCCGACGGCAAATGGGACGCCTCCTATGTGCCGGCGATCATCCGCCGCTATCCCTTCGCGCTGGCCTCGTCCGACAAGGAAGGCCAGTTCACCATCTGCATCGACGAGGGCAGCGAGCTGGTGAGCAGCACCGAAGGCAGCCCGCTGTTCGACGACAAGGGCGAGCCCACGCAGGTCATCGAGAACGTCAAGCGCTACCTGTCCGAGCTGCAGCAGATGGACGCGCTGACCCGCGAGTTCGCCAAGTTCCTGGCCGCGCACAACATGCTCACGCCACTGAACATGCGCGTGCGCGAGTCGGCCGGCATCAAGAACATCGCCGGCTGCTACGTGATCAACGAAGAGCGCCTGAACAACCTCTCGGACGAGCGCTTCCTGGAAATCCGTGCCAAGCGCTACCTGCCTGCGATCTATGCGCAGCTGATCTCGCTGGCCCAGATCGAGCGGCTGGTCACGCTGGCCGACAAGCGCGCCGGCAAGTAAGAAGACGCGGGCCGTGCGCAGGCGGGCGTCGACAAGGCGCGGCATGAAGCCGCGCGCAGGCTGGGTCGCGATGCTGGCCGCGGGCGCCTGCGCGCTCGCGCTGCCGGGCGCGGCGGCGCAGTCGGCCGCCGCTTCGGCGGCCGATGCACGCACGCTCACGCCCCGCCGCTTCATCCAGCTGGTGGTGGACCGCAATGCCGAGATCGCCTATGCACGCCTGCAGGCCCGCATCGCCGACCGCGGCCTGGCGGCCGAGGCCTCGCTCTATCAGCCGACGGCCTTCGGCTCGGTGCGCCACGAAAGCCGGCGCCGCCAGCGCACGGCCGAGGAGCAGCTCTCGTCCCTGGCCGCCCGCACCTCGGTGCTGGACGAGATGGTGAACACCGCCGAGGCCGGGCTGCGCATGCGCGCCTCCACCGGCGCGGAGATCAGCACCAGCCTGCAGCGCTCCCTGCGCCGCAACAACCTCATCGAGGCCCTCTACAACGATGGCAGCGACCGCGAGGCCACGGCGCAACTGGTGGTCACCGTGCGCCAGCCGCTGCTCAAGGGCCGCGGCACCGATGCCGTCGAGGCCGACCTGCGCGTGGCCGAACTCGAGCGCGAGGTGGGCTACTGGACCTTCCGCCAGCAGCTGCTCAAGATGGGCAGCGAGGCCCTGTCCGCCTACTGGCAACTGCAGCGTGCGTATCGCTCGCACCCGCTGCGCCAGCGCCTGCTGGACAACGCCCGCGAAGCGCTGGCCGATGCGCGCGAGCGCGCGGCCGCCGGCCGTGTGGCCGTCACCGTCGAGGACGAGGCCCGCGCCCTGCTGTCGATGCGCGAGAGCGAGTTGCTGCGCAGCAGCCAGGCCATCGTCGAGGCCGAGGCCCGCATCCGCACGCTGCTGGACCTGCCGCCCGAGGACGGCGCCTGGGCCCTGCCGGCGCTGGCGCCGGTGCCCGGCGACGAGGCCGCAGCCGCCGGGGCCTGGGAGCGCCGCCTCGACCAGTGGCCGCCCTTCCAGATCGCCAGCCTGCGCGTGCGCCAGAACCAGCACCGGCTGGATTTCGCGCGCAACCAGGCCCAACCACAGCTGGACCTGCAGGCCAACTGGGGCTCGCACGGCCTGGGCCGCAATCCCCATTCGGCCATGAACCCCGTGCCCCACAACCGCTACCCCGACTGGTACGTGGGCCTGTACTACGAGCAGCCGCTGGGCGGTACCACGCGCCCCGAGGCCCAGTACCAGGGCCAGCAGCTCAAGCTGGAGCAGGCCGAGCTGGAGGCACGCAACGCCCGCATCGGCTTCGCCAACGACTGGCGCAGCCGGTCCGAGGCGCTGCAGCTGGCCCGGCGCGATGTCGAGCAGCTGCGCGCCGACCTCGACAGCCGCGCCCGCCTGCTGCGGGCCGACGAGTCCGGCCTGCGCGACCAACTGGTGCCGCGCGCCCGCGTGCTGCGCCGCGAGGCCGAGACGCTGGAGAGCGAGCTGCGCCTGATCGAGGGCGAGGCCCGGCTGTGGACGGCCCTCACCCTGTTCCAGCAGTCCGAAGGGCTGCTGCTCACCGTCTACGGCGTGGACGTCACATGGCAATGAAACGACGCCCCGGCACCGATCGCCTGCGGGGCCGGCACGCCGCCGCCCTCGATGTGCGCGCCGCGGCCTTCGGCCTGCTGCTGCTGGCCGCCAGCGCCGCGCTGCATGCGCGCGAATTCACCGGCCTGGTCCATGCGCGGCACGACCTGCTGCTGAGCGTGAGCGTGCCCGGCGTCGTGGCCCGCGTGCCCGTGGCCGTGGGCCAGCGGGTGGAGGCACGCACGCCGCTGCTCTACATCGACGAGCGCATCCAGGCCACCGAGGTTCAGCGGCGCCGGGTGATGCTGGACGACCTCTCCGAGCTGCGTGCCACCGAGGAGCGCGTGCGCACCCTCGCGCCGCTGTACGAGGACACGCGCAAGCTGCTCAACGCCCGCGGCGCGGTCAGCCGCGACGAGGTCGCGCGGCTGGAGCTGGACCTGGTCACCGCGCGCGGCCGCGTCGCCCAGTTGCAGGCGCAGAAGGTGCGCGAGCGTGTCGAGCTGGCTGCGGCCGAGCAGGAGCGCGAGTTGCGCCGCCTGAGCGCCCCCGTGGCCGGCGTGGTCACGCGCGTGGACACCGACGTGGGCGAATGGGCCAAGCCCGGCGACGCGCTGATCCAGCTGGTGGATGCCGACAACTGCTACCTCAAGCTCAACCTGCCGCCGGCCGCCGCGCTGCCGCTCAAGGCCGGCGCCGAGCTGCCGGTGCGCTTCGACCCGGCCACGGGCGTGGCACCGGTGCGCGCCCGTGTCAGCTACATCGCGCCCGTCATCGACGCCGCGAGCGGCCTGGTCGAGGTGCGGCTGGGCTTCGCCAACCCGAAGGGCGCGGTGCCCGCGGGCATCAAGGGCATCGTGGACCTTCAGGAAGGGAGCCGCTGATGGGCGCGGCCGACCATCCCCACACGCTCGGCGCGCCGGACGCGCTGGGGCTGGTGCAGGCCCTGCAGGCGCTGCGCCGCCGCTCCAGTGGCGAGCCCGGCTTCTGGGACGAGTACGCCGCGGGCCTGCGTCACCTGTGCCGCGCCCGCCGCGTGTGGATCGCCGGCCGCGTCGATGCCACCGCCGATTCCGTGCTGGCCGACGGCAGCGGCTGGCAGTGGCTGGGCGCCGCCGCCGAGGCGGCCCTGCCCGTGGCGGGCGTGATCGAGGCCGCCACGCTGGCCAGCCTGCAGGCCCTGGCGCCGCGTGCGGCCGACAAGGGCTTTGCGCTGATGCCCGTCACGCACGAGGGCGTCGCGTTGTTCCACCTGGCCGTGCGGCAGGCCGGCGAGCGGCCGGTGCTGGCCCTCATCGAGATTCCCCAGCGCGAGCGCGCCAGCCTCAACGAACTGGCCCTGCGCGCCCAGCTCGTGGCCGACATGCCGGGCGTCGGCGCCGCGGCCGGCGCGCCGGTGGGTGAGGGCGTCCCGGCCGCCTCGCCCACGCTGCCCGCCCTGCTGGCGCTGGCCACCGAGGTGCAGCGCGAGGCCCACGGCAGTGCCGCCCGGCTGGCCCTGGTCAACGGCCTGGCCGCCCTCTGCGGCGCCTCGCACGTGGCCCTGGGCTGGGTCGACGAGGGCCGTGCGCAGCTGGCCGCCATCAGCCACCTGGACCGCTTCGAGGCCGGCACCGACCTGGTCGCCCTGGTCGAGGCCGCCATGGACGAGAGCCTGGCGCACGAGGGCGTGCTGCAGGCCGACCAGGCGCCCGTGCTGCAGCGCCTGGGCGAGGCCCTGGGCCTGCCCGCGGCGTGCGCCATGGCCATCGGCCCCGAGGACGGCCCGCCCGAGGCCGTGCTGCTCTTTGCGCTGCCCGAAGGCCGCGGCGTGGACGAGCCCGGCCTGGCCCGGGTGCGTGGCATGGCCGCGCTGGTGCTGCCGCGCCTGGCCGAGCTGCGCCAGCGCGAGCGCTGGTGGGGCCTGCGTGCGCGCGACGCCCTGCGGCTGCGCCTGGCGTCCTGGCTGGGGCCGCGCCATGTCTGGCCCAAGGCCGTGGCCGTCGCGGCCGGCCTGTTCGTGCTGTATGCCGCCTTCGCCACCTGGGATTACCGCGTGCACGGCACCGGCCAGCTCGCCACCGACAGCACGCGGTTGCTGGCGGCCGGCTACGACGGCCGCGTCGACAGCGCCGAGGCCAGTGCCGGCGAGCGTGTGCAGGGCGGCCAACTGCTGGCCACGCTCGACACGCGCGAGCTGCGCCAGCAGGAGAACGATGCCGATGCCGAGATGCGCCGCTTCGGCGCCGAGGCCGACAAGGCGCGCGCCGCCGCCGCCTGGGCCGAGATGGAAGTGGCCAGCGCCCGCCAGCGCCAGGCCCAGGCGCGCCTGGCCCGCGTGCGCGAGGCGCTGTCCCAGGCCGAAGTGCGTGCGCCCTTCGACGGCGTGATCGTCGAGGGCGAGCGCAAGGACCTGCTCGGCGCCCCGGTCAAGAAGGGCGACAAGCTCTTTCGCATCGCCCGCGTGGAGGGCCTGTACGTGGTGGCCACCGTGCCCGAGGGCGACATGCCCCTGGTGCCCGCGCAGGCCAGCGGCGAGCTGGTGCTGGTCAGCGACCCCGACCGCCGCATCCCGCTGCGCGTGACGGCGGTGATCCCCGTGGCCCAGACCAAGGGCCAGGACGGCAACCAGTTCCTGCTGCGCGCCGAGATGCAGCAGCCCGCCGCCGACTGGTGGCGGCCGGGCATGAGTGGCGCCGTGCGCATCGACGCGGGCGAACGCAACGTGGCGTGGATCCTGACCCACCGGCTGGTGGACAAGCTGCGCCTGTGGCTGTGGTGGTAGCGGAGCGCACACGACATGCCCGGCGCCGCCTTCAGTGACACCTGGTACCGCGTGGCCGGCCAGCGCGTGGCGCTGCAGCCGGCCGTGCAGGCGCGGGCCCAGCGCTACCGCGGCCAGCTGTGGTTCGTGCTGGAGGACGTCTACGCCCACCGCTTCTTCCGCGTCACGCCGCAGGCCTACGACTTCGCCCGCGCGCTCGACACCGGCCGCACCGTCGACGAGGTCTGGCGCGAGTACGTGCGCGTGCACGGCGCCGCCGCGCCGGGGCAGGACGAGGTGGTGCGCCTGCTGTCGCAGCTGCACGTGTCCAACATGCTCGTGACGGCCGGCTCGCCCGACAGCCATGCCATCGACGAGCGCAGCCGCCGCCAGAAGGACCGCGAGCTGCAGGGCAAGCTGCTGTCCTTCCTGTACGTGCGGGTGCCGGTGTTCAACCCCAACCGGCTGCTCGACCGCCTGCGTCCGCTCGTCATGGCCTGCACCGGCCGCGCCGCGGGCGTGGTGTGGCTGCTGGCCGTGCTGGCCGGCGTGTGGACGGCGGTGGAGCATTCCGAGCGCCTGGGCCGCCATGCCGACGGCGTGCTCTCGCTGTCCAACCTGCCCTGGCTCTACCTGGGCATGACGCTGCTGAAGGTGCTGCACGAGACGGCGCATGCCTTCGTGGTCAAGCGCTACGGCGGGCAGGTCCACACCTTCGGCGTGATGTTCCTCATCTTCACGCCGCTGCCCTACGTGGACGCCACCGCCACCTGGGGCTTCGGCAGCCGCTGGCGGCGCGCCTACGTGGGCCTGGCGGGCGTGGCCACCGAGCTGTTCTTCGCCGCCCTGGCCGCGCTGGTGTGGGCCCACACGGCGGAGGGACCGCTCAACGGGCTGGCCTTCAACATCATGTTCATCGGCTCGGTCTCGGCGCTGCTGTTCAACGGCAACCCGCTGCTGCGCTTCGACGCCTACTACGTGCTCACCGACCTGGTGGAGATGCCCAACCTCTACCAGAAGGGCCAGCAGCAGGTGCTGGCCTGGTGCGACCGCGTGCTGCTGGGCAACCGCGCCGCCGCCGGCCCCGCCACTGATGCGACCGAGCGCCTGTGGTTCACCGCCTACGGCTGGGCCAGCTTCGCGTACCGCCTGCTGCTGAGCGCGACCATCCTGCTGACCACGCTGGACAAGTGGTTCGGCGTCGGCCTGGCGCTGCTGGCCACCACCGTCGTCACGCTGCTGGTGCTGCCGGGGCGCAAGTTCGCCGCCTACCTGGCCGGCCCGGCCGTGGCCGGGCGCCGCACGCGCGCCGTGGGCACCGTGGCGGGCCTGGTGCTGGTGGCCTACGTGCTGGCCGCCTGGGTGCCGCTGCCCCATGCGGTGCGCGTGCCCGGCGTGCTGGAGGCGCAGCGCCGCGCGCTGCTCTTCGTCGAATCGCCCGGCGTGCTCACCGAGCTTCGCGTGCGCCACGGCCAGAGCGTGCGCCGCGGCGAGGTGCTGGCCGAGCTGCGCAATCCCGACCTCGACCTCAACATCGACCTGGCCGCCCTGCAGCTGGATGAGCTGCGCACCCTGCAACTGCAGTCCCTGCAGCGCACGCCCGCCGACGCCGCGCCGCTGCAGGTGCGCATCGACGCCACCCGTCAGCAGCTGGACGAACTGCGCGCCCTGCGCGAGCGCCTCACCGTGCGCGCCCCGCAGGACGGCGAATGGGTGGCGCCCCAGCTGCACGAGCGCCGCCAGGCCTGGATCGAGCGCGGCCAGTTGCTGGGCGAGGTGGTCGATGCCGGCCACTACCGCTTCAGCGCCGTGCTGGCGCAGGGCGACGCGGCCGACCTGTTCGGCGCGCCGCCGGTGGCCGGCGAGCTGCGGCTGGCCGGCCAGGCGGGGCAGGGCATCGCCGTGCAGCGGCTGGAGGTGATCCCCTACCAGCGCGAGCGCCTGGCCTCGCCGGCCCTGGGCCTGCCCGGCGGCGGCGAGGTGGCCGTGCGGCCGGACGACAGCACCGGCACGCTGGCGGCCGAATCCTTCTTCGAACTGCGTGCACCGCTGCCCGCCGGCGCGCCGGCCACCACCTATGCCGGCATGTCCGGCGTGCTGCGGGTGGCCCTGCCCGCGCAGCCGCTGTGGGATCGCTTCCACAAGGGCTTCCTGCAACTGCTGCAGAAGAGGTACGCGCTGTGATCCTGCCCGGCGCCGACGCCTCCCACGACAGCACGCCGGCCGCGCCCGCGCTGCGCTCGCCCTGGGCCGGGCGCAGCACGCTGCCCGGCTGGTGGCGCCTGCAGGCCTGGCGCCGGCAGGCGATGCTGGCCGCCCTGCTGCAGGCGGCCCGCGCCGCCGAGCCGCCGTTGCAGCGGCTGGACGACGAGGCGCTGGCGGCATGCGCGCGCCAGGCCCGCCACGCCCTGCGCGCCGCCGTCCTGCGCGCCGGCGAGGCCGCCACGAGCGCCACCGTGCCCGCATGGGGCGCGGCTGCCGCGGCGGCGGCCGAGCTGGCCTCGCGCAGCCTGGGCCAGCGGCCCGCGCCGGCCCAGCTGCAGGCGGCCCTGGCCATGGCGCAGGGCCGGCTGGTCGAGGCCGGCGCCTGCAGCGGCAAGAGCCTCGCCATCGCGCTGGCCGCCGTGCTGGGCGCCTGGGCCGGCCGCCGCTGCCACCTGGTGTGCGGCAACGAACTGCTGGCCGCGCGCCATGCCGCCGCCTTCGGGCCGCTGTACCTGCGCTGCGGCGTGCCCTGCGCCGTGCTGCCGCCCCAGGCCCCGGCAGAAGCCGCGCCGCAGGCCTACGGCGCGCAGGTGCTGCTCGTCACCGCCCGCCGCCTCCTGGCCGACCGGCTGCGCGATCCCGCGCTGTGGCCGCGCGCCACGCCCTGCTGGGCCCTGGTGGACGACGCCGACCGCGTGCTCATCGACGACGCCGTGCAGCCGCACGTGGCCAGCGAGCCCGGCCACAACCCGCTGCTGCTGGAGGCCATCGCCTGCGCGCAGGGGCTGGCCGAGGGCTTCCGCGCCGGCGAGCACTACCACGACCGCCGCCGGCTGCTGCGCTTCACCCCCGCGGGCCAGGCGCTGCTGGCCGAGGTGGAGGCGCGGCTGCCCCCCTTCTGGCGCGCGCCCCGCCGGCGCGACGAGCTGCTGATGCAGGCGCTGGTGGTGCGCGACCGGCTGGTGCGCGGCCGCCACTACGACGTGCAGCCCGGCCCGGCCGGCGGCGCACGCATCGTGCTGGGCGGCGAGATGCCGCTGGCGCAGCTGGTGCCCGAGCGCAGCCTGCACACCGGCCTGCTGCAGGCGCTGGAGGCGCGCGAGGGCCTGCCGCTGTCGCATCCGCCCGCCACCCGCGGCCGGCTGTCGCACCAGGAGCTCTTCGGCGGCTACCGGCTGCTGGGCGGCATCGCCTCGTCGCTGCGCGGGCTGGAGTCCGAGCTGTGGCGCATCTACGGCGCCGTGGTGCTGCGCCAGCCGCGCACCGCCCCGCCGCTCGCCCTGCGGCATGCCCTGGCGGCGACCGATGACGAGGTGCGTGCCCGCCAGGCCGCCGAGGCCGTGGCCGAGGCCGTGCGGCAGGGCGCCGCCGTGCTGGTGGGTCTGCGCCGCATGGAGAGCTTCCGCCTGCTGGTGCCCGCGCTGCGCGCCCATGGCCTCAGCCCCGCCGTGCTGGGCGCCGCCGCCCCGGGCCCCGACGACGGGCTGCTGCGTCCCGGCGAGGTCGTGCTGGTGCCCGAGCCGCTGCTGGCCGGCCTGGATGTGCGCACGGTGCCGGTCACGACGCCGCTGCAGCTGCTGCTGCCCGAGCCGCTGGATTCGGCCCGCACCGAGGCGCTCTTCCATGCCCGCGGCCAGCGCCTGCCGGCGCCGCGCCGCGGCCTTCGGCTGTGGTCCGCCCCCGCCGGCACGCCGCTGGCGGCCGCCGTCGCGCGGCTGGAGTCGGCCCTGCCGGCGCGCCTGGCCGATCCCCTGGCGCTGGTGCTGCTGCGCACCGGCTTGCGCCTGCAGCGCGCCGTTGCCGCGCGCCAGGCGCGCCGCCAGCGGCGCCAGCTCTTCCTGCACGAGCAGCAGCTCGTGCTCCAACTCTCCTTCGCCGCCCGCGGCGAAGCCCCTGTCCTGCGAGGTGAACTGCATGCCCCCCTTCCTTGAACCGATGCGCGCCCTGCGCCGCGCGCGCCCCTGGCCGCTGCTCGTGCTGGCCCTCGCCGGCTGCGGCGGAGGCGGCGGCGGCGGTGGTGGCGGCGGCTTCTTCCTGCCGGTGCCCGAGACGCCGCTGGTGCTCAGCATGGCCGACAGCGTCGCGCTGGAGTCCGGCAACGGCATCATCTTCACGGTCAAGGTCGAGTCCGGCCCCAACGTGGACAAGACCATCACCTTCACCACGGCCGACCTGGCCCCCAACCTGGCCGCCAAGCCGGTGGCGGGCTATGCCCGCGGCGGGGCCAACTGCCCCGCCGGCGGCGACTACGTGGCCGCCAACGGCACCTCGCTGCGGGTGCCGGCCGGCGCCTCCAGCGTGACCTTCGCCATCCCGCTGTGCGACGACGGCACCTTCCAGGCCAACAAGCGCTTCCGCGTGAGCATCGGCGGCGCCTCCAATTCGCCGGTGGCCTACGGCACCATCCTCAACGACGATGCGGGCGGCCTCAACGACACCGGCATCGCCCAGTGCTACACGGCGGCGGGCGCGGCGGTGGCCTGCCCGGCCAGCGGCCTCGCGGGCCAGGATGCCGAATACGGCCGCGACAGCCGGGCCCTGACCGGCGGCGGCAGCGACGGCCCGGCCGGCTTCAGCTATGCCAAGGTCTCGGCCAGCGGCCAGGCCATGGCCTCCGGGGCCAGCGGCTGGGCCTGCGTGCGCGACGCGGTCACCGGCCTGATGTGGCAGGTGCAGCAGGGCGTGAGCCAGCCGGCCGCCACCGCCTTCGCCGACGTGCAGGCGCAGATCGACGCCGCCAACACCGCCCGCCTGTGCGGCGCCAGCGACTGGCGCCTGCCCGAGGTCGGCGAGCTGGACAGCCTGGTCAACGCCGGCCGCAGCACCGGCGTCGCCGCCACCACCGAGTGGTTCTCCGACCTGGCCGGCCTGGGCAACCAGGCGCGCTCGGTGTTCTGGAGCAACACCACCTATCCCGACGACGCGCAGACCGCCTGGGTGGTGGACTTCTCGCTGGGCATCGTGGGCCCGCGCAACAAGGCCGATTCGCCCGGCAATGCCGTGTCGCTGCGGCTGGTCAGCGGCGGCAGCGCGCCGGCCCTGTCGTCGGCGGCGCCGTGCACCGCCGATTCGGCCAAGTCGGCGTCCGACCGCTACAGCACACCCGGCGACGGCACCGTCACCGACCGGCGCACCCAGCTCATGTGGGCGCAGTGCCCGCAGGGCCAGAGCGGCGGCAGCTGCGAGTCGGGCAGCGCCGCCAGCTTCAGCTGGAGTGGCGCGCTGGCGCAGGTGGCGGCCGCCAATGCCGCGGGCTGGCTGGGCTACAGCGACTGGCGCCTGCCCAACCGCAACGAGCTGGCCTCGCTGGTCGAGCGCCACTGCCGGGCCCCCGCCTTCAACCGGGCGTACTTCCCCAACAGCGCGGGCGCCAGCTACTGGAGCAGCTCGCCGGCGGTGCCCAGTGCGGGCAGCGCCTGGTACGTGGACTTCGTCGATGGCGACGTGGCCATCGCGGACATGGCGGGCAACCGCCGGCTGAGGCTGGTGCGGGCGGGCCAATGACAACCGGCTGCCGGCTGGCGCCGCGCCCCCGTGCCGATCGCGCACGGGGGCGCTTCGCGCTTGCAGGCGGGCCGATGACGCAACCACAGGGCATGCCGCGGCCAGCCGCGGCGTGATGGCGAGACGGGCCGGCGAGAGGCCCGATCGGAAACGAGAGAGACGGAGAAGATCATGAAGAAGGCACTCAAGAAGACGGTGGCGCGCATGGTGCGGGACGCCTGGCGCCTGGAAGCCCTGGAGCCGCGCGTGCTGCTGTCGGCGGACCCGGTGCTGGGCGTGCTGCCCGTGGTCATGCCGGACGACCAGGGCCATGCCCAGGCCCTGCACGGCGCCTACGACTTCGACGCCGCCGACAGCCAGGCGCCGGCCTCGCCGCTGATCTCGCCCGAGGCCTACCAGGCGCTGGTCGAGCAGCCGCGCCTGACGGCCGTGCCCACCACCTTCTCCGTCGACAGCCAGGTCTTCGACGTCGGCAACCTCGCCAGCCAGGGCTATTTCGACAGCACGCTTGCCGTGGCGGCCAACGAGACGCTGTACGGCTCGGGCTCGCTCAACGTGGCGCTGCTCAACAGCGGCACCGTGAGCCCGGGGCATTCGCCCGGCGTGCAGAACGTGCTGTCGTACACCCAGTCGGCCGGCGGCACGCTGGAGATCCAGCTGGGCGGCAGCGACGCCGGCACCGGCAGCGGCCATTACGACCAGCTCAACGTGAGCCAGCTGGCCACGCTGGACGGCAAGCTCAGCGTCAGCCTGATCGACGGCTTCCGGCCCACCGAGGGGCAGGAGTTCACCTTCCTCACCTACGGCCAGCTCAGCGGCAGCTTCGCCCACGGCACGGGCTTCGTGCAGGCCGACGACGACCTGTACTTCACCATCGAGCAGCGTGCCGGCGACAACGGCGGCGGCGCACTGGTGCTGGTGGCCCACCAGCTCGACGGGGCCGCGGCCTTCCTGGTGGACGCGCTGGCCCAGAGCGCCGCGGGCACCACGGCCACCGACCGCATCGGCGAGTTCCTCAACCATTCCTACTTCGCCGACAACCAGAGCGTGGCCTTCAGCGGCGCGGTGGACCTGGGCCAGGGCCTGAGCCTGTCCGGCGACTTCCAGCTGGGCCACACCGCGCACCTGCTGCTGGGCGAGGGCGCCGACCAGGGCTACTACGACGTCTTCACGCTGTCGCTGGCCGGCGGCAGCGGCTACCTGGGCCTGGACGCGACCGACAGCCAGGCGCCCGGCCTCGCGTTCAGCGGCGCCGACGTGGGCATCGTCTTCATCGCCGCCACCGACGGCAGCGACCGCGGCTGGGTGATGGCGCAGGGCCAGGCCAGCGGCGCCAGCCTGCAGGGCGTGGCCATGCAGCTGGACGCGACGCAGCTCACGCTGGAGTTCAGCCTGGGGCTGGGCGCCGGCAACAGCGGCAGCCTGGACCTGCACAACACGCCGCTGCACATCACCGACGCGCAGCAGCAGGTGCTCTACACCTTCGACGGCACGGGCTCGGACAGCAACGCCGCCACCCTCGCCGGCCATGCCAGCCTGACCGTGGCGAGCGACCTGCGGCTGGAAGGCGACATGGGCTTCTCGGTGGCCGACGGCACGCTCCAGGCCGCGGGCCAGGACATCAGCGCGCGGCTGCAGGCCGGCGGCATGGCGGTGGGCATCGACCACGGCGCCTTCGGCCTGGTGGTCGACGGCGACGGGCTGATCGCGCTGGAGGCCTCGGGCCGCGCCTTCCTGCAGGGCGGCGACTTCGCCTCGGTCAGCGCCGACTCGGCCACGCTGCGCTTCAACCAGCAGGCGCAGGCGCTCACCGGCCATGCGCTGGCCTTCGGCGACTTCGCCTACACCTTCTCCGACCTGCCGGGCCACAGCGCGGCCACGGTGGGCATCTACGGCCTGCAGGCCGTGGTGGGCGGCAGCATCGCCATCCACGGCGACTTCTTCTTCCAGCCCGGGGCCGACGGCGCCATGGCCATCGTGGCCAGCAAGGCCTCGGTCGCGCTGCGCAGCGGCGCCTTCGATGCCGGCGTGACCGATGCCGATGTGGGCCTGCTCGTGCTGGCCGGCGGTGGCGGCACCGTGCTGGAGGCCACCGGCGGCATCGACGTCGCCCTGGGCGCGGACGTGACCCTGGCCGCGGCCGTGGCCAGCGTGCGCTGGAACAGCACCGCCGCCGATGCCAGCGGCACCGTGGTCGACGCCGCGGGCGGCAGCCACACCTTCGGCGACGGCCTGCTGGCCGGCGTGCAGGAAGTGGCCGTCAGCCAGGGCCTGCTCGAAGTCGCCGGCTTCTTCAGCGCCACCGGCGACTTCGCGCTGCACAAGGGCACGGCGCAGATCGTGCTGGCCGGCGATCCCGACACGCCGGTGCTGGCCGACGTGCTCACGCTGGGCGCCAGCCATCTGGACGCCAGCGCCGGCCTGCTGGGCACCGCCTTCGGCCTGCAGATGACGGGCGTGGAGTTCGCGCTCGCCCTCATGAGTGCCCGCAGCGATGCGAGCCGCACCTGGACCGGCCTCAAGGCCTCGGCCGAGACCGTCTCGCTGCAGGGCGTGCCGGGCGTCTCGGCCAGCGGCAGCCAGTTCGGCATCACCATCAACCGCGCCGGCCGGGCCGGCGACCCCGTGGCCGACCTGGCCCGCAGTCCGCTGCGCGTGGCCACCGGCGCCGACGGCGGCGAGATCGTGCTCGACATGGACGGCGCCGCCGGCGAGCTGCTGCATGCGCAGGGCACGCTGGACCTGTCGCTCTTCGGCTTCGTGCAGGCGCAGGGCACCGTCTCGGTGGACCGGCGCAGCGAATCGGTGGTGCTGGCCGACGGCAGCGTGGTCGATGCGCAGCTGCTGGCCATCGGCCTGCAGGACGCGGGCGGCCATGTGGGCATCGGCGGCGTGGGCTTCGACCTGGCCGGCGCCGACCTGGGCCTGGCGCTGCTGGCCGACTCGGCCGATGCCAGCCGCACCTGGGTCAGCGCCCAGGCCACGCTGGGCACGGCCAGCCTGAGCGGCATCGATGGCCTGTCGCTGTCCGGCAGCGACCTGGGCCTGACGATCAACCAGGCCGGCCGCCAGGGCGACGCCGTGGTGGACTACCTGGCCTATGGCCTGACGGTGGGCGAGGGCGCCGATGCCGTGGCGCTGGACATGGACGGGCGCGACGGCACCCTGCTGCAGGTCAGCGGTCATCTCGACCTGCAGGCCTTCGGCTTCTTCAGCGCCGAGGGCGACTTCGCCCTGCGCAAGAGCAGCCAGACCGTGGTGCTGGCCGACGTGGCCGCCACGGCCGACGTGGACGAATCGGCCACGCCGGTGCAGGTGGACATGCTCAGCCTGGGCGGCCGCGGCATCGCCGCCTTCGCGGGTGTGCGCGACGGCCAGACCGACGCCTTCGGCCTGCGCCTGTCGGACGTGGACTTCGCGCTGGCGCTGCTGAGCGAGGCGGGCGCCGGCGCGCAGGCGCGCCACTGGAGCAGCCTGCAGGCCCGCGTGGGCGAGGCCGCCTGGGTGGGCATCGACGGCTTCGCGCTGTCCGGCAGCGGGCTGTCCATCGAGATCAACCGCGCCGCCGCCGACGGCAGCCTGGTGGACTACGCCAGCGGCCGCACCCAGCTGGCCGTGCCCGTGACCACCGGCACCACGGTGGCCCTGGCCATGGACGGCAGCGAAGGCGAACTGCTGCGCGCCAGCGGCCACCTGCGCGTGGACGCCTTCGGCTTCCTGCAGCTCGAAGGCGACTTCGCCCTGGCCAAGTCCACCCAGACGCTCACGCTGGCCGACCACAGCCAGGTGCGGGCCGACCTGCTCACCCTGGGTGGGCACGACCTGCAGGCCTTCGCCGGCACCGGCGGCGGTACCGCCCAGGCGCTGGGGCTGCAGCTGTCGGGCGTGGACTTCGCGCTGGCCCTGTCCACCGAGCAGGTGGCGGCCGGCCAGCCGGCACGCAACTGGACCAGCCTGCAGGCCCGCGCCGACGGTGCCGCGCTCACCGGCGTGGACGGACTCGTGGCCGCCGGCGAGGACCTGCGCCTGGCCATCAACCGCGCCTCCTCCGGCCCGGTGGTCGACTTCTCCGCCGGCGCCACGGCACTCGCGCTCGACACCGGCGCCGGCCGCCTGGCCTTCGACATGGACGGCGCCGAGGGCGCCATCACCCGCGCCGCCGGCACGCTGCGGCTGGACGCCTTCGGCTTCTTCCAGGCCAGCGGCAGCTTCGCGCTGGAGCGCTACGACACCACCTTGCACACGGCCGACCTGGCCGGCACCGCCGCCGACGAGTCGGGCGATGTGCAGGTGCACCTGCTGACGCTGGGCGCGCACGACCTGGAGGCCTTCGCCGGCGTCGGCGACACCGGCTTCGGCCTGTCGGGCGTGGACCTGGCGCTGGCCCTGGCCACCGAGAAGACCGCCACCGGCCAGAGCGCACCGGCACGCCAGTGGAGCGTGCTTCAGGCCAGTGCGGGCACGGCCGGCTTCACCGGGCTCGACGGCTTCAGCGCCAGCGGGCAGGACCTGTCCGTGGCCATCAACCGCGCCGCCGCCGACGGCGTGGTGCTGGACTTCTCGGGCAGCCACGGCCTAGCCGTGGACACCGGCGCCGACACCGAATTCACCCTGGCCCTGGACGGCAGCGAAGGCGCCGTCACCCGCGCTGCGGGCCACCTCACCCTCGACCTCTTCGGCTTCGTGCAGCTCGAAGGCGACTTCGCCTTCAACCGCAGCAGCGGCACCGTCACCCTGGCCGACGAGGACCACACCCAGGTCGACGTCGACCTGCTCACCGTGGGCGCGGCCCATGCGCGCGGCTTTGCCGGCCTGGCCGGCGGCAGCAGCGACGCCATCGGCCTGCGCTTCGACGACGTCGGCTTCGGCCTGGTGCTGGCCACCGAGCAGCTGCAGGCGGCGGGCGGCACGGCCCGCCACTGGAGCGCACTGGAAGCCAGCGCCGGCAGCGCCGCCTTCATCGGCGTCGACGGGCTGGTCGCCACCGTCAGCCAGGTCGAGCTGCGCATCAACCGCGCCGATGCCGATGGCGTGGTGGTCGACTGGGCGGCGCAGCCGCTGCCCGTGGCCACCGGCCCCGACAGCACGCGCACGCTGGACTTCGCCGGCAGCGCCGGCGAGCTGCTCGAAGCCGCGGCCCACATCGAACTCAACGTCTTCGACTTCTTCGCCGTCGAAGGCGACTTCGCGCTGCAGAGCAAGCGCCAGGACCTGACCCTGTCCGACGGCAGCGTCATCCATGCGGACACCCTCACGCTGGGCGGCGCCGGCCTGTCCGCCTTCGCCGGCCTGCATGGCGGCAGCGACGACGCGCTGGGCCTGCGGCTGGGCCAGGCCGACTTCGGCCTGCTGCTGGCCACCGACCGCGATGCGCCGGCCCGCCACTTCACCAGCCTGCAGGCCAGCGCCGAGCTGGCCGACTTCGTGGGGCTCGACGGCGTGACCATCGCCGGCTCCGACCTGCAGGTGCAGATCAACCGCGGCATGCCCATCCCCGCGGTCGATGCCGGCACCGAGACGCAGAACGCGCAGTGGCACCTGCAACTGGCCGCCGGCACCTCCGGCACGCTGGACCTGGACTACGGCGGCCACCAGGCGCAGCTCGCGCTGGACGGCCGCGAAAGCAGCAGCGCCCTCATCGCCCTGCTCACCGGCGCGCTCGAAGGGCTCACGGGCATCGGCCAGGGCAATGTGAAGGTCAGCGGCTCACGGGCCGAAGGCTTCACCATCGAACTCGTCGGCGCCCTGGCGGGGGCCCAGGCCCAGGCGTTGACGGTGCAGGCCCATGCCGCGCCGGTCACGGTCACGGTGGGCACCGCGGCCGAGGCCACGGCCGGCGCCAGCGAGGTCAAGCAGATCGTCATCGAGGCCGAGCGCGTGCCCGCGCCGCCGGTCGGCATCGGCATCGCGCAGGTGGTGGCGGCCACCGCCGGGGCCGACGAGGTCAAGCAGCTGCTCTTCACCACGCCCTACTCGTCGCGGGGCACCTACACCCTCGAAATCGACGGTGTCGCCGGCTCGCGCACGCTGACCTTCGTGGGCAACGACGTCACCAACAACGCGCGCTACATCCACGATGCGCTGGTCGGCCTGCTGGGCGCCGCCGACGGCGACGTGCAGGTGCGCTTCGACACCCAGAGCCAGGGCGGCCACCGCTACAACATCCGCTTCCTCGGCGCACTGGCCGGCACCGACATCGGCGACCTGATCGTCACCGAGACCATGTCGGGCGACGTGGTGCCGCTGAACATCCGCCAGGGTGGCGGCGGCACGGGCGAGGTGCAGCGCATCGCCGTCGACACCGCGGCCACCGGCCACTACACGCTGTCGCTGGCCTTCGGCGGCCGCACCTACACCACCGCGGCGCTGGCTTTCGACGCCGATGCGCAGGCGGTGGAGGACGCCCTGAACGCCGCCTTCGCCGCCATCGGCGGCGAGGTGAGCGTCAGCACCACGGCCGGCGGCGCGCTGCTGGTGCAGTTCGGCGGCGTCTTCGTCGGCCAGGACGTGGCGACCCTGCGCAGCCAGGTGAGCGTGGACGAGATGCGCCCCTCGGGCAGCTTCACCATCGAATACGCCGGCGTGCGCACCGGCCCCATCGCCTACAGCGACGACCCGGCCGCCCAGGCCGCGGCCATCGAAGCCGCGCTGCTCGCCCTGGACGCTTTCGCGCCCGGCGACCTGCATGTGGCCTACAACGCCAATGCCTCGGGCAGCCGCTTCGCCAGCTACGACGTGGTCTTCACCGGCGCCCGCGCCGACCAGGACATCGGCGACTTCACCACCCACTTCGGCGACCTGGACCATGCCAGCGCCGCGCCCTTCAACCTCGTACAGGGCCATGCCGCGGGCGCCGAGTCGCAGCGCGTGCACTTCGACACCCAGGCGACCAGCGGTGGCTTCACGCTGTCCTTCAGCCACGGTGGGCAGACCTGGACCACCGCGGCGCTGGCCTTCGACAGCAGCCGCGCCGAGATCAATGCGGCGCTGGCCGCGGCCTTCGGTGCCCACATCGACGGAGCCCTGATCGAGGCCACCTTCTGGAACGGGCAGGACCTGGTGGTGCGCTTCGGTGGCAGCCTGGCCGGCGAGGACGTCGCGGCGCTGCAGGTGCAGGCCACGGCCGAGGTGCAGCAGCCCGTGCTGTCGCAGTTGCAGGACGGCTTCACCCACCACACGCCGGCCGAGCCGGCCGGCACGCTGGTCATCGACTTCGCGGCGCAGTCTGTGGACGTGGCCACGGGGCCCGGCGGCCAGGCCATGACCCTGGACATGGACGGTGCGCTGGGCGAGCTCACCCGCGTGCGGGGCCACCTGGAGGTGGACCTGTACGGCTTCTTTCAGGTCGGCGGCGACTTCGCCATCGACCGCAGCAGCAGCCAGGTGACGCTGGCCGACGGCAGCGATGTGGCCGTCGACCTGCTCACCCTGGGCGCGCATGACGCCCACGCCTTCGCCGGCCTGGACGGCGGGCGTGCCGACGACCGCACCGGGCTGGTGCTGGACGGCGTGGACTTCGCGCTGGCGCTCGTCACCGACAAGCTGGACGCCGAGCGCCACTGGACCAGCCTGCAGGCCACCGCGGCCCAGGCCGAATGGGTGGGCACCGATGGCCTGACCCTCGCCGCCACCGGCATCAGCGTGGCCATCAACCAGGCCAGCCGCGACGGCGACGCCGTGGTGGACTACGGCGACGGCGCCACGGCGCTGAGCATCGCCACGGGACCGGCGACCGAACTGGCGCTGGCGCTCGATGGCGACCAGGGCGAACTGCTGCAGGCCAGCGGCCACCTGACCGTTGACGTCTTCGGCTTCTTCCGCGTCGAAGGCGACTTCGCCATCGAGAAGAGTTCGGCCGAAGTCACCCTGGCCAAGACCAAGGACCAGACGGAAGCCGAGAAGGTCGACGTCGACCTGCTCACGATTGGCGGCACGGGCGTCGACGCATTTGCCGGCATCAATGGCGGGACCAGCAGCGCCATGGGTCTGGAACTGACCGGCGTCGAGTTCGGCCTGGCGCTGATGAGCCAGCAGATGGCGGCAGGCAGCACCACGCCTGCGCGGACGTGGACGAGCCTGCAGGCGACGGCCACGAGCGCCGAGTTCAAGGGCGTGGACGGCCTGGAACTCTCTGCCGGCGCCATCGCTGTGGCGGTGAACCAGGCCGGCAAGGCCGGCGACCAGGTGGTCGACTACGGCACTGGCAAGACCGAACTGAAAGTCGGCACCGGAACCGGCAGCGACCTCGAACTGACGCTGGACGGCAGCAAGGGCGAGTTGCTTCAGGCAAGCGGTCACCTGACCGTCGACGTCTTCGGTTTCTTCCGTGCGGAGGGCGACTTCGCCATCGAGAAGAGTTCGGCGGAGGTCACGCTGGCGAAGGCCAAGGACCAGGCCGAAGCGGAGAAGGTCGAGGTCGACCTGCTCACGATTGGCGGCACGGGCGTCGACGCATTTGCCGGCATCAATGGCGGCACCAGTAGCGCGATGGGACTGGAGCTGACTGGCGTCGAGTTCGGCCTGGCTTTGATGAGCCAGCAGATGGCCGCAGGCAGCACCACGCCCGCACGGACGTGGACGAGCTTGCAGGCAACGGCCACGAGCGCCGAGTTCCAGGGCGTGGACGGCCTGGAGTTGTCCGCGGGCGCCATCGCTGTGGCGGTGAACCAAGCCGGCAAGGCCGGCGACCAAGTGGTCGACTACGGCGCCGGCAAGACCGAATTGAAGGTCGGCACCGGAACCGGCAGCGATCTGGAGCTTGCCCTCGACGGCAGCAAGGGCGAGCTGCTGCAGGCCAGCGGCCACCTGACCGTTGACGTCTTCGGCTTCTTCCGCGTCGAGGGCGACTTTGCCATCGAGAAGAGCAGTGCCGAAGTCACGCTGGCCAAGACCAAAGACCAGACCGAAGCGGAGAAGGTCGAGGTCGACCTGCTGACCATCGGCGGCAGCGGCATCGATGCCTTTGCCGGCATCAACGGTGGCACGTCCAGCGCGATGGGCCTGGCGCTCACGGACGTCGAGTTCGGCCTGGCCCTGATGAGCCAGCAGATGGCGGCAGGCAGCACCACGCCTGCACGCACCTGGACCAGCCTGCAGGCCTCCGCCGCCTCCGTGGCCTTCGTCGGCCTGGGCGACGACGTGACGGCCTCGGCCACGGACCTGACGGTGCGCATCAACCGCGCCGGCCTGCAGGGCGATGCCGTGGTCGACTATGCCGACGGCGCCACCGACCTGAAGATCGACGTGGGCGCCGACGCGCCGCTGGCGCTGGACATGGCGGGCAGCAAGGGCGAGATGACCCAGGCCGCCGGCCACATCGCGCTGGACATCTTCGGCTTCTTCCGTGTCAGCGGCGACTTCGCGGTCGAGAAGAGCACGGCCGACGTGCAGCTGGCCGCCAAGGGCACGGCCCAGCCCGAGAAGGTCGCCGTGGACGTGCTGACCATCGGCGGCGCCGGGGTCGATGCCTTCGCCGGCACCGGCAACGCGGGCCTGCAGTTGCAGGACGTGGACTTCGGCCTGGCGCTGATGACGCAGCAGTCGGTGCCCGGCCGCACCTGGACCACGCTGCAGGCCACCGCCGGCAGCGCCTCGGTGCAGGGTCTGGGCGACCTGCAGCTGGACGCCACCGGCACGCGTGTGCTGATCAACCAGGCCGGCCGCGCCGGCGATGCGGTGGTCGACTACGCCAGCGGCGCCACCGAACTGGCCGTGGCCACCGGCGATGGCGACCTCGCCTTCGACATGGCCGGCAACCTGGGCGAGCTGCTGCAGGTCAGCAGCCACCTCAAGCTGGACGTCGACGGCTTCTTCCAGGTCGAAGGCGACTTCGCGATCCAGACCAGCACCCGCACCGTCACCCTGGCCGACGGCACCGAGCAGACGCCCGCGAGCCAGGTGAAGGTGGACGTGCTGACCATCGGCGGCCACGATGTGGACGCCTTCGCCGGCCTGCACGGCGGCCAGACCGATGCGCTGGGCCTGGCGCTGCACCAGGTCACCTTCGGGCTGGCGCTGATGACCGAGGCCGCGCCGGCCCAGGGCAGCGCCGCACGCACCTGGACCAGCCTGCAGGCCACGGCCGGCAGCGCCGGCATGGTGGGTACGGGCGATCTCACGCTCACGGCCTCGGACGTGGCCGTCGCCATCAACAAGGCCGGCACCCCGGGCGTCGCCGTGGTCGACTACGCGGCAGGCGCGACCCAGCTGGCGGTGGTCACCGGCAGCGGCACCGACCTGCAGCTGAGCATGGACGGCGCCGACGGCGCGCTGCTGCAGGCCAGCGCCCACCTGGTGGTGGACCTGTACGGCTTCGTGCAGGTCGAGGGCGACTTCGCCATCGAGACCCACACGGCCGAGGTGCGCCTGCAGGACCTGGCCTCCACGCCCGACGTGGACGAGGGCGCCCAGCCCGTGGCCGTGGACCTGCTGGCCATCGGCGCCCACAACGTGCATGCCTTCGCCGGCGTCAACGGCGGCACCAGCGACGCGCTGGGCATCGAACTCGACGGCGTGGACCTGGCCATCGCCCTGATGACCAGCCAGGCCGACCCGGCCCGCCGCTGGACCGCCGTGCAGGCCAGTGCCGATCAGGCGGCCTTCGTCGGCATCGACGCCATCACCCTGGCGGCGACCGATGTGGGCATCGCCATCAACCGCGCCTCGGGGACCGGCCAGCCGGTGGTGGACTTCGCCCACATGGCCGAGCCGCTCACGGTGAACCTGGGCGGCGGCGAATCGCTGGCCTTCGACCTGGACGGCCAGAGCGGCAGCACCACGGCCGTGAACATCGGCCGCGCCACGCTCGCCATCTCCGACTACATCTACATCAGCGGCGGCTTCCACCTGGAACAACTGGCCACCACGCATGTGGACGTGGTCACGGGCCTGGCCGCCAACGGCGCCGGCCTGTCGCCCGCGCTGCGTGCCGGCCTGGCCAAGGTGCAGGGCCTGTCGGCCGACGACCGGCTGATCGACGACCTGGAAGTCTCGGCGCTGCTGCTCAGCGGCACCGACCTGGAGATCTTCGCGGGCCTGGGCCCCTACTTCATCGACAGCAACGGCAACGGCATCCGCGATGCCGGCGAGGCGCAGAACCCCGACGCCTTCGGCGTCAAGCTCGACGGCATCGATGTCGGGCTGGTGATGTTCGACTCCACCCTGGCGGCCGACCCGGACTCGGTCATCCCCGACCTGTATGCGCTCAAGGTGAGCTGGGGCCAGGGCATCGACATCGACCTGGGCGGCATCTTCAAGTTCCAGACTCAGGGCCTGACCATCGACGTCAACCAGGGCGGCCAGTGGGCCGGCCAGCCCGCAGGCAGCGTGGCGCCCTATGTCGACTTCGCCAGCAGCTTCGAGGGCGGCCTGAAGGTGCCCACGGCCACCGGCACGCCCATCGTGCTGGACTACGACCGCGCCACCATCGCCGTCAGCCTGGCCCATGCGCTGCTGAACATCGGCGACTTCTTCCAGATCGAAGGCAGCTTCGCCTTCGAGCGCACCACCACGCAGGTGGACGTGGCCACGGGCCTGTCGGCCGCCGACAGCTTCGGCGCCCTGGGCACCGACCTGGCGCGCTTCAAGGCGGCCGGGCTGCTGTCGGCCGACAACAGCCGCTTCACGCACCTGGCGGTGGACAGCATCACCATCGGCGCCGCCGATGTGCGCATCACCATCGGCGACCCGGACGACCCGTTCTTCACGCTCGACCACATCGACGTGGCCTTCGCCACCTTCCGTGCCAGCAAGAGCGTGGACGCCAACGGCGTGATCCCGCTCATGTACGCCATGAAGGCGTCGTGGGCCAATCCGCTGGACGTGGACTGGGGCTTCATGCAGCTGCAGGTGCAGGACCTGCAGGTGCAGCTCAACCAGGGCTCCAGCTGGCGCGGCCTCACGGTCTCGCCCACCGTGGACTTCGTCTCCAGCTTCGGCACGCAGGGCATGCGCGTGGCCACCGGCGGCGACGACGTGTACCTGGACTTCCGGCAGGCCTACTTCGGCGTCGAGGTCGGCCATGCGCTGATCGCCATCGGCGACTTCTTCCACATCGAGGGCGGCTTCTCGCTCGGCAAGGGCAAGGGCGTGGCGGTGGACATCGTCACCGGCTTCGGCGCCTACGACCCGACGGCCGCCGCGGCCGTGGGCACCCTCGCCACCCCGGGCCACTACGACCGGATCGAGAACTACGCCATGAACATGGTCACGATCGGCCTGTCCGACGTGAAGCTGTTCGTGGGCGCCGGCCCCTACTTCGTGGACGAGGACGGCGACGGCGTCATCGACGCCACCCGCGACCCCGACGCCGTGGGCCTGGTGGTGGACAACCTCGACCTGGGCATGGCGATCTTCACGGACCCCAAGCACAAGGTCGGCCGCCTGTGGTCGCTGGAGGCCAGCGTCGACCAGATCGCCTTCGTGGGCCTGGACTTCCTCACCCTCAGCGCCGAAGGCGCCGAGGTGCGCGCCAACCAGGGCACCGCCTGGTCGGGTACGCAGATCCGGCCCTTCGTCGACTACCTCTCCAGCTTCGGCAGCGACGGGCTGGAGGTGCGCACCGGCGGCACGCCGGTGGCGCTGAAGTTCAGCACCAGCTACATCGGCGTGGACGTGGCGCGTGCCACCCTCACGCTGGAGAACTTCATCCACATCCAGGGCGGCTTCAGCTTCGAGCAGGGCCGCCGCGAGCGCTTCTCGGTCGACACCGGCGCCACCGCGGGCAACCTGCCGCTGTCGGCCGCGCTGCTGGCCGCGGGCGCCGCGGGGGCGCAGGTGTCCGAGGACCTCGGCCGGATCGACGGCGTCGAGTTCCAGCTGATGACCATCGGACTCAGCGACGTCGATGTCTTCATCGGCTACGGCAATCCCGACTTCGACAGCACCGTGCCCCTGCGCGAGCAGAGCGACCTGTTCGGCCTGGCCCTGTCCAACGTCGACCTGGCCCTGGCCATCCTCACGCCCACCGGCGCGCTGGCCAAGCTGCTGCCCAAGTTCACGGCCCTGAACGGTTCGGCCGACGAGTTCGTCGTCGCCGGCGGTGAGGGCCTGTTCGAGTTGTCCAGTGGCCGCATCGAGGTGCAGATGAACTGGAGCGACGGCTGGAAGGCCGATCCGAAGGTGCATGCCTCCATCGACTTCTCCGAGGCCACCGGCCGGCCGCTGCAGGTGCGCGCGGGCGACCAGCTGCTGACCATCGACTTCGCGGCCGGTGCCTTCATCCAGGCGCAGGTGCAGGGCGCGCTGCTGGCGGTCTCGGAGTTCGTCTACTTCCGCGGCGATTTCGCCTTCCGCATGGGCTCGGCCACCGACCTCACGGTCAAGACGGTGCTGGGCGCCACCACCGTCAAGGCCAATGCCATCGAGTTCGGCGCGAACAACGTGCAGGCCTTCGTGGGCATCAACGGCCCCTACCGGCAGGACAGCAACGGCGACGGCGTGGTCGACAGCCTGGACCCGGTCAACGACGAGGCCATCGGCCTGGTGATCGACGACTTCGACCTGGGCATGACGGTGCTGACCACCCAGTTCGACGCCCTCAACCCGCTGGTGCCCGCCAACACCAAGTTCGTCGGCCTGAAGGGCCATGGCGAGCAGATCGGCTTCGTCGGCTTCGGCAGCGACTTCATCCAGTTCAACCTGCAGGACATCGAGGTGGCGGTCAACGCCAGCAGCCGGCAGGACCTGGTGGCCGACTTCACCAACGGCGGCACCCGCGAAGGCCTGGCCATCGCCACCGGCGGCGAGCCCGTGGTGCTGGACTTCAGCAATGCGCTCATCGAGGCCACGGTGGCGCACGCCACGGCCTCCGTCGCCGGTATCCTGTCGCTGCAGGGGGGCTTCACCTTCCAGAAGCGGACCGTGGAGGACGTGGAGTTCCACCTGCCCGGCGGCAAGCTGACCACCTCGGCCGAGGCGCTGGTGGTGGCGGGCAAGGACATCTACGCCTTCGCCGGCATCAACGGCCCCTACCGCCGCGACACCAACGGCGACGGCGTCATCGACGAGCAGGACCCGCCCAACGACGACGCCATCGGGCTGGCCATCGACGACCTGGACTTCGCGCTGGCCATGATGACGCCCACGCTGGCGCAGGGCGTGCCGCTGCCCGGCAAGTTCTTCGGCCTGTCGGCCACCGCCGGCATGGCCGGCATCGTCGGCACCGATCCCTTCCTCACGCTCAACGCCACGGACCTGCTGCTGTCCTTCAACGGCGCCTTCCTGGGCTCCGCACCGGTGCCCGGCGCCTATGTGGACTTCAGCGCCATCGACGGCGGCCAGGGCCTGCAGATCCCCATCGGCACCCAGGGCGAGCACCTCACGCTCGACTTCGACAGCAACTCGCTGGGCATCGGCATGCAGGCGCACCTGGGCCTGTTCGACCTGATCAATATCGACGGCGGCTTCCACTTCGAGTTCGAGCTGCCCGACACCAGCCACCTGTTCCCGTCGATCAAGCTCTCGGGGCTGGGCGACCTGCTGCCCAAGTTCTCGCCCGACCTGGACTTCCTCAAGGGCGCGCTCGACTTCGTGCGCAACATCGACCTGTCCATCGGCTTCGATCCGAACCTGGGTCTGACGCTCTTCGGCTCGCTGTCGCTGCCCGACCTGTCGCTGGACCTGGGCGACTTCGTGCACCTGCGCGGCGACTTCCAGCTCAACATCGGCGAGACCTTCACCGGCACCCTCTACACCGGCCTGCCCTCCGAGGTGTCGCTCATCGAGACACTGCTGGGCGACCAGGCGCAGTCCATCCTGGGCGCGCTGAAGGCGCTGGGCGGCGTGGCGGACGACTATTCGACCATCCAGGACGTCAGCTTCAAGGGCCTGAGCTTCGGCGCGAGCAACGTCTATGCCTTCGTCGGCCTGGGCAACCCGGACTACGAGGAGGTGCCGGGCGGCAACGGCAAGCTGGAGATCGCCAACGGTGACGATCTCTTCGGCTTCAGCATGGAAGGCCTGGACGTGGGCCTGACCATGTTCAAGGCCCAGCTGCCGAGCGTGTTCAAGGCGCAGGACTTCTTCTCGCTCTATGCGCATGCCGACAGCGCCCGCACCTACGGCATGGGCGACGTGCTCAAGGTGCGCGCCGAAGACCTCACCATCGAGCTCAACCGCGGCGGCGAGATGTTCGGCGGCCTGCTGCACGGCACGGCCGACTTCGTGGACAGCTTCCCGGCCGACGACCAGGCGGGCCGGCCCGCCGGCTTCGAGGTGCGCACCGGCGGCACGCCGGTCTACATGCAGCAGCGCGGCACGCAGCTCATGGGCCTGGACATCGGCTATGCCGAGATCCAGGTGTCGCAGTTCCTGAGCCTCAGCGGCTCGCTGGCCTTCCGCAAGGGCGAGCGCATCGTCGGCGCCCAGGTCGACCTGGGCGGGCTGCAGACGCTGGTCAACCAGGCCACCGGCAACACCGGCACGCACCTGGCCATGGACATGGAGACGCTCACCCTGGGCGGCTACAACCTGCAGGGCTTTGCTGGCGTGGGTGGCCCCTACCGCTACGACAGTGCCACCGACGACAACGACCGCATCGACAACGACGACCCCATCAACGACGGCGCGGTCGGCGTGGCCATCGGCAACGTGGACTTCGGCCTGGTGATCGCCAAGCCCGCGCTGCTCACCAGCATCCCGGGGCTGGAGGCCGCCTCCCCGTACTTCCTGACGCTCAAGGCCGACGTCGGTTATGCCGGCCTGGTCGGCGTGGACCCGGACATCCTGGCCGTGCAGGCGCAGGACGTGTCGGTCAACATCAACACCTTCGTCCTCACCAACGACCCGACGGGCAACCTCAACCCGCTGCTGCAGCTCTTCGGGCCGCCCTCCATCGACTGGGCCGCGACCTACGACAAGTCGCCCGAGGACAAGAACAACAACGGCGTGCTGGACGCCGGCGAGGACCTCGACGGCAACGGCAAGCTCGCCACCCGCGGCTATGCGCTGCCGGCCGGCGGCGACCATGCGGTCATCATCGACTTCGACCAGGAGATCATCCAGGCCGCCATCGGCTATGCGCAGATCAACGTGGCCGGCTTCCTGCAGCTGTCGGCCTCGATGGCGCTGACCAAGAAGGGCTCCGAGACCGTCACCCTCAACAACGGGCAGCAGACGCAGGTGACGAGCCTGGCCATCGGCATCAACGACGCCTATGGCTTCATCGGCGTGGGCGGCTACTGGCGCGACAGCAACGGCGACGGCCGCATCGACGAGAACGACACGCCCAATGACAGCGCCGTGGGCCTGGCCGTCGAGAACCTGGACCTGGGCCTCGTGGTGGCCAAGGAGCTGGTGATCGGCCTGAACTCGGTGGACGTGGGCGTGTACCTCGCGGGCCGCGCCAGCGTCGAGTCCATCGAACTGGTGGGCGTGCCCGGGGCCGAGATCAACGCCGAGGGCATGGTCATCGAGATCAACACCGGCGTGCGCGCCTCGGTGGGCCTCGGCCATGTGGTGCGCGACGCGGCCTCGGGTGCCGTGTCCTTCGATCCGGACCTGAGCCTGTCCTTCAGCTTCACCACCATCGACTTCAGCAAGTCGACCTGGCTGGACTCGAACGGTGCCTCGCACCAGGGCTACGGCATTCCCACGGGCAATGCCGACGAGCCGGTGGTGCTCATGTACAACGAGCAGCTGCTGCGCGTGTTCGGCGAGGCGCAGCTCAAGCTCTTCGGCCTGGTCAGCATGACCGGCGTGCTGGACTTCCGCTTCAGCGAGAGCGAAGGCCTGACGGCCTTTGCCGACGTCACCGTCTCCATCGGGCCCGAGGGCCTGAACCTCAGCCGCCACGGCACCGGCCTGGTGGTGGTGCGCGGCGGCAGCGATCCGGGCGTGGCCCTGCGCCTTTCGCTGGACGCCGACCTGGCCATCGGCTCGGTGGTGCAGATCCATGCCGACCTGGACCTGTCGCTCAACACCTTCGGCCGCGACGTGGTCTACGTGGTGCCCGAGCAGTTCCGCGACAAGGTGGACTTCGACACCTTCACCATCGGCGCCGCGCCTCCGGGCAAGCCCGACTGGGTGGGCGTGTACGCGGCCGTGGTGGGCCACGGCACGCTGGACCTGCTGGACGGCGCGCTCACCCTCCAGGGCGACTTCAGCGTCATCGTCGCCGAGATCGACGGCGCGGTGCGCGCCGAGCTGGGTGCCACCGCCACGCTGGACCTGCCGCTGCTGGAGCCGCTGTCGGTCACCGGCACGCTGGGCATCGTGGTCGATGGCGGCAACACCGGCATCTACGGCGCCTTCGAGGTGGGCGGCAGCGGTGCCGACTCCATCATCATCGACGGCGGCGGCGTGTTCACTGTCTCCGGCCGCTTCCTGCTGCAGATCAACACCACCGCCGCCAAGCAGGAGGTGCGCACGCTGGCGGTCGACGCCGCCGGCAAGCCGCTGGGCACCGTGTGGCTGGATCCGCAGATGCTGCGCATCTCGGGTTCGGGCGCCGTGGCCGTGGGCCCGGTGGAGATGACCGGCGCCATCGACCTGCTGATCGACAAGCGCGGCGTGCAGGCCGCGCTGGACGTGGCGCTGGAGCTGGGCGGCTTCGGCCGCGTGGCCTTGGGCGGCTCGGCCGCCTTCCTGATGGACGGCGATGCGCCCGTCTTCGCGCTCAACATCCACACCCACGTCAACATGGGCGTGGACATCATCGGCATCAGCGCCGATGCGGACATCCGCATCAACACCGGCCACAGCGACTACACCGACCTGCACGGCAACGTGATCAAGGCCAACACGCTGTTCGACATGCAGATGCAGGGCGAGCTCAGCCTCTTCCTCTTCGATGTCGACTTCAAGGGTGGCATCAGCGTGATCGACAACGTGTTCAAGCTGTCCTTCGACGGCAGCCTGAACTTCTTCAACGCGCTGACCATCGACGTGGGTGGCTACGTGGATTCGGAGGGCAACTTCGAGATCCGCGGCAAGGCCGAGATCGACATCTGGCTGGGCCCGCTGCACCTCAACGCCGGCGCCTCGCTCGTGCTGTCGAGCCAGCCGCGCTTCGCGGCGGCGGTGTGGGGCTCGCTGGACTTCGAGATCGACCTGGGCCTGTTCTCCATCGACATCACGCTGGCGGGCTTCCGCGGCGAGATCGACATCAACGCCGCCAGCGCCTACCTGGCCGCGCGGGTGACGGTGATGGGCATCACCGTCTCGGGCAGTTTCAAGTGGTCGTGGGCCGATCCGCCGCAGATCGCCCACCAGGTGGGCGACACGCTCTACCTGAACATGGGCGACACCTCGGGCCGCTACGGCGACACCATCTACGACGACATCACCAACGAGTCCTACTCGATCGAGCAGGAGCGCGGCAGCGACACCGTGGTGGTGCATTCGCTGGGCGAGACGGCCAGCTTCACCGGCGTCAACCGCATCGTGGGCGTGGGCGGCAAGGGCAACGACTCGGTCTACGTCGGCAAGTACGTCACTGCGGCGCTGGACTTCGACGGCGGCGAGGGCAACGACAGCTTCGTCATCCTCGGCGGTGCGGCGGGCAGCGTGATCCGCGGCGGCGCGGGCGACGACGAATTCCTCAGCGGCGAAGTCAGCGGCCTGCGCTTCGAGGGCGGCGCCGGCAAGGACCGTTTCACCGGCGGCGATGCGGCCGACATCGTGGACATGGGCGAGGGCGTCAACACCATCTCGAGCGGCGGCGGCAACGACGTCATCTACGTCGGCGCCGGCGTCAACACCGTGGACGCCGGCAGCGGCGACGACCTCATCTACGTGAGCGGCGCGGGCACGCTCAACCTCAAGGGTGGCGGGGACACCGACCGCCTGGTGATCTCGCCCTTCTCCAGCACCGGCACGCTGCTGCTGGGCGACCACAGCCTGAAGGTGGCCATCGACGGCGCCGACCGCGTCATCAACTTCGACGACGCCCTGGAGCGCCTGGAACTCAGCGACACCAGCACCGGCCGCACCGTGCTGAAGATGACCGACGGCGCCAGCTGGGGCCACACCTCGCTGCACCTGGAGACGGCCGGCATCCTCGACGTGCGCCAGACCGCGCTCTACAAGGCGCCGGACGCCCTGCTGAGCATCAGCGCCGCCGGCATCGACGGCACGCTCGCCACGCAGGTGTCGCAGCTGAACGTGGTCAACCGCGGCACGGCCGGCGCGGCCTATGCCGACATCGTGGTGCGCGAGGCCGACAGCCTGAGCGTGGTGACCGACGGCTACGCAGCCGGCGGCCTGACCACGCCCGCCGGCCGCATCGACCTGCAACTGGGCAGCCACGAGGCGCTGCTGTCGCTGGACGGCGGCCAGATCTCCGCCGGCACCGGCGGCGGCGCCATCGCCATCGTGGCCGACGACGTGGACTTCGCCTCGGGCGACGACCGCGTCAGCGGCACCGGCAGCTTCAGCCTGCGCAGCTTCTCGGCCGACCAGGGCTACCGCGTGGGCGGCGCGGCCCAGGGCACCTATGGCGGCGACTACTCGCTGGGCAACGAGACGGGCTTCATGGAACTCGGCATGCGCGACCTGGCCGCGCTGCGCGACGGCTTCTCGTCCATCGCCATCGGCCACGCCGCGACCGGCGTGCGCATGTACGTGGGCGACGTCGAGGACGCCGTGGTGGGCACGCAGTTCTACTCGGCCCTGCTGCGCGACGACGCCACGCTCATCGCCGACCGCATCACCGTGCAGGGCGACGTGCAGTCCACCGAACGCCTGACCTTCGCCGGGCGGCTGATGGAGATCCAGCGCCAGAACGTGCGCGCGCCCATGGGCGTGCCCGACGCGGGCATCCATGCCCGCGAGACCGTGCTGCGCCTGACCGAGCAGCTGGTCGTGAGCGGCTGGCTGCGCGCCGACGACCTGCTGGACGTGCAGGTCGTGGGCAGCACCGGTACCGATGCGCTGGTGAGCTACGGCGCCGAGGCCAACAGCATCACCGCCGACAAGGGCGCCGCCATCGAGACGATGAAGGCGGGCAGCCATCTGTTCCTGGGCGGCTCGGGCTCGGTGGTGATCGCCGCTGGCGTGCAGGCCCATGGCGACGACGTGCAGCTGCAGATCGCCGCCGGTGCCTCGCTGCGCGTGCTCGAAGGTGCGACGGTGTCGGCCGAGGGCGCACGCTCCGTCATCGCGCTGAGCGCCACCGGCGCGCTCGGCCTGCTCTCGGGCAGCGCGGTGCTCTCGGGCGCGCGCTTCGGCGCCGACGGCCTCACGCCGGAGCTCACCGGCGCGGATGCCAGCGTGTCGATCCAGACGGCCGGCGAGCTGATGCTCGCGGGCTCGCTCACCGCGGCCGGCGCGCTGCACATCGATGCCGGCGCCGTCAGCGATGCGCATGCCGACTACTTCGACACCTTGCCAGGCCGCACGCTGGCCACGCTCAGCGACGTGCAGAAGTTCGCCGCCATCATTGAGGCGCTGAACCGCGGCGACATCCACGTCGACCTGCGCCAGCTCTTCGGCGGCGCCGACACGCCGCTGGCCGCGCTGGCCTCGGCCACGGCCCTGGCCAACTACACGCCCTTCGCCGAGCTGCCCGACGACGCCAAGGCGGCGCTGGTCGCCTCGCTGGGCTACACCACCTACGAGGACGGCGGCTACTGGAACGCGCAGACGCACAGCTTCCGCACCGCGCTGACCGAAGGCGAGCTGGTGGCCTACCGCAACGCCGACATCGACTGGGGCAGCGCCGGTGCACCGGCCACGGACGCCGGCTTCGACCAGCTCACGCTGGCGCAGAAGAAGGCCGTGGCCGCCTCGCTGGGCTATGCCACCTACGACGGGCTGGTGTTCACCCATACCGCACCGGACGGCAGCCTCACCGTGGCCACCGGCTTCACGCAGGGCGTGGCGCACGACTACGACAACGGCCACATCGACTGGGCCGCCGCGGGCGTGCCCGCGCCGGCGGCCGGCACGGCCTTCGACCAGCTCTCGGGCGCGCAGAAGCTGGCGGTGGCCCAGGCCCTGGGCTACACCTTCGACTACTACGCCATGCCCGGCGACCTGTGGAACGGCACGGGCCTGGACGCCACGCCGATCTCGCCGCTGCCCGCGGTGGACGCCGGCTGGAGCGAGCTCACCGCGCTGCAGCGCCAGATCGTGGTGGACTACCTGGAGCACGGCAGCGGCGAGAAGAACTTCTTCAACTACAGCGCCGCACCCGGCAAGAAGGTGCTGACCACCTTCAGCGAAGGCCCTGCCACCGACTACAGCAACGCCAGCATCTACTGGGGCAGCGCGGGCCAGCCCGCGGCCGACGCGGGCTTCGACCAGCTCACCGATGCGCAGAAGAAGGTGGTGGCCCGTGCACTGGGCTACGAGGTGCTCGATGGCCTGCACTTCATCAAGGCCGACGCCGACCGCACCGTGCGCATCGTCGACGGCTTCGCGCAGGGCCAGGCCGCCGACTACAACCTGGACGCCATCGACTGGGGCGGTGCCGCTGCCCCGGCCGCCGGCGCGACCTTCGAGGACCTCGACCCCTCGCAGCGTGCCGTGGTGCTGGACGCCCTGGGCTATGCGCAGGTGGACCGCGAGGTGTTCCACAACGCCGCCACCGGCCGCACCGTGGGCCTGCTGGTCGAAGGCGAGGGCCGCGACTACCGCAATGCCGACATCGTGTGGACGGGGGCCGACGGGCATGCACTCACCGTGCCGGCGCCCGGCACCACCTTCGACCGCCTGAGCCTGGAGCAGCAGGACGCGGTGCTGCGCCAGCTGGGCTATGCCCGCTGGGACGGCGCCGGCTACTACAACGCCAATGCATCGGCCGATGCGCAGTACCGCCTGAGCTTCGAGGCCGGGGTGGACTACCACGCCGAGACCCTGCACTGGAGCGACGTGGCGCGCCCCGCCGACGGCACGGCCTTCGCCCAGCTGTCGGGCGACCAGCTCTTCCGCATCGTCGACCAGAGCGGCTTCAAGTCCTACGCCGGCACCGTCTACTACAACGCCTCGGCCGCCGAGGGCAAGCAGGTCATGACCGGCTTCACCGAGGGCGTGGACTACCGCAACGACACCAGCGGCGCGGCCGGCACCGACCGCTGGGTGGTGCGCGACGGCAGCCACACCTACGTGGTCCAGGCCTACGACGCCAACAACGACGGCGTGGTCGACGAGATCCGCGTGCTGGAGCCGCATCCGCTGCTGGGCCAGCGCGGTTTCGGCTTCCTGCTGACGGGCACCGTCACCACGCTGCAGGACGATGCGGACTTCGTGGTCTCCACGGCCGACGACGTGATCGTGCGCGGCAACATCAACCTGCTGGGCCAGGGTTCGGACCTGGTGCTGCAGTCCGACCGCTGGGTCTACTGGGAAGGCCAGGCCCGCGTCAACGGCAGCATCACGCTGGTGGGCGGCATGTCGCTGGACGGCACCGACCTGCACGGCGCCAACGCCGACGGCACCAGCGTCTACGTCAACGCCTCCTCGGTGCTCAACACCACGGCGGCGGGCAGCAGCATCACCGTCATCGGCAGCCGCGACGTCGAACTGCATGGCGCGCTGGTGGCCGGCGGCATCATCGGCAGCAGCGGCATCCAGTGGAGCGGAGCGGACTCGTCCATCCGTGTGCAGGCCGGCGAACAGGTGCTGGTGGACACGGCCCTGCAGGCCACGCGCGCGGTGCAGATCCAGACCACCGGCCTGACCGGCGCGGACGACGACGGCTGGGGCGTGGTCATCGGCAGCGCGGCCGGCCTCAATGCGGCGGGCATCACCAGCGACGGCTCGGGCGGGCTGGTCTCGGTGGATGCTTATGGCGGCATCACCATCGGCGGCAGCATCCTGTCGGGCGGCACGCTGCAGCAGAGCGGCGCGCCGGCCACCGGCGGCGAACGCACGGAGACCATCGACTGGTCGACCGAGGCCTCGCGCGTGGTGCTGCGCTCGGCAGGCCAGCTCTACCTGGGCGCCCAGACCACCGGCGCCTCGGGCGCCACCGTGGAGGTGGGCGCCACCATCCGCGCCAGCGAAAGCGTGGAACTGGCCGGCGGCTACAGCAGCGACGGCATCGGCGTGCGCATGCCCGGCAGCGCGCGCGTGGCGGTGCACGACGCGGACGGCCGCATCGTGGTGAGCGCCTCGCAGGACGCTCAGCTCGACGGCCTGCTGGTGGCCGGTGGCGAGGTGGTGGACCACTTCGACCCGGCCGGCATGACGCTGGGCAGCACCGTCCACACCTTCGGCGGCGACTCCACCATCAGCATCACGGCGGGCCAGCAGGTGCGCCTGGGCCGCGACCTGATGGCCGGCAAGGCCATCGAGGTGCGCGGCGGCATCGGCGCCGGCACGCCCAGCAGCGCCAATCCCTGGGCCGACCAGGGCGTGGTGCTCGGCGGCAACGTGCACCTGAAGACCTGGTCCGAGGACAGCGCGATCACCCTGTCGGCCGCGGGCGACGTGTCGGTGCTCACGCCGGCCTGGACGCAGGAGCTGACGGCGGCGGGCTTTGCCGAGTACGCCGACGGCCACCTGAGCCGCGACGCGAGCCTGGTGCTCACCGTCAAGGACGGCAGCTACCTGCGCAGTGCCACCCTCACCGTGCCGGCCTCGGCCACCGCGGGCAACGCCGGGCTGGCCTCGCTGGTGCAGGACCTGCAGGCGGCCATCGATGCCGCGCCCGAACTGTCGGGCTACGGCCTGACGGTGCGCCTGACCGACGGGCGGCTGATGATCACCGGCGACTACGCCTTCACGCTGGCCGATGCCGGCGGCGGCGCCGGCCTGCTCGGCTTCACGCAGGCCGTGTCGGCCCCGGCCGATTCCGACCGCGGCTGGGCGCTGGACGCCAGCGCCCGCGGCTCGGTGGTCAACCTGGGCCGCGCCAACGCGCCGGGCGGCGAGATCACGATCGCCGGCGCGATCCGCGCCTACGGCGCCATCAACCTCTATGCCGGCACCAACGCCCTGGGCAACCAGACGGTGGAGCTCACCGAGACCGGCCTGCTGGAGACCCTCTCGGGCGGCATGCACCTGGCCCCGGCCGGCAACGCCATCATCCGCGGCGACCTGGTGGCGCGCGGCGCCAACGCCGACATCGTCATCGAGGCGCGCAACACCCTGGAGCTGCGCGGCGACCTGACGGCCCAGCGCGACATCATCGTCAGCGCCGGCAGCCAGGTGCGGGCCGGCGAGCTGAGCCTGGTCACCACCAACTCGGCCCACTTCAACACGCTGGACGCCAACGGCCGGATCCTCTTCAGCGGCGTCAACGACGTCTCCATCAACAGCGCGCTGGGCCGCGACAGCGGCGGCACGGGCCTGGTGCAGATCGTCTCCAGCCAGGGCACGCTGACGCTGCAGCACGAGGCCGGCTGGATCGAGACCGGCGGGCAGATCGTGCTGTCGGGCCGCAACGTGGATCTGGCCGGCACCGTGCGCAGCACGGCGGCCACGCCGGCCACCTACGACTACGAGGTCGACATCGCGGCCGCGCAGGGTGTGCAGCTGCATGCCGACATGCAGCTGGCCGGTTCGCTGCGCGTGGTGGCGGGCGGCAACGTGGCGCTGTACGGCTCGCCCATCACGGCAGGGGCCGCGGGCCAGGGCGTGCTGGTGCAGGCGGCGGGAGACATCGCCGTCGGCTCGGTCGGCGCCGCCAGCGGCGGCGCGGTGATCACGGCCGACCGGCTGCTCGAACTGCGCGCCGGCGGCAGCATCCGCTCGGCCGCCGATGGCCAGCTGGTGACGCTGGCCGCGGCCAGCGTGCTGCGCCTGGATGCGGGCGCACGCATCGAACTGGCAGGCGATGCCTATGCCGGCGGCCGCCAGCTGGACGGCGCCGGTGCCCAGATGCAGCTGCGCGCGGCGCTGGACATGGTGGTCGCGGCGCACCTCTCCGCCAGCGGCAGCCTGCAGGTCCTGGCGGGCACCGACACGGCCGGCAACGGCCTCACGGTGAGCTCGGCCGGCCGGCTGGGCGTGGGCGATGCCGACGCCCAGATCGTGGTCTCGGCCGATGGCGACCTCATCCTGCGCGGCGACGTGGTGGCCGAGGGCGAAGGCGCGGACATCACCCTGAGCTCGCGCTCGCAGGTGGTGGTCTCGGCGCTGGTGCGCGGGGACGACCAGGTGCGCGTCGAAGGCGGCACCGATGCCGCCACGCGCATCGGCGTGCTCATCGACACCCTGGTGCTCGACGCCGACGGCAAGCAGATCTCCGGCGGCGTGCTCGACACCGGCGAGGGCGGCACGGTCACCGTGCGCGCGGCCGACGGCATCACCATCTCGCACGTGATCGGCGAGCGCGTGGACGGCAGCAGCCCCACCCGCGCCCATGTGAAGGACGTGGTGATCGCCTCCACCTCCGGCGACGTCAACGTGATGCGCAACATCGAGGTGCAGGAGGGCGTGGCCATCACCGGCGCCAGCATCAACATGACGGCCGGCAGCCATGTCTTCGCCTTCGGCGAGGACTCGTCCATCTACATGCAGGCGCGCACGCGCCTGGTGCTGTCCAGCGCCTCCGCGGCGGGCAGCGACTCGCCCATCGTCAAGGCCGGCTCGCTGGTGCACCTGGCGGCGCCCACGGTGGTCATCAACGGCAACGTGCAGGTCGACCAGGACGCCGAGCATGGCCTGCTGCTGGTCAACGCGGGCACTTCGCTCACGCTGGGCGGCTTCCTGGGCTCGCGCCACGACGTGCACCTCAACGCGGGCGTGGACCTGGGCTGGAGCCGCGAGCGGCTGGAATCCGACATCGCGCGCGCGCAGCTGGCGGGCGGCAACATCCTGGTGCTGGAGCAGGGCAAGGTCAATGCCGAGGGCACGCTGGTCGTGCAGGCCGGCGGCGACGTGGTGCTCAAGTCCGCGCAGCAGCTCGCAGCCGTGCAGGCCGTGCAGGTCACCAGCTACACCACCACCGAACAGACGGTGGATGTGGTCACCGGCTACCAGCAGGTGGCCGACGGCACCATCCAGGTGCCCGAGGTGAGCTGGCAGACGACGCAGGTCACCGAGCAGGTGGGCACCGAGCTGGTCAAGGTGGGCAGCAGCTATCACACGATGGACGTGACGCTGTCGCAGACCGGCTACTACAACCCCTCCGCCGCGGCCGACCAGCAGTTCCGCGAGTTCTTCATCGAGGGCGTGGACTACTTCAACACGGCCGAGGAGAAGGCGCTGAGCACGCTGCCCAACAAGGCGGCCATCCCGGTGGTCGACTGGACGCGCGCCGGCGACGAGCAGAACCCCGGCCGCTCGGTCGCCGCCCCCAGCGGCGACTACAAGAGCTCGGACTACAAGAGCTTCTCGCAGCTTACCGATGCGCAGCGCTGGGCCGTGCTCAACACGCTCGGCTACATGCCGCTGTACGACTTCGGCTACGACAACGCCGTCACGCACCAGACGCTCAACGGCAACACCACCGAGTCGGCCTGGACGCCCGACTGGAAGGACGGCACGCTGCAGGTCTTCTATGTCAATGTGGCCGGCTGGCGCGACAAGTACGTGCTGATGCCCGTGGGCGCGCAGGAGGACGTGCTGCGCGTGGTCAGCCAGGGCAGTGCGCTCTACCTCGATGGCGACACCAGCGCCGACGGCAGCAACACCGGTGGCAACTGGGTGCAGGCCGGTGCCACCCACAGCGGCGAGCTGGTGGGCAGCTACATCGACAGCAGCAAGGTCTTCTACACGCAGGTCAGCTCCAGCTTCACGGGAACGGCCAGCAACTTCGACTGGTCGAACCAGTCGCTGGACTTCGACCACGACATCGGCCGCTGGAAGGTCAGCTACATGGACGGCACCGGCACCCGCCAGTACCTGGACATGGCCGACGACCACGACGCGACGATCAGCTACGCGCCGAAGTGGTCGTGGTTCGACAGCGAGGGCGCCAAGGTGCGCGCCAACAACGCCGCCTTCGGCATCAGCGCCATCCTGGCGAACGAGGACTACCGCGCCACCCTGGCCTCGGGCACGGCCTCGCTGGTGCTGCAGTCGTCGGCCTTCGACAGCACGCGGCAGGTCGGCGTGGCGCCGGGCATCCAGGCGGGCTATGCGGGCCCGGTCTTCTACTGGTGGGCCAACTACGTGGGCTATGCGCTGGAGGTCAAGAGCGACACCAGCAACCTCGTGGGCAACTACAACGGCTCGCGTGGCGGCGACGACTGGAACGACGACATCCAGGCGGTGCGGTTCAGCTCGGCCACCTATGCGGTGCAGGTCTTCCAGCACAAGAACTACGGCGGCTGGGAAGAGAAGCTCACGGGCAGCAAGCCGGACTTCGGCGGCCACAACGACGAGATCACGGCCATCAAGGTCTGGGGCTACCGCTACGAGAACTTCTGGAACTACACCTACCAGTGGACGGCCAAGACCGAGAACGTCTACGACCAGCGCGTGCAGCTCAAGTACCAGCTGGCCACGGTGGCGCAGGACATCGATGACTACCGGCCGGTCTACCAGACCACCACCAAGGAGGTGATGGTCACCACGCTGAAGGACGTGACCGTCTGGAAGTCGGTGCCGATCATCCAGAAGGTCACGCAGCTCGTCTCCGAGGCGCACACCGAGACGGTGGGCAGCAGCTACGGCGACTTCGGCGATGCCGCCGCACTGGGCGCGAAGAACATCGTCATCGACGCCGGCGCCTCGGTGCGCCTGTCGGGCGTCGTCAGCGCCAGCGACCGGCTGGACGTGAGCGCGCGCACGCTGGTGCAGGTGCAGGGTGTGGCCGACGCGCAGGGCCGGGACGTGCAGTCCACGCTGCAGGCCCACAGCCTGAGCCTGACCGCCGGCACCAGCCTGGAGGTGGCGGACAACGCCACCCTGCTGGGCATCGGCAGCGGCGCCACCGTGACGCTGCTGGCCGCGCAGGACCTGACGCTGGGCGGCGCCACCCATGCCGGCGCCGCCGCCGGCGACAGCCTGGCGAGCGTGACGGTGGATGCGGGCCGCGACCTCTTCCTCAGCGGCGCCGTGACCGCCGGCAGCATCGACCTGGAGGCCGGCTCGGCCGCCGCCGCAACGGCGCGCGACGGCGGCATCGAGGCCGACGCACAGACGGTGCTCAAGGCCACGGAGGGCGGACTGTCGCTCACCGCGGGCCGCTTCGGCGGCGACATCGTGCTCGACCATGCGACGCTGGAGGCCAGCGCCACGCAGGGCGTGCTGCACCTGCAGGCGCAGGCCGGCTTCATCGAACAGCGCCGCGACCTCGTGCAGCTGCCGAACACCACGGGCGACGAGAACAAGGTCTGGGTGGCCGTGGGCACCATCGCCGCCCGCCGCCTGGAGGCCTCGGCCGAGACCGGCCTGACCCTGGGCACCCGCGTGTCCGAGGCGCAGCTGGCGCTCACCGGCGTGGGCAACATCGACCTCGTCAACGCCGGCCCGCTGACGCTGGACGCCCAGACCGCCGACGGCGGCATCACCGTGAGCAACACCGGCCTGCTCAAGGCCATCCGCGTGCTCACGCTCGGCACGAGCGACCGCAACGACATCAGCCTCTCCACCCTCAGTGCCGCCGGCCTGACAGGCGACCTGGTGCTGGGCGACGTGCGCAACGACGCACGCGGCGACGTCACGCTCAGCGCCCAGGGCCAGGTCTGGCACGACGACGACACCCGCGTGGTGGCCGACGAGCTGGTGCTGACGAGCACCGGCGCGGTGGACATCGCCACCAACGTCAACAGCCTGCGCCTGGCGGTGCAGGACACCGCCAGCGCCACCGTGGCGCAGGGCGAGCGCCGCCTGACGGTGCAGGACGTGGAGATCGCCGATGGCAGCTTCACCCTCACCGGCGAAGGCGTGGTCGAACTGGTCGAGGTGGTGCTGCGCACCAACAAGGCCGGCAACGACGTCAAGGTGGATGCGCTGCAGGACCTGCTGGTGCGCCATGTCTCGGCGGGCGTCCATGCCGCCACCGCGGCCGACCTGCCGGTGGTGGACGGCCAGGCCCAGCAGAGCCTGAGCTCGGCCGGCCTGGTGACGCTGATCTCGCGCCAGGGCGCCGTGGCCGAGTCCTTCGCCGACGCGGCGGTGGACGTGGTGGCGCAGCGCCTGACGGTGCGCGCCGCCACCGGCATCGCCGGGCTGGAGATCGCCGTCAACGAACTCGACGCGACCACCACGGGCGGCGACATCGCGCTGCACGACTTCGACGGCGTGGGCGAGAAGTACGCCGGCCTCACCGTGGTCCAGGCCTTGAGCAGCGTGACCGCCGGCACCGGCAACACGCGCGTGGCCATCGAGAGCGAAGGCAGCCTGCTGGTGGACGTGGACGGCCGCATGGCGGGCGACACCGTGTCGCTCACCAGCCACCAGGGCAGCGTGGTCGTCAAGGCACCGGCGGCGGGCGACTCGCTGGCCTACAGCCGCGGCGTGGTCTTCGACGCGGCGCAGACGGTGGAGCTCTACCGCTTCTTCGAGGCGCCCGAGTGGATGGAATACCGCGCGGGCAAGTACTTCGTGTTCGGCACCGAGGCCTCGGGCGGCGAGCCGGTCACCAAGCTGCTGCCCACCACGCTCAGCGCCGACACGCTGATCCTGCAGACGGGCGAGAGCCTGAACCTCAAGGACGTGACGCTCAGCGTCAACCGCCACCTGGAACTGGTGGCGGGCCAGAACGTCAACCTGAGCGGCACCATCGCCGTCAAGGCGCAGCACTACGACGGCAGCGCCGCGCTCGATGCCATCGAGCAGGTGATCGTGCGCGCCGATGGCGCCACGGCCGTGCAGCAGTCGGTGGACGTCAACGCCAGCGGCAGCACCTCGGTCAACGCGCCGGCGCAGGAGACGGGCTTCATCAACCTGCAGGTGGACCAGCTGCCCGCGCTGCGCTTCGACCTGCGCGCGCGGCAGGACATCTTCGTCCACGTGCAGGACGACCTGACGCTCAGCGGCTTCGTCGGTGGGCTGCAGGGCTTCGATCCGGCCCGCAATGTGACGCTGATCGTGGAGGGCACGCTGGCCGTGCAGAGCGGCATCGTGGCCGCGGCCACCACCGGCGGCGTGCTCAGCCTCACGGCGCAGGCCGTCACCAGCGACGGCGCCTCGGTGTTCATCTCCGACCGCCTGGAAGTGCAGACCGCGGGCGACGCCCAACTCAACACGCTGGTGGACACGCTCAAGGTGCGCTCGACCGTGCACGGCGCCATCCGCATCAACGAGGCCACGGGCCTGGTGGTGGAGCTGGCCAGCGCGCGCGACGGCCTGATCGACATCGCCGCCGGCGGCGACCTGTACCTGCGCGAGGTGCGCAACTTCGCCGGCGGCAGCGACATCGACCTGCGCGCGGCCGGCGTCATGTACGTCGACCTGGTGGAAGCCGCGACCGACCTGGGCGCCGAGAAGACCTCCGGCCGCATCACCGCCGATGCACTGCACGGGGTGAAGGAATGGAAGGCCCTGTCGGTCGCCACGCTGCAGCCCGACGGCACCACCACGGTGGTGACCGATGCCTATGACGACCGCACCGCCGACCTCTACGGCTACCAGGTGACGGTGCGCGGCGCGGCGCAGATCACCCAGCTCACCGACCCCGGCAAGCACGGCAATGGCGACGACGTCGAGGTGCGCACCATCGCCGCCGGCGGCTTCAGCTACGACCCGCAGAGCACCGTCACCGAGCATTCGCTGCTGGAGGCCGGCGGCGCCATCGTCAACCTGCAGGGCCAGACGCTCACGCCGGCCGGCGTGTCGGTGGCGCAGGTCAGCACGCTGGCCTTCGGCATCCAGCCGGCGGCGGGGCAGATCTACGCCGTCACCGTCAACGGCCATGCCTACAGCGTGACCGCGGCCCAGGGCGACACGGCGGCCGGCGTGCTCGGCGCGCTCAAGACACGCATCGAGCAGGGCGAGGCCATCGCCGTCACGGTGGATGCGGACAACCTGCGGCTGGTGCTCAGCGCCGAGCAGGGCAACACGCCCTTCACCCTGGCCGGCGTGTCGCTGACGCTGCCCACGCTCGATGCCGTCACCGGCGGCGTGGCCAAGGACGGCGGCAGCCTCGACACCGGGGCCGGCGACGTGGCGCCGGGCTTCGACCAGGCGCAGCACACCAACGTGCTGTTCGACAGCGGCACCGCGCCGCAGTCCGGCAAGCTCTACGGCCTCACCCTGGACGGGCACGACTACCTCGTGCGCCTGGGCACCAATGCCTTCATCGACGTCACCGGCCTGGGCAACGGCAGCGGCAGCCTGGACGTGCTGGCGCTGCAGGCCGACAGCCGCCTGGGCACGGCCAGCGGCACGGCCTCGGGCAACGACGTCACGGTCGACCTGACGGGCCTGTCCGGCATCGTCGCGGGCGCGCACTACACGCTCACCGTGGCCGACGGCAAGCGCTTCGACGTGATCGCCGCCGACGGCGACACCCGCGCCAGCATCGCCGGCAAGCTGGCGGCGCTGGCCGATGCCGACGCCACCATCGCGGCCCAGGCCTCGGGCACGGTCATCACCTTCAGCGCGGGCGCCACGCTGGCGGCCACCCAGGTCGGCGGCAGCTCGATGCAGAGCGTGCAGGCCGGCCAGGCGGGCCTGCTGCAGGACGGCACCACCGAGGGTGGCCGCCACTTCGACCTGAGCAGCCTGCAGGTGCAGCAGGGCTGGCGCTACGTGTTCACCGTGGGCGGCCAGAGCTTCAGCTACACCGCGGCCAGCGGCGACGGCCTGGCGGCCGTGGTGCAGGGGCTGGCGGTGGCGGTCGACGCCCATGCCAGCTACGGCGCCACCGCCACGGTGGCCAGCGTGACCGACTGGGCTTCGCTGCGCACGGCGCTGGCGGCTCAGATCGAGCGCGGCGAGGCCATCGACGCCACGGCCTACGACGGCCGCGTGCTCGACCTGCGCAGCCTGACGGTCGCGGCCGGCACGGCCTACACCATCACGCTCGACGGCACGGCCTACAGCTACACCGCGCAGGACGGCGACAGCGCCCAGGCCGTCACGGCCCAGCTGCTGACGCTGATCCAGGACGGCGGCTACAAGGTCAGCAGCGACTTCGCCGATCCGCAATCGGGCGCCGGCGGCCTGCTGACGGTGCTCAGCACCTCGACCATCGCCTCCGCCTCCACCAGCTTCGGCGCCAGCGTGGCGCAGCGCAGCGTGGTCGGCCTCGCGGCCGAGGTGGCCAACGACGCCTTCGGCACCGCGGCCCTGGGCCAGGCGGGTGCGGCCGCCGCCACCTTCGACACCGACATGGACGCGGGCGCGCAGGTGCAGCAGAAGAGCCATGTGGTCTTCGCCGATCCGGCGACGGCCGGCTACACGCTGGCCGCGGGCAGCGTCTTCACCGTGGAGGTCAACGGCCACAGCTACAGCGCCACCGTGGGCAGCGGCGGCGTGACCGCCAGCTGGGCCTCGGTGCTGGGCGCCCTGGCCACCGCCATCGAGGCGGGCGAGGTGGACGGCGGCCATGCGCTGCTGGACGTGGGCTTCGATGCCGCCACGCGCCAGCTGGTGCTGACGGCCAACGATGCCAACCAGGCCTTCACCGTCGATGACGTGACGGTGCAGCGCCTGTCGCAGACGGCGGTGGCCGGCGGCGTGATCGACGCGGGCAGCGTGCTGGCCGCAGCCGGCCAGGACGCCACGCAGGCCAGCCGCCTCAGCTTCAGCGGTACGCCGCAGGCGGGCGTGGACTACACCGTGCAGGTGGGCGCGCGCAGCTACACCGTGCATGTGGGCGACACCGTGGGCGGCCAGGCCGTCACGGCCGACTGGGCCTCGGTGCTGGGCGCGCTGGAGCAGCGCATCGAGCAGGACGGCGTGGTCTCTGCCAGCGTGCAGGGCAGCACCCTCACGCTCACGGCGCTGCAGGCCAATGCGGCCTTCGAGCTCAAGGGCAGCGTGCGCGATGCCGCCGCCACCCAGGCGCTCACCAAGAGCGGCGACTATGTGCTGATCGTCCCCGACCGCAGTGCCGGCGATGCCAGCCTGCTGGTCAGCGGCAGCCTGACGGTGGTCAACCTGCCCACCTACGACGGCGACAACCTCACGCTCGGCGCGGGCCGCGACCTGGTGGTCGTCTCCGACATCGACGTGGGCAGCGGCGGCACGGTCACGCTCAGCGCCGGCGCCTCGCTCACGCTGGGCGGCACGCTCAGCGCGGGCGCGCTCACGGTGTCGGCCGGCCACGACCTGACGCTCACCACCGAGGTCGGCACGCTGCAGGTCACCATGACCGGCGACGGCAACCTCACGGTGATCCAGACCGGCGCGCTGGAGATCACCGGCATCCAGATGGCCGGCGGCAACATCACCATCGTGGCCGACGGCGACGTGCGCATCGGTGCCATCACCGGCACCGCGGGCGACGTGAGCATCACCTCGCGCACCGGCGCCATCGCCATCGACAGCATGGCCTCGGCCGGCGCGGTCACGCTGACGGCGGCCGGCGCGGTGTCGGCGGGCCGGCTGGTCAACGGCGCGGTGGTCGGCACCATCGAGGCCGACACGCTGACGGTGACGGCCGGCTCGGCCATCGACATCTACGAGAAGGACGGCATGACGGTCACCCAGGCGCTGAGCACCAGCCACGCGGCGGTGCACCTGCAGTCCGGCGGCGCCATGACCGTCGACGGCGCCATCGCCGCCACCGGCAGCGCCGGCATCTCGCTGGTCACCACGGCCGGCGTGCTGACGCTGAACCAGGCGCTGTCCAGCGCCTCGGGCGACGTGACGGTGCGCGGCCAGGGCGGCCTGGCCATGAGCGGCCAGGGCGACATCACCAGCGTCTCGGGCGCGGTGACGCTGGACGCCGGCGCCGGCAGCCTGTCGATGGAAGGCGACACCGTCGTCAATGCCGGCAGCGGCGCCATCTCGCTCGATGCGGGCGGCGCCATCCTGCTGGGCAAGCTGCGCACCACCCACGACGGCGAGCTGCGCATCGTGGCCGGCGGCGTGCTGGACGTGGCCGAGGGCAGCACCGACGTCATCGCGGCCGACGCGCTGCTGTACATCCGCTCCAGCGGCGGCATCGGCGAGGACGGCAATGCGCTGGAAGTGCAGGTGCGGGCGCTGGACTTCGTCAACGCCGGCCACGGCGACGTGTTCATCGAGGAGGTGGACGGCCTGCAGCTGGTGGGCGTGGACCAGCAGGCCGCGGGCCGCGTCTCGATCCTGGCGCGCCATGGCGACATCGACGTGCTGGCGAGCGGCACCGGCGTGCACAGCGCCGGCGGCGACCTGGCGCTGTATGCGGGCGGCAGCCTGCACATCGGCCAGGCGGTCGACACCACGGGCGGCAGCATCGCCCTCACGGCCGAGGGCGGCGACATCTCGCTGGGCGCCACCGTCAAGGCCGGCGGCAGCGGCAACATCGGGGTGCGTGCGATCACCGGGTCGGTGGTCAACGACAGCGCCGCGCTGGGCTGGCTGCGCGACGGCAGCGGCTTCGACGCCGACATCGACTGGATGCTCTCGCGCAACAAGTTCACCATGGACCAGGCCACCGGCCTGATCACCGTGGCGAACCTGGAGGACTACAACGCCGCCTCGCACGTGGCCAACGGCACGGTGCTGCGCAGCGCCGGCGGCCCCATGCTGTCGGCCGCCGGCGGCGGCATCACCATCACGGCCAAGGGCTCGGTGGGTCAGCGCTACGAGGACTTCACCTTCAGCCCGCAGGCCATCGTGGTGGACGCGCAGTCGCTCACCGTCTCCAGCACCAGCCGGCAGGACGTGGTGGTGTTCGCCACCGGCTCCATCGTCGTGCACTCGGACGCCGCGGCGGCCGGCTCGCGCGGCGGCCAGACCGACGTGGCGGCGCTGCAGGGCGAGCAGAAGTTCGTGAGCGACGTGGACGCGGGCGGGCAGGACATCACCATCCGCTCCGACCAGGTGAGCATCGCCGCCGACGTGCGCAGCGCCGGGGCCACGCTCACCTTCAAGCCCTCGGACCCGACCGGCACCGTGGTGCTGGGCGATGCCGGCAGCACCGGCGGCGGCATGCAGCTGAGCAACGACTCGCTGTCGCACCTGCAGGACGGCTTCGGCCAGATCGTCATCGGCGGCACCGACACCGCGCTCAAGGTCTACCTGGGCGGCGAGGGCGTGTCCGGCGGCACGATCCAGGTCAAGGACGACCTGGTCATCCTCAACCCCAACCTGGGCGGCGAGGTCTACATCAACCAGGAGCTGGTGCTGACGCACGACGCCTCGCTGACCATCAGCGGCTCGGGTAACACCACCACGGTCTCGGCCAACGCGTCCTCGGACTCGGACATCACCATCAACGACTCGGTGCGCATCAACGGCGGCACCGCCAGCGCGCCGATCACCCTGCGCGCCGGCACCGACGGCACGGGCAGCCTGCAGCTGGGCAGCCTGCCGTCGCACATGCTCAACGGCAACCAGGACGCCACGCCCGACTACCTGCGCCTGGAGGCGGCCGACAACATCGTCATCAGCGGCACCGTGGGCGGCGACGATGCGCTCGAAGGCCTGACCATCGGCGGCGTGACGGTGGGCAGCGAGGTCAACCTGCCCAACAACGTCACCTTCTACGGCCCGGTCACCGTCAACGGCGACCTGCAGATCACCGCCAGCGGCGTGGTCACCTTCTACAGCGACGTGGTGCTCACCTCGGGCAAGCTGGTGATCCAGGGCGCGAGCCAGGTGATCTTCAAGGGCGGCGTGGTGGTGCAGGGCGGTGGCGACATCGTGCTGCAGGGCGACGAGATCGACTTCCAGGGCGGCGACGAGTCCATCGTGGGCACCGGCACGCTCTGGCTGCGGCCCACCACCACCAGCCTCAACATCGAGGTGGGTTCGCCGATCAACAGCGTGACCAACGCCACGCTCAACATCAACGACCAGGAGGTGCGCAAGCTGGCCGACGGCTTCGGCACCATCGTGATCGGCGGCTACGACAGCAGCACCGGCCATGCCACCGGCACCGGCACCGTGCGCATCGCGGCGCTGACCACGGCGGGCCAGCCGCTACTGCGCGACAACCTGGAGGTCTACGGCCAGAACATCACGGTGGAGGATGCCAACCTCGCCAACCAGACGCTGCTGGTGGAAGGCACGGTCAAGCTCGACGCGATCGGCAACATCCGCATCGGCAACACCATGGAGGCGCGCACCGCCGCCGGCGTGCAGGACATCGTCCTGTACTCGGCCACGGGCTCGGTGCAGCAGTTCGACGCCGCCACCGACGGCGCCACGGGCGAGGCGCTGATCGGCGGCCACCTGACGGTGACCGCGGCCTCGGGCATCAACCTGGGCGCCACCCAGCTCGACAGCGTCAGCGCCACGCACACCGGCACGCTGGGCGACATCACCATCCGCGAGACCGCGGCCGGCGGCGACCTCACGGTGCTGGGCGTGGCCCAGACGCAGGCGGGCGCCAGCGGCAACATCGGCGTGGCCACCACGGCCGGGCAGCTCACGGTGGCGGCTTCGGGCACCGGCGTGCTGCAGGCCGGCAGCGGCAGCGTGTCGCTGACGGCCGACGGCGGCAGCCTGGTGGTGCACCAGGCCATCGCCAGCACCACCGGCGCCGTGTCGCTCACGGCCAGCGGCGGCATCGTGCTGCTGGACGACACCACGCACGACGGGCGCATCGCCACCACCGGCGGCAGCGTGACGCTGCGCGCCAATGGCGGCAGCGCCTCGCTGGGCGGCGACATCGCCGCCGCGGGCGGCCTGGTGGACGTGCGCGCCAGCGCCGGCATCGCCATGGCCGACGGCGCGACCATCGGCTCGGTCAATGCCGGCAACACCGGCGCCGTGACGCTGACGGCCGACAGCGGCGACCTCTCGCTCAGCCGCATCCTGGCGGGCGGGCTGGTGACGCTCACGGCCACCGGCGGCGCGATCCGCGACAACCTGAGCGGCGACGGGCCCAACATCGACGGCGACACCGCCGCTCTGCGCATGAGCGCCGCGGCCGGCATCGGCGCCGCCTCGGCCGCGCTGCAGACCCGCGTGGCCCAGTTGAGCGCCACCAACGGCGCCACGGGCGGCGTGTACGTGCAGGAGGCCACGGCCTTGCGCCTGGTGGCCTCGGGCATGACCGCCATCGACAACGCCGGCAGCGGTGCCATCGTGATCCAGACCACCGACGGACGGCTGGTGGTCGAAGGCACGGTGCGCCAGACCGGCAGCGGCCACATCCGCCTGCGCAGCGGCGAGGCGGCCGAAGGCACCGATGCCACGCTGGAGCTGCGCGCCGACGTGAGCGCCGCCGGCGGCGGCAGCCTCTCGCTGCTGTCGGCCGACGGCATCGTCGGCAGCAGCGCCTTCAAGGCGCAGGCCCTGGGCGGCAGCGCCACCGTGGAGCTGGCGGCCGACGCCGGCATCGCGCTGGACGCCGCGGCCCGCGTGCTGAGCGCGGGCGGCAACATCCGCATCGATGCCGCCGGTGGCGACGCCGTGATCGGCACCGTGGGCACCGGCAGCAGCACCGCGGGCCTGATCGCCATCGGCGCCTCGGGCTCGATCCTGGACGCGGATGCCGACGGCGCCTCGCCGCAGCTGGTCAACCTGACGGCAGGCTCGGTGCGCCTGGTGGCGGGCGGCAGCATCGGCACGGCGGCCAACCGCATCGAGACCTCGGTGAGCACCCTGGCCGCCAGTGCGGGCGGCGGCGGGCTCTTCGTGGGCGAGGAGAACGGCCTGACGATCGGCAGCGTGGCGGCCGTGGCGGTCAACCGCATCGGCGCCGACGGCAGCAGCGTCTCGTCCGCCAGCGGCAGTACCCTGGTGGGCCTGCGCAGCGGCGACGGTGGCGCCATCGTGGTGACCAACGGCCTGTCCCGCGCCGGCGACCTGATCGTGGACGCGGCCGTGACGGCCGGCGGCAGCGGCAACGTGCTGCTCGCCAATGCCTGGACCGGTGCCACGCCGGGCAGCCTGCAGATCCGCGCGGCCGTGAGCTCCGGCAGCGGCGACCTGACGCTGAGCGCGGGCGGCGCCATCGCCCAGGCCGCGGGCATCGCCCTGGCCACGGGCGGCGGCCACATCGCGGTGCTGGCCGGCACCAGCTTCACCATGGGGGCGGGCGCCGTGGCCCAGACCGACGGCGGCAACATCCAGGTGATGGCCACCACCGGCTCGGCCACGCTGGGCCTGCTGGACGCGCGCAGCGCCGCCGACCGCACGGCCGGCAGCCTGAGCGGCCAGTCCGGCTGGGGCTCGGTGAGCGTGCAGGCGGGCGCCTCCATCCTCGACGACGAGGGCGAGACCGTGCCGTCGGTGGACGTGTATGCGCGCAACCTGCGCCTGCTGGCGGGCAGTGCCGCAGGCAACGGCATCGGCAGCGGCAGCAACGCGCTGGAGATCGAGGCGGCCGTGATGGGCGCCGCGGCCACCGGCACGGGCGGCGTGTTCGTGGCGGACGCCAGCGACCTCACGGTGGACACGATGAGCGTCATCGTGGTCAACCAGGTCAGGGTGGACGGCGGGAGCAGCGGCACCTCCGCCGGCCGCATCTCCGATGTGGTCAGCGGCGGCAGCGTGGTGCTCACGGCCGCGGGCAGCCTGACCGTGAACGAGGGCACGGCCAACGACCGCGGCATCGACGCCGCGGGCACCCTGCGGCTGGAAGCCGGCACCGACCTGGCGCTCAATGCCCGCATCGGCGCGGGCGGCGCGGCCAGCCTGATCGCCGGGCGCGACCTGCTGCAGGCGGCCACGGTGGCCAGCAGCGGCACCGGCGCCAGCGTGGAGCAGGTGGCCGGACGCGACCTGCTGCAGACGGCCGGCAGCGGCCAGACCCGCACGGCGGGCGGCAACGTGGTCTTCACCGCGGCGCGCGACGTGGGGCTGGAGCTGGTCGACGCCGGCAGCGGCAGCGTGGCCATCGCGGCCACGGCCGGCAGCATCCTGGACGTGGATGGCGGCAGCGACCTGGACGTGAGCGCCACGGCGCTGCGCCTGACGGCCGGCACGGCCATCGGCAGCGGCAGCAATGCGCTCGACACCTCGGTGGGCACGCTCAGTGCCGCGGCGGGTGCGGGTGGGCTGTTCGTCAGCGAGGCCGACGGCCTGGTGGTGGGCAGCGTGACGGTCGACGCGAGCCGCGTTGCCGCCACCGGGCTGGCCGGTACCGTGGCCGGCACCGCGCAGGAGGACCTGTCGGCCACCGGCGCGGGCGCCATCGTGCTGCAGGTGCAGGCGGGCAGCCTGACCGTGGGCGCCGGCACGGCCGGCACCGCGGGCGTGAGCGCGGCCAGCGGCGCCGTGCGGCTGCAGGCCGCGGGCGACGTGACCCTCGCGGCGGACGTGGGCGCGGACAGCGGCAGCGTGAGCGTGCTTTCCACCGGCGGCAGCCTCGCGCTGTCGGCGGGCGTGGTGATTTCCACCGGCGGCAGCGGCACGCTGGACCTGCAGGCGCAGGGCGGCGTCGCCATCGCCGACGGCAGCGTGCTGCGCACCGGCGGCGGCAACATCCGCGTGGAAGCGACCACCGGCGACCTGACGGTCGGCCTGGTCGATGCGCGCACCGCGGCCGACCGTGCGGCCGGCAGCCTGGCCGGCCAGTCCGGCTGGGGCTCCGTGAGCCTGGTGGCCGGTGGCGCGATCCTGGACAACGCCAGCGAGGCCACGGCGGGCGCCGTCGACGTGCTGGCCTACCAACTGCGCCTGTCGGCGGGCGGCGCCATCGGCAGCGGCGCCAATGCGCTGGAGACGGAAGCGGCGGTGCTGAGCGCCTCGGCCGGCGCCGGCCTCTTCGTCGCCGAATCCACGGCCCTGACCGTGGGCGCGGTGGGCGAGATCGCCGTCGTGCGCGTCGGGCTCGATGGCAGCGGCACGCCGTCGCGCGTCGATGCCGCGCAGGCGGCCTTCACGGCGGGCGGCGCACTGGTGCTGACCACCGCGGCGGGCACGCTCACCGTGCAGACGGCCGGCACCGCCGGCGGCAACCTGCTGCTGCAGGCCGGTGGCACCGGGGCCGACCTGGTGATCGATGCGGCCCTCACGGCCACGGCCGGCCACATCACGCTGGCCGCCGCGCAGGACCTGCGCCAGAACGCCGCCATCCTCACGCTGGGCAGCGGCGCCACCGTCGGCGCCACCGCCGGCCGCGACCTGGTGCAGGCGCAGGGCAGCGGCACCATCGCGACGGTGGACGGCAACGTCCTGCTGAGCGCACTGGGCGGCGACCTGACGCTGGAGTCGGTGGACGCCGGCAGCGGCCGCGTGTCGCTGAGCGCGTCGGGCCGCATCGTCGACGGCGACGCGGCCGGCGACACCGAAGTGGACGTGCGCGCCAGCGCCCTGCGCCTCGACGCGGGCACGGCCATCGGCAGCGGCGCCAACGCGCTGGAGACCACCGTCGCCACGCTGAGCGCGAGTGCCGGTGCGGGCGGCCTGTTCATCGCCGAAAGCGATGGCCTGGCGGTGGATGCCGTCACGGTGGACGTGCAGCGCGTGCAGGCCGACGGCAGTGCCGTGGCCACCCAGAATGCGGCGCAGGAGGACCTGGCCGCCACCGGTGCTGGCGCCATCGTGCTCACCAGCGTCACCGGCGACCTGGTGCTGCGCGCCGGCACGGCCGGCAGCGGCGGCGTGAGCGCCGGCAGCGGCCCCGTGCTGCTGCAGGCCCTGGCCGGCGCCATCACCCTCGACGGGGCGGTGGTGTCGCAGGGCGGCGCGATCAGCGTGCGGGCCGGCACCGCGGTCACGGCCAATGCCGACATCCGCAGCAGCGGCGCCGGCAGCCTGGACGTGCAGGCCGGCAGCGGCGCGCTGACGCAGACGGTGGGCAGCAGCTTTGCCACCGGCAGCGGCGACATCCGCCTGCAGGCGGGCGGTGCGGCCACCCTGGCGCGCGTTGGCACCGCGGGCAATGTGTCGGTGACGGCGGGCGGCGCGATCCTCGACGCCGACACCGCGGGCGACAGCACGGTCAACATCCAGGCCGCGGGCCTGCGGCTGGATGCGGGCGGCAGCATCGGCACCGGCGCCAACGCGCTGGAGACCACGGTGGCCACGCTCTCGGCGCGCGCCGGGGCCACGGGCATGTTCCTGCTCGAATCCGACGGCCTGGCCGTCGGCGCGGTGGCGGCGAGCGTGCAGCGCGTGGCGGCGGACGGCAGCCTCTCGGCCCTGGCCGATGCCGCGCAGTCCGACATCGTCACCACCGGCAACACCGGCGTGGTGCTGCGCAGCACCACCGGCGACCTCGTGCTCGGCGACGGCGGCAACGCCGACGGCGTGGCCGTGGCGGCCGGCAACGGCAGCGGCGCGGGCGGCCATGTGCGCATCGAGGCCTTGGCGGGCCGGGTGATCGCCGACGCGGCCATCACCACCAGCGGCAGCACGGGCGGCTTCGTCACGGTGCTGGGCCAGGCGGGCGTGCGCTTCAACGGCGCGGTGGGCATCGCCACCGGCCTGGTGGGCGGCGTGGACGTGGAATCGGCCCAGGGCAGCATCGTCCAGGTGGCTGGCAACACCATCACGGCCGGCGGCACGGTGCGCCTGCTCGCGGCGCAGGACGTGGTGGTGGGCGTGATCGCGCTCACCTCGGCCACCGGCGGCGTCTCGGTCACCGCCACCGCGGGCAGCATCCTCGATGCCGACGCGGACGGCGACAGCAGCGTCAACATCACCACCGGCAATGTCTCGGGCGGCCTGCGCCTGGCGGCCGGCACCGGCATCGGCGCCGCGGGCAACCACCTGGAGACGGCCACCGTCAACCTCAGTGCCCAGGGGGCCGGCGGCGGCCTGTTCCTGAGCGAGGCCGACGGCGTGACCGTGACCACCGTCTCGGTGGCGGTGCAGAAGGTGAATGCGGCCGGCACGCTGGACGCCGCCACCGTGGACGCGGCCCAGTCGGACCTGCGCACCACCGGCGGCAACGGCAGCATCGTGCTGCGCACCGGCGGCACCGGCACGCTGACGCTGACCGACGGCCAGCCCGGCTCGCTGGACGGCGCGGCCGTCTCGGCGAACGGCAGCGGCAATGTGCTGCTGCAGAGCGCCGGGGCGATCAGCGCCGCAGCCAATGCCGACGTGCTGAGCGGCAGCGGTGCGATCAGCCTGCGTGCGGGCGGCGCCATCGGCTTCGACGCCGGGGCGGACCTCCGCACGGGCGGCGCCGGCACGGTGGACGTGGACGCGGCGGGTGCCCTGGCGATGAACGCCGGCAGCCTGCTGACCAGCGGCACGGGCACGGTGCGCGTGAACGCGGGCACCACGGCCACCGTGGGCCGCATCACGACCGGCGGCACCGTCTCCCTCGTGGCCGGCACGGCCATCGTGGACGCGGACGCGGCGGGCGACAGCACGGTCAACATCGAGGCGGCCAGCCTGCGCCTGCAGGCGGGCACGGCCATCGGCAGCGCGGCCAACGCGCTGGAGACCAAGGTGGCCCTGCTCAGCGCGAGCGCCGGCAACGGCGGCCTGTTCGTGCTGGAGGCCGACGGCCTGACGGTGGGCGACGTGTCGGCCAGCATCAACCGCGTGGGCGCCGACGGCGCGACGACGGTGGTGAGCGATGCAGCGCAGTCGGACCTGCGCACGCTGGGCGGCAACGGCGCGGTGGTGCTGCAGAGCACGACGGGCGCCCTGGTGCTGGGCGACGGCACGGCCAACGGCGCGGGCGCGAGCGTGTCGGCCCATGGCAGCGGCAACGTGCTGGTGCAGGCGCTGGCGGGCAACGTGACGGTGCAGGCGGACGTGCTGAGCACGAGCGGTGCGATCAGCGTGCGTGCGGGCGGCGCCATCGGCTTCGACGCCGGGGCGGACCTCCGCACGGGCGGCGCCGGCACGGTGGACGTGGACGCGGCAGGTGCCCTGGCGATGAACGCCGGCAGCCTGCTGACCAGCGGCACGGGCACGGTGCGCGTGAACGCGGGCACCACGGCCACCATCGGCCGCATCACGACCGGCGGCACGGTTTCCATCGTGGCCGGCACGGCCATCGTGGATGCGGACGCGGCGGGCGACAGCACGGTCAACATCGAGGCGGCCAGCCTGCGTCTGCAGGCGGGCACGGCCATCGGCAGCGCGGCCAACGCGCTGGAGACCAAGGTGGCCCTGCTCAGCGCGAGCGCCGGCAACGGCGGCCTGTTCGTGCTGGAGGCCGACGGCCTGACGGTGGGCGACGTGTCGGCCAGCATCAACCGCGTGGGCGCCGACGGCGCGACGACGGTGGTGGCCGATGCGATGCAGTCGGACCTGCGCACGCTGGGCGGCAACGGCGCGGTGGTGCTGCAGAGCACGACGGGCGACCTGGTGCTGGGCGACGGCACGGCCAACGGCGCGGGCGCGAGCGTGTCGGCCCATGGCAGCGGCAACGTGCTGGTGCAGGCGCTGGCCGGCAACGTGACGGTGCAGGCGGACGTGCTGAGCGGCAGCGGTGCGATCAGCGTGCGTGCGGGCGGCGCCATCGGCTTCGACGCCGGGGCGGACCTCCGCACGGGCGGCGCCGGCACGGTGGACGTGGATGCGGCAGGTGCCCTGGCGATGAACGCCGGCAGCCTGCTGACCAGCGGCACGGGCACGGTGCGCGTGAACGCGGGCACCACGGCCACCATCGGCCGCATCACGACCGGCGGCACGGTCTCCATCGTGGCCGGCACGGCCATCGTGGATGCGGACGCGGCGGGCGACAGCACGGTCAACATCGAGGCGGGCAGCCTGCGCCTGCAGGCCGGCACGGCCATCGGCAGCGCCACCAACGCGCTGGAGACGAAGGTCACCACGCTGAGCGCGAGCGCCGGCAACGGCGGCGTCTACCTGCTGGAGGCCGACGGCCTGACCGTGGGCGACGTGGCGGCCAGCATCAACCGCGTGGGCGCCGATGGCACCACGACGGTGGTGGCCGATGCGGCGCAGTCGGACCTGCGCACGCTGGGCGGCAACGGCGCGGTGGTGCTGCAGAGCACGACGGGCGCCCTGGTGCTGGGCGACGGCACGGCCAACGGCGCGGGCGCGAGCGTGTCGGCCCATGGCAGCGGCAACGTGCTGGTGCAGGCGCTGGCGGGCAACGTGACGGTGCAGGCCGACGTGCTGAGCGGCAGCGGTGCGATCAGCGTGCGTGCGGGTGGCGCCATCGGCTTCGACGCCGGGGCGGACCTCCGCACGGGCGGCGCCGGCACGGTGGACGTGGATGCGGGCGGCAACCTGACCCAGTCGGTCGACAGCGTGCTGAGCGCGCAGGCCAACATCCGCGTGGCGGCCGGGCAGCAGCTGACGCTGGGCCGCATCGTGACCGACGCCGACGTGGCGGCGATCGCCGGCGGCAGCCTGGTCGACGGCGGCAACGGGGCGCAGGCCACGGTGCAGGCCCGGGCCCTGCTGCTGTCGGCCGGCCAGGCCATCGGCAGCGCGGCGCGCGCCATCGACACGCAGGTGCAGCGCCTGGCCGCCACGGCCGGCGACGGTGGCCTGTTCGTGCAGGAGCGCGACGCCCTGGCGGTCGGCCCGGTCGGCGTCACCGTCTCGCGCGTGGCGGCCGGCGGCACGGCCACGGCCCTGGGGGCGGCCACGGCCGATGGCCTGCAGGCCACCGGCAGCGGCGCCGTCGTGCTGGGCAACGGCAGCGGCGACCTGACGCTGGAGGCCGGCAGCGCCGGCGCCCGCAGCGCCCAGGGCGTGATGCGGCTGCAGGCGGCAGGCGAACTGGCCCTGCTGTCGGATGTGCACAGCGACGGCGGCGCCGTCAGCCTGCTGGCCGGCGGCGACCTGCGCACCGGCGCGGGCGTCACCGTGGCCACCGGCGGCAGCGGCACGCTGTACCTGCGTGCCAGCACCGGCGGCATCGCCATGGGCACCGGCAGCCTGCTGCAGGGTGCCGCGGACATCCGCGTGCAGGCGCAGGGCGACCTGCGCATCGCCCGCATCCAGACGGACGGCCAGGTGGCCCTGCTGTCCGACCAGGGCGCGGTGCTGGACAACGGCGATGCGGGCGTGCACGTGCAGGCCGCGGGCCTGGCGCTGCAGGCCCAGTCCGTGGGCCGGGCCGACGACGTCTTCGCCGTCCAGGTCGGCACGCTCAGCGCCCGCGCGGGTGCCGGCGGCCTGCATCTGGACGAGGCCGACGGCCTGACCGTGGGCGAGGTCGGCGTCTCGGTGCGGCGCGTGGATGCAGCCGGCGCCACCACGGTGCTGGGCCTGGCCCAGTCCGACCTGCGCACCAGCGCGGGCGGCGACGTGGTGCTGACGGCGCATGGCGATGTGCGGCTCACCGACGGCCAGTCGTCCGCGGGCGATGGCGCCATCGCCGCCGTGGGCGGCGGCGCGGTGCGCATCCTGACCAGCGGCGGTGGCATCACCGGCGCGGCGGGCGGCGACATCGTGGCCGCCACCGGCGCGATCACGCTGCAGGCCTCGGGCGACATCGACGCGGCCGCGCTGACGGCCAGTGCAGGCATCCTGCTGCAGTCCGATGCGGGCGAGCTGCGCGTGACGCGCAGCGTCGCAGGCGGCGGCGGCAACGTGACGCTGGCGGCCGACCGCATGGAGCTGTCGGCGGCCATCGCCAGCGCGGGCGGCGTGCTGGCCATCCACGGCGCGAGCGCGGGCCATGCCATCGCCATCGGCGACGCTGGCCTGCACGCGGCCCAGCCCGACGCGCTCTACCTGGGCGTGGACGACCTGTCCTTCCTGGTGCCGGGCTTCTCGCGCATCGTGATCGGCAGCGACGCCGCCGGCCAGCAGGTGCAGATCTCCGGCCGCGACGAGGCGGTGCACCTGGCCGACGCGCTGGTGCTGCAGGCGACGGGCAGCGGCGGTCAGACGCTGCTGCAGGGCGCGATCTCGGCCGCCTCGCTGGCGGTGCAGGGTTCGGGTGCGGGCACGACGGCGAAGGACGCCAGCATCCTGGTGCAGGGCGGCATCGACGTCGACGACCTGCTGGTCGTGGCCGGCGAGGTGCACCTGGAGTCGGGCGTGGGCGGTGCCGGCGACATCGTGCTGCACCGGGCGGTGGACGGCCAGGGCGGCGCGGCCGATTCGCTGATCCTGGCGGCCTCGGGCGGCTCGGTGAGCGTGACCGGCCCGGTCGGCCAGAGCACGCCGCTGGACGTGCTGCGCGTGAGCGATGCGGTCGACGTGGTGTTCGAGCGCTCGGTGCATGTGTCGGGCGAGCTGGTGGTCGAGGCCACGGGCAGCGTGGCCTTCAAGGAGGCCGTGACGCTCGGCGGCGGCACGCTGCGCATCGTGGGCGCCGCCTCCGTGACGCTGGCCGACGTGGACGTGGGCACCGGCGGCGACCTGCTGATCGCCGCCGACAGCCTGCGCTTCGACGGCATCGTGCATGGCGCCGGCGATGCCACCGCGACGCTGACCACCGCCACGGCGGGCGGCAGCATCCGCGTGGACAGCACTGGCAACGCGGCTGGCGCGGCCGGCTTGCTCATCAGCGGCGAGACGCTGGAAGCGCTGCAGGGCTTCGCCCGCGTGGACCTCGGCCAGTCGGCCGCCGCGGGCGACGTGCCGGCCTCGGGCGACGCGCTGCTGGCGCTGGAGACCCTTTCGCTGCTGACCACCGGCGAGCTCAACGTGCACGGCCGCGACGTCAGCCTGCGCGGGGCCGGTGCGCTGGACATCACCGGCGTGTTCCAGGTCGATGCCACCGGCGCCATCCGCATGGAGGCGGCGACGGCCCTGGTGCTGCACGGAGCGGGCGCGGCCTTCGCGGCTGGCGGCGACGTGGTGCTGGGCCGTGTCGATGCCGGCACCGGCGTGGTGGCCGTCAGCAGCAGCCGCGGCACCGTGCGTGCGGCGGCCGCGGGCGGTGCGGTCAACGTGGTGGCGGGCGACTTCGTCATGCGCGGCCGCGGCCCGCTGATGCAGGGCGGCCAGCCCACGCTGCCCGCGCTGGTGGTGCAGGCCAGCCGCATCGACGTGGACGCGCCCGATGGCCTGGTGGTGCGCGACAGCGACGGCAGCGTCTCGGCCTTCAACCTGCTGGCCGGCGGCCAGAGCTACCGCCAGCTGCTGGCGGTGGGCCAGCCCACGCGCACGACCTCGCCGATGGACCCGGCCGAGGCGGGCCCGCTGGGTGCCTTCGCGTTGCAGCTGGACACGCCGCTGCGACAGGCCTTCTCGGCCAGCAGCCTGGCGGCCGTCTCGCTGTCGCTGGCCCCGGCCGACGCGGACAGCGCGACGCAGGCCTACCTGGACGGGCTGGCCGGCGGCAGCGTCGCCGTGGCTGTGGCCCAACTGGACGCGGGCGACGCAACTGGCGCGCTGGGCACCGCGCTGGCGCAGTCGCATGTGCTGGGCACCGCGGCGGCGCAGCCCGATGCCGCAGGCACCGCGACGGTGCAGGCGCAACCCTTCGACTTCTGGGAGGACGAAGTGCTGGCGCTGTGACCCCATTTGGGTGCCACAAACCGGCCCGTGGCGCTACCACGGGTCGGCCTTGTCAGGATTTGTAAACCTTTTGACACTTGCTGTAAGAAAAATCCTAGCCCGAATAGCCTATATCCCTAGCATCCTCAGTGGGGGCTACGTAAAGGAGATGGGCAGCTGCAATCGCAGAAAGCCCGCAACCATCAAGGAACTGGCGCTCCAAAAAAGGGAGTGCCCGATCACTCGACGCTTGCGAAATGGATCAAATGTTCGACGTCTTTTTCTGGCCCGAAAGAGCCGCCTATCGCTTCGGTGCCAAGCGGGGACTCATCATCCTCGGCTGGGCCGTGCTGCCGGCGGTTCTGAGCCTGTCGCTGCTCTTCGCCGGCCTGCTGAACGGCAACGGACTCATCCTGGCCGTGGTGGGTTCGGTGGCGCTGTGCATCGTGCTGCTGATCGTCGGCGGCCGGACGCTGTGGGTGGACGTGCGGCGCGGCGAGCACCGCAGCCTCGCCTTCCGCTACCGGCGCGGCTGGCGCTGAGCGCACCTTCGGCGCCGCCCGGCGGCGCTGACTAAACTGCGGGGCTTCACGCCCCGCTGTTGCATTCCGAGCCCATGCATTCCACCGCCGACGCCCGTTCGCCCGACTGGGAACACGTGCTGCGCGAGCACGGCCTGCGCGTGACGCGGGCGTCCGTCGCGGTGCTGCGGGTGCTGTCGGCCACGGCCTCGGCGCTGTCCCATGACGAGGTGCTGCAGGTCTGCATGCAGGACGCCGAGCAGCCCTTCGACCGCGTGACGGTCTACCGTGTGCTGGACCGCCTGACGCAGGCCGGCCTGGCGGACCGGCTGATGGGGTCGGACGGCGTCGCGCGCTTCATGCTGCACGATGCGCATTCGAGCCAGCTCTTCGAATGCCAGGCCTGCCACCGGCTGGTGAGCCTGCCGCAGGATGCGCAGCTGCAGGCCGTGCTGGAGCGGCTGAACCGCTCGCTCAAGCGGCGCGGCATGCAGCCCAGCGAGAGCGCGCTGCGCATCCGGGGCACCTGCGCCGACTGCAGGTAGAACGAGAAGTCACCCCCATGCCGCTTCGCGGCGGCCGACGGCGCATCTTTACTCCCAGGCGGGGAAGGGGTCGTCGTAGCGCAGCCAGGCTTCGGGGCCCCGGGCCATCTCGGCGTCGGTGAGCAGGCAGGCGTCGAGGCGGGCGCGCAGGGCGGCTTCGTCCATGTCCATGCCGATGAGCACCAGTTCCTGCCGGGCGTCGCCCACCTCGGGCAGCCAGTGCCGCTCGATGGCGGCCAGGGCCTCGGGGTCCTCGGGCCAGTGCTCGCGCGGCACGGCGGCCCACCAGTAGCCGCCCGCACCGTGGCGGGCCACGGCCCCGGCCTGCGACCACGACCCGGCCAAGGTCGGCCGGCTGGCCAGCCAGAAGAAGCCCTTGGAGCGCACCACGCCGGGCCATTCGCTTTCCACCCAGTCGAAGAAGCGCCGCGGATGCAGCGGCCGGCGCGCGCGCCAGCAGAAGCTGGCGATGCCGTAGGCCTCGGTCTCGGGCACATGCGTGCCGCGCAGCTCCTGCAGCCAGCCGGGCGCCTGCGCCGCCTGCTCGAAGTCGAACAGGCCGGTGTCCAGCACCTGCGCCAGCGGCACCCGGCCGAACTGGCTCAGCACGATGCGGGCGCGCGGGTTGAGGCCACGCAGGATGGCCAGCAGCCGCTCGCGCTCCCCGGCGCTCACCAGGTCGGTCTTGTTGACGACCAGCACGTCGCAGAACTCCACCTGCTCGACCAGCAGGTCGACCACCGTGCGCGCGTCTTCCTCGCCCATCGATTCGCCGCGCGCGGCCAGGCTGTCGCGCGAGCCGTAGTCGCGCAGGAAGTTGCAGGCATCGACCACGGTGACCAGCGTGTCCAGCCGGGCGACGTCGTCCAGCCGGCGGCCGTCCTCGCCGGCGAAGGTGAAGGTCTCGGCCACGGGCAGCGGCTCGGAGATGCCGGTGGACTCGATGACGAGCTGGTCGAAGCGGCCTTCGCGCGCCAGGCGTCCGACCTCGATCAGCAGATCCTCGCGCAGCGTGCAGCAGATGCAGCCGTTGCTCATCTCGACCAGCTTCTCCTCGGTGCGGGCCAGGCTGGCGCCGCCCTGGCGCACCAGCTGGGCGTCGATGTTCACCTCGGACATGTCGTTGACGATGACGGCCACGCGACGGCCCTCGCGGTTGTGGAGGATGTGGTTGAGCAGCGTGGTCTTGCCCGCGCCCAGGAAGCCGGACAGGACGGTGACGGGCAGGCGCGGCGGGGTGGTCGCCAGGGAGTCGGACATGTGAGGGCTCCAGGTCGGTCGGCCTCCTTAGGAATGGAGGCCTTTAATGCAACGGAATTGCATTTTATGGAGATGCAACGCGATTGCATCAAGGACCCGATTGCCGAAGTGTGCGGCGCCGCTGCCGCCGTGCGGGCAAAAAGAAACCCGCCGAAGCGGGTGAAGGCAGCCCTCGAGGGGGGAATCAAGAGTCAGGAAGTCGGGCTGCGGACGCAGTGTGCGGCCCGATCTGGGAGGAATCTGGTGGGCCCGCCGCCCACCGGGCGAAATCCAGGTGATGCATCAGCTCGCGCAGCACCAGGATGGTGGCGGTGGAGGCCGCATCCTGCGGCAGGCCGGCGCCGGGCCGGCCGAGGGAGACCGCGGCGAACTGCTGGAAGAGCGCCTCCACGTCCTCGCGGGTGGCGCCCCCGACGAGCGGCAGCACACATCCGAAGGCACCGGCCGGCCACAGCACGCGGCCGGCCGGCAGGGGCGGGTGCGGGCGCATCAGGGCGTCCTCGACGGTGTCGATGGCGGCTTCGAGTTCCACGGGCCGCGCAGGCCGGTGGCGGAAATGCGCGTCGCCCAGCGTGTGCAGGCCGAGCGGCAGGGCATGGGCCTGCAGCGCGCCGTCGTGCACCCAGGCCAGCAGGAGCCGGGTGTCGTCCAGCGTGGCCAGCACGGGCGTGCCGGGATGCGGCCAGCGTGCCAGCCGGGCGGCCGTCTCGGCGGTATCGGACGCAGCGAGGGACGTCACGGTGGGGGACTCATTCATCCGCATTGCGCCAGGCCAGGGCCTGGGCATAGAGGGCGTTGCGCGGCGCGCCCGTGATGTCCGCGGCCAGGCGCGCCGCGCTCTTGAGCGGCAGCTCGGCCAGCAGCAGGCGCAGCACACGCTCGGCCTCGGCGCCGATGCCGTCGCCGTCGACCTGGGCGGGCTGCGGATGCAGCAGCAGCGCGAACTCGCCGCGCGTGCGCTGCGCGCCGGCGGCCAGCCAGTCCGCCAGGGCCTGGGCGGGCACAGTGGCGATCTCCTCGAACTGCTTGGTCAGCTCGCGGCCCACGGTCACCGGCCGCGTGCCCAGCACGGCCAGCGCGCGCGCCAGCGCCTCGATGCGGTGCGGGGCCTCCAGCAGCACCACGGCGCGCGTCTCGCCGGCCAGGGCCTGCACCGCGGCATCGCGCTCGCCGGCCTTGGCCGGCAGGAAGCCCGCGAAGACGAAGGCGCCGCCGCGTGCGTCGTCATGCGCGCCGGCGGCGCTGAGCAGCGTGGTCACGCTGGACGGTCCGGGAAGGGGCAGCACGCGCTGGCCCGCGGCCTGCACGGCGGCGGCCAGCCGCGCGCCCGGGTCGCTCACGCCCGGCGTGCCGGCGTCGCTGACGTAGGCGATGCGCTGGCCCTCGGCCAGGCGCGCGATCACGGCCTGCGCCGCCTCGGCCTCGTTGTGCTGGTGCACCGCCAGCAGCTGGCTGCCGGGCCGGTCGATGCCGCAGGCGCGCAACAGCTGGTGGGTGTGGCGCGTGTCCTCGCAGGCGATGGCATCGACCAGTTGCAGCACATGCAGCGCCCGCAGCGACAGGTCGGCCAGGTTGCCGATGGGCGTGGCCACGACGTAGAGGGTGCCCTGCGGATAATGCTGGCCGCCGGCCGCGTCGCGGGCGGCCTGGACAGCGGCGCCGAAAGAAGCAGCCGTGGGGAGGGTGTTCAAGATGGGTCTTCTTCCGTTCAAGCGGGGGCCGGTGGCGCCCCCGACCACCAAGCGCCTGGGCGATGCCGCCGAGGACGCCGCACTGGCCCACCTGCGCAAGGCCGGGCTGGGGCTGGTGGCGCGCAATTATCGAACCCCGGGCCGCGGCGGCGGCGAGGTGGACCTGATCATGCGCGAGCCCGGCGGCACGCTGGTCTTCGTCGAGGTGCGCAGCCGCTCCCGCGCCAGCCATGGCGGCGCAGGCGCCAGCATCACCTTCGCCAAGCAGCGGCGCATCATCTTCGCGGCGCGGCACTACCTGATGCGCCTGCCTTCGCCGCCGCCCTGCCGCTTCGACGCGGTGCTGGTGGAGGACGAGATCCGGTGGTTGCGGGGCGCGTTCACCGTGGAATAACCGCCCAGGCGGCGCGCTTCGCGTTCCGCCGCCTGCTTTTGCAAGGGGCCAGGAGGCGCGTCTTGCGAAATGGCCCGCTCCGGCATTGGGTGCATCGGTCGTGGAAGTCTTGCGGGTGTTGCCGCGACGCCTTGTTGCCAACTGGCGGGAACCTGACACGGCCGCGGCAGTCGCAGGCTGGGCCCCTTGGCCCGAAAAGCGCACGTCTATGATTCCGGACAGCATGGTTGAACAACGTCTACAACAACATTTCATCGACAGCGCCGATCTCAAATACCAGGCCGGGCCCGTGCTCAGCAAGCCGCTCGGGCTGGCCGTCCAGGCCCTGCTGGCGGGCGTGACCAGCGGCCGCAAGGTGCTGGCCTGCGGTGCCGGTGTCTCCGGTCTCCTGGCCGCCCAGTTCGCGGCCCAGTTTGTCGGCCGCTTCGAACGCGAGCGGCCTTCCCTCGCGGCCCTGGCGCTGCCCTGCATCCCCGACGATCCGCTGGCCGACACGCGCCAGTGCGCCGATGCGGCTGGCTTGGCCCGGCAGGTGCGGGCGCTGGGCGAGGCCGGCGACGTGCTGCTGGCCATCAGTCCGCGCGGCGAGTCGGCCGCCGTGCTGGCCGCCGTGGGGGCGGCGCACGAGCGCGACATGTGCGTCATCGCCCTGACCGGCGGCGTCGGCAGCGGCGCGGGCGGTGCGCTGGGCCGGGCCCTGAGAGAAACCGATGTGCAGGTCTGCGTGCCGCATGACCGCCTTTCCCGCATCCACGAAGTCCACCTGGTGCTGCTGCACTGCCTGTGCGATGCCGTGGATGCCCAACTACTTGGTGAACAGGAGCTTTCCGCATGACCACCTCCCCGACGACGATCTTCCGACGTGGCCAGCGCCTGGCCTGCGCCTGCCTGGCCGTTGCCGCACTGGGCGGCAGCCTGGCGGGTTGCGTTCCGCTGGTGGTGGGCGGTGCCGCGGCCGCGGGCATCGGCACCCTGGCGCTGGACCGTCGCAGCTCCGGGGCGCAGCTCGACGACCAGGCCATCGAGTTGCGCGCCGCCGCCCGCATCCGCGAGATCGCCAACGACGACATGAACGTCACGGTGATCAGCTTCAACCGCACGGCCCTGCTGACCGGCACCGTGGGCAGCGAGGCCGACAAGCAGCGCGCCGGCGAGGTGGTGCGCACCGCGCCCAATGTGCGCGCCGTCGTCAACGAGGTGGTGGTGGGGCCGGCCCTCAACATCGCCCGCCGTTCCAACGACACCTACCTGACCACCAAGGTCAAGGCCTCGCTGCTGGACGCGTCCGACGTGCCCGCCAACTCGATCAAGGTGGTGACCGAGGGCGGGGTGGTCTACCTGATGGGCCTGGTCACCCGCCGCGAGGCCGACCGCGCGACCGACATCACGCGCGGCATCTCCGGCGTCGAGAAGGTGGTGCGGGTCTTCGAATTCGTCGGCGACGACGGCCAGTCCCTGCCCGGCGGCGTCGGCCCCTCGCAGACCGTGCCCGGCACCGACGGCTCGCGGGTGCCGCTGCCGCCCATGGCGCCGCTGCCCGCCCCCGCCGCTCCTGCCGCCGCACCGGCACCCGTGCCCGGCGTGGTCACTTCGCCCGTGCGCTGATCGGTTCCTGCAAACCGACCGTCCGCGCAGACCACTTGAGCGCGTGCGCACTGTTGGGCCGGCAACAGGCGGATGCGCCAAGGCGTTCGCAACGCCAGCCGCGCTGGTGCTCGACTGACTCGAGAGGCCGCGGAGCAGGCCACGCCAGTGCACCCCAGGAACTGGCTTTGCCAGGCCTGCGGGTGCGCCCCCCTCCAAGCCGAAGGCGTCAGAGAGGGGGGAGCCGCGAAGCGGCATGGGGGGTGTTCTCTACTTCAGTCGCGTGATGAGGCTGGAGGTGTCCCACCGGGCGCCGCCGGCCTGCTGCACGTCGGCATAGAACTGGTCCACCAGCGCCGTCACCGGCAGGCGCGCGCCGTTGCGCTTGGCCTCGTCCAGCACCAGGCCCAGGTCCTTGCGCATCCAGTCCACGGCAAAGCCGAAGTCGAAGCGGCCGGCCACCATGGTCTTGCCGCGGTTGTCCATCTGCCAGCTCTGGGCGGCGCCCTTGCCGATCACCTCCAGCACCTTCTCCATGTCCAGGCCGGCACGCTGGCCGAAGGCGATGGCCTCGGACAGGCCCTGCACCAGCCCGGCGATGCAGATCTGGTTGACCATCTTGGCGAGCTGGCCGGCGCCGCTGTCGCCCAGCAGCGTGACGGCGCGGGCGAAGGCACCGATCGCGGGCTCCACCTGCGCGAACACCGTCGCGTCGCCGCCGCACATCACCGTGAGCATGCCGTTCTGCGCGCCGGCCTGGCCACCGGAGACCGGGGCGTCGATGAAATGCAGGCCCTGGGCGCTCGCGGCGGCGGAAAGCTCGCGCGCCACCTCGGCCGAGGCCGTGGTGTGGTCCACGAAGACCGCGCCGGGCTTCATGCCGGCGAAGGCGCCCGTCTCGCCCAGCACCACGGAGCGCAGATCGTCGTCGTTGCCCACGCAGCAGAACACGATGTCGGCGCCGGCCGCCGCCTCGCGCGGGGAGGGCGCCGAGGCGTGCGCGGCGCCGAATTCCTGCACCCAGGCGGCCGACTTGGCGGCATTGCGGTTGTAGACGGTGACGCGGTGGCCCGCGGCGGCGAGGTGGGCCGCCATGGGATAGCCCATCACGCCGAGGCCGAGGAAGGCGACGGAGCGGGCCGATACGGCGGCGTAGGACTTGGGGTGGAAGGAGGGGGAGGGTGTGCTCATCCCCCGAGCTTAGCGGCGCTGCGCGGCCTGCGGTGCCGCCGGCCTCGTCAGACCACCGACAGGTGCTCGGTGCCCGAACTCAGGTCCCGGCTGCGCGCGCGCTGGCTGTGCAGCTTGATCTGCAGGCGCAGGTCGTTGGTGGAGTCGGCGTTGCGCACGGCATCCTCGTACGAGATGGCGTACTGCTCGAACAGGTCGAACAGCGCCTGGTCGAAGGTCTGCATGCCCAGGTTGCGGCTCTTGCGCATCACTTCCTTCATCTCGCCGACCTGGCCCTTGAAGATCATGTCGGCGATCAGCGGCGTGTTGAGCATGATCTCCACCGCCGCCACGCGGCCGCGGCCGTCTTCGGTGGGCACCAGCCGCTGGGAGATCATCGAGCGCAGGTTGAGCGACAGGTCCATGAGCAGCTGCTCGCGCCGGTCGTCGGGGAAGAAGTTGATGATGCGGTCCAGCGCCTGGTTGGCGTTGTTGGCGTGCAGCGTGGCCAGGCACAGGTGGCCGGTCTCGGAGAAGATGATCGCGTTCTCCATGGCCGTGCGGTCGCGGATCTCGCCCATCAGGATCACGTCGGGCGCCTGGCGCAGGGCGTTCTTGAGCGCCGTCTCCCAGCTGTCGGTGTCGATGCCGATCTCGCGCTGCGTGACCACGCAGTTCTTGTGCGCATGCACGAACTCGATCGGGTCTTCGACGGTGACGATGTGGCCCTGGGTGTTCTCGTTGCGCCAGTCCAGCATGCCGGCCAGCGTGGTCGACTTGCCGGAGCCGGTGGCGCCCACCACGATCACCAGGCCGCGCTTGGTCATGGTGACTTCCTTGAGCACCTGCGGCAGGTTCAGCCCGTCGATGGTGGGTGGCGTGGTCGGGATGGTCCGCAGCACCATGCCCACGCGGCCCTGCTGCACGAAGGCGTTGACGCGGAAGCGGCCGTAGCCGGCGGGCGAGATGGCGAAGTTGCATTCGCGCGTGCGCTCGAACTCCGAGGTCTGCCGGTCGTTCATCAGCGCCCGCGTCAGGGCCAGCGTGTGCTGCGGCGACAGCGGCTGCTGCGAGATCTTGACCACCTTGCCGTCGATCTTCACGGCCGGCGGGAAGTCGGCCGTGATGAACAGATCGCTGCCCCCGCGGCTGACCATGAGTTTCAACAGGTCGGTGATGAACTGGCTGGCCTGATCGCGTTCCATGGTGGCTCCAGAAAGGTGGGAATGGGGGACGGGCGGGACGGCAGAGGGGGCGCCCCAGGGAATGGAGGAAGGGCGCCGCCCCGGGTCAGCCTGGGAAATTCTCGGGCGTCTTGGCCTTGCCGCGGGCCTCGGCCGCGCTGATGACCCCGCGCCGCACGAGGTCGACCAGGCACTGGTCCAGCGTCTGCATGCCCATGCTCTGGCCGGTCTGGATGCTCGAGTACATCTGCGCCACCTTGGCCTCGCGGATCAGGTTGCGGATGGCCGGCGTGCCCAGCATGATCTCGTGCGCCGCCACGCGGCCGGCGCCGTCCTTGGTCTTGCACAGCGTCTGCGAGATCACCGCCTGCAGCGATTCGGACAGCATCGCCCGCACCATCTCCTTCTCCTCGCCTGGGAAGACGTCGATGATCCGGTCGATGGTCTTGGCGGCGCTGGAGGTGTGCAGCGTGCCGAACACCAGGTGGCCCGTCTCGGCCGCCGTGAGCGCCAGGCGGATCGTCTCCAGATCGCGCAGCTCGCCCACCAGGATCGCGTCCGGGTCCTCGCGCAGCGCCGAGCGCAGGGCGTTGGCGAAGCTCAGGGTCATCGGCCCGACCTCGCGCTGGTTGATCAGGCACTTCTTGGACTCGTGCACGAACTCGATCGGGTCCTCCACCGTCAGGATGTGGCCGTACTCGGTTTCGTTGAGGTGGTTGACCATCGCCGCCAGCGTGGTCGACTTGCCCGAGCCGGTCGGCCCCGTCACCAGCACCAGCCCGCGCGGCTTGAGCGCCAGCTCGCCGAAAATCCGCGGCGCATTCAGCTGCTCCAGCGTCAGCACCTTCGACGGAATCGTCCGGAACACCGCCGCGCAGCCGCGCTGCTGGTTGAAGGCATTGACCCGGAAGCGCGCCAGGCCCTCGATCTCGAACGAGAAGTCGATCTCCAGGAACTCCTCGTAATGCTTGCGCTGCGCGTCGTTCATGATGTCGTACACCATGGCATGCACCTCCTTGTGCTCCATGGGGTCGAGGTTGATGCGGCGCACATCGCCATGCACGCGGATCAGCGGCGGCAGGCCGGCCGAGAGGTGCAGGTCCGAGGCCTTGTTCTTGACGCTGAATGCCAGCAACTGGGTGATGTCCACGCGCGACCTCTCTAGACTTCGTGACGTTTTGAAACGGTTTCAGCAATTATGACTACGACGAGTGAGCAGCTCCAGCAGGTTCATGCACGGATCGTGCGCGCCTGCGAGGCGACCGGCCGCGATCCGGCCGGCGTGCGGCTGCTGGCCGTCTCCAAGACCTTCGGCCCCGAGGCGGTGCGCGACGCCTTTGCCGCCGGACAGCGGGCCTTCGGCGAGAACTACGTGCAGGAAGGCCTGGACAAGATCGCCGCCCTCGGCGACCTGCGCCCGCAGCTCGAATGGCACTGCATCGGCCCGCTGCAGAGCAACAAGACGCGGCCGGTGGCCGAGCAGTTCGACTGGGTGCACAGCGTGGACCGGCTCAAGATCGCCCAGCGGCTGTCGCAGCAGCGGCCGGCCGGTCTGCCGCCGCTGCAGGTGTGCCTGCAGGTCAACATCGACGGCGGGGCCAACAAGTCGGGCGTGGCGCCCGAGGAGGCGGTGGCGCTGGCACGCGAGGTGGCGGCGCTGCCGCAGCTGGCGCTGCGGGGGCTGATGGCCATTCCCGAGCCGCAGCCCGATGCCGCGGCCGAGCGGGCGGTCTTCGCCGAGGTGGCCGATCTGGCCGTCCGGCTGCGCGACGCGCTCGGCCTGCCGCTGGACACCCTGTCGATGGGCATGAGTGCCGACCTGGAATCGGCCATCGCCGCCGGCAGCACGATGGTGCGGGTGGGCACGGCCATCTTCGGCGGCCGGCCGCGCGCCGGGGCCGCCGCCGCGCCGGCCGCCTGATGCAGGGCCCGGCGGCGAGGCGGCCGGACTGATCGAGCGCCCGGGCGCCCCGCCTTGCCGCTCGCGCATAAGGTCCGCCGCCGGCTGCATGGCCACTGGCGCGGCGCGGGCGGCCGGCCTATCGTCGCGGCCATCCGCACCACCGAGGCCTCCTCACCATGCAGCAGTCCAGCGAACTCTCGTACGTCCACCCGTCCTCCACCAGCCCCTGGGGCACCTACCTGTCGCAGGTCGACCGGGTGGTGCCCTACCTCGGCCACCTGGGCCGCTGGGCCGAGACCCTCAAGCGTCCGAAGCGTGCGCTGATCGTGGACGTGCCGATCGAGATGGACGACGGCACCATCGCCCACTTCGAGGGCTTCCGCGTGCAGCACAACCTGTCGCGCGGCCCGGGCAAGGGCGGCGTGCGCTTCCACCCCGACGTCACGCTGGAAGAGGTGATGGCCCTGTCGGCCTGGATGACCGTCAAGTGCGCGGCCGTCAACCTGCCCTACGGCGGCGCCAAGGGCGGGATCCGCGTCGATCCCAAGAAGCTGTCGCAGAACGAGCTGGAGAAGATGACCCGCCGCTACACCAGCGAGATCGGCCTCATCATCGGCCCGCATTCGGACATTCCGGCGCCGGACGTCAACACCAACGGCCAGATCATGGCCTGGATGATGGACACCTACTCGATGAACACCGGCTCGACCGCCACGGGCGTGGTCACCGGCAAGCCGATCCACCTGGGCGGCTCGCTGGGCCGGGTCAAGGCCACCGGCCGGGGCGTGTACGTGACCGGCCGCGAAGCGGCGCGCCGCCTGGGCCTGCCGCTGCAGGGCGCGCGCGTGGCCGTTCAGGGCTTCGGAAACGTGGGTTCGGTGGCGGCCGAACTGTTCGCCGAGGCGGGCGCCAAGGTGGTGGCCGTGCAGGACCACACCGGCACCCTGGTGAACGAAGGCGGCTTCGACATGCCGGCGCTGATGGCCCATTCGCGCCGCACCGGCGGCATCGCGGGATTCGGTGCTGGCGAGCAGGTGGACAACGAGGCCTTCTGGGACGTGCCCACCGACATCCTGATCCCGGCCGCGCTGGAAGGCCAGATCAGCGCCGAGCGCGCCCGTCGCATCACGGCCCGCCTGGTGCTCGAAGGCGCGAACGGCCCGACGGTGCCGCAGGCCGACGACATCCTGGCCGAGCGTGGCGTGCTCGTGGTGCCCGACGTCATCTGCAATGCCGGCGGCGTGACGGTCTCGTACTTCGAATGGGTGCAGGATTTCTCCAGCTTCTTCTGGACCGAGGACGAGATCAACCAGCGGCTGGACCGGATCATGGTCGGCGCGCTGGAGCACATCTGGAACAAGGCCGACGAGCACCACATCGCACTGCGCACTGCGACCTTCGCGGTGGCGTGCGAGCGCATCCTGGCCGCGCGCCAGGAACGCGGACTGTATCCATGACCCACCCCGTTTGGTTTTCTCACTGCGTGTAGAAAACCCATCCCCCTCAAGGGGCACACCCGCGGGCCCGGCAAAGCCGGTTCCCAGGGTGCACTGGCGTGGCCTGCTCCGAGGCCCTCCCGGCACGAGGGAGCGCGTGTCAGACCGGCGGTAGAAGTCGCGCGGTGCGGTGTGGCGCGCTTGGGTCCAGCACGGCAGCGGGACGGCGCTGCTACGGGGAACCGGGCCCATCTCGCGGCATCCAAGCCACGCCCCGGCCGTCGGCCGGGCGACACTTGCGGGATGACGACGATGCGAACTAAAGCGGGGCGCGGCTGGAGCGCCGTGGGGATGGTGGTGCTGGCCGCCGTGCTGACCGGTTGCGGCAGCGCGCCGAAGGGCAAAGGTGCCAAGGACCTGGCGACCGAAGACTTCGAGGCGACCAACACCCACACTCGCATCTACGATGCCACGGTGGGCCAGACCTGCGAGGCGGCGCGGCGGGCATTGCTGAGCCAGGGCTACATGATCACCGCGGCGGCCGCCGAGCAGGTGACGGGGCGCAAGAGCTTCCAGCCCGAGGGCGAGGTGCATGTGGAGGTCGAGTTCCGCGTGGTCTGCGCCCAGGAGCAGGGCGACAACGGCCAGCCGGCCGCCATCGCCTTTGCCACCGCCGTGCAGGACCGCTACGGGCTCAAGAAGGTCAACAACTCGGCGAGCGTGGGCGTCGGGGCCTTCGGGTCGCTGTCGCTGCCCTTCACCTCCAGCAACGACGCCATGGTCAAGGTGGCCAGCCAGACGCTCACCGACGACCGCTTCTACGAAGGCTTCTATGCGCTGCTGGAGCGCTACCTGGCCCGCACCGAACCGGCGGTGGCCACGCCCGTCACCGAGGGGGCGGCGAAGCCGACGCCATCCCCCCGCTAGCCGGCGTGGCCAGGGCATCGGCCAGCGCATCGATGCCGAAGGGCTTGCGCAGCCATTGCGTGTTGGCCGGCAGCTCGCGTGGAGACGGCCGGCCGGTGGCAAAGATGATGCGCACCGGATCGCGCACGCCCAGCGCCTCGGCCAGCTCCAGCCCCGACAGCGCCGGCAGCCCCACATCGATCATCACCACATCGAAGGCGCCGTCGAGGTAGCGGTCGCGCGCGGTCTCGGCGCTGCTCACCCCGGTCGCCCAATGGCCCAGAAGCTTCAGCATCTCCAGCGTGGTCTGCAGCACGTCGGGATCGTCTTCGACAACCAGGACGCGCAGGGCAGAACCAGGGGGAGAGGCGGATTCGGGCATGGGTGAGAGCGGGCGCAGCAGGGGTGATACGACTATGGGCTACCCGCGACATTCACTGTCGCCCGAGCGGTCGACGAAGCGTGTAGGAACAACGCCCTTTGTCAGCAGACGTGACGCAGACGCCCGAGCGCCCAATCGCCCAGTGGCTCAGCCGCGCGCCAAAGTGGACTTGCCCAGCAGGCTTTCGATGAGTTCCACCGCGATCTCCGCACTGCGGTTGCGCACGTCCAGCGCAGGGTTGAGCTCCACCACATCCAGCGAGCCCAGGCGGCCCGTGTCCGCGATCATCTCCATGCACAGCTGCATCTCGCGATAGCCGGGGCCGCCGCGCACGCCGGTGCCCACGCCGGGCGCGACGTCCGGGTCCAGGCAGTCGATGTCGAAGCTCACGTGGAGGTGGGTGTCCTCGTCCATGCCGTGCAGGGCCTCGGTCATGGTGGTGCGCATGCCGTGCTCGTCGATGTGGCGCATGTCGAAGACCGTGAGGCCGAGGGTGCGGATGGCATCGCGCTCCGCCGCGTCGACGCTGCGGATGCCGATGAAGCGCAGCGCCTCGGCCTGCAGCGCGCCCGGCGTGCCGCTCCAGCCCGTCAGGGCGGCCGGCCCATGGCCCAGCAGGCAGGCCACCGGCATGCCATGGAGGTTGCCGCTGGGCGAGGTGGCCTCGGTGTTGACGTCGGTGTGGGCGTCGAGCCACAGCACCCGCAGTGTCTTGCCACGGCGGCGCGCATGCCAGGCGACGGCGCTGATGGAGCCGATGGCCAGGCAATGGTCGCCCCCCATCAGCAGAGGCAGATGGCCCGCGCCCAGCGCTGCGTCGACCGCGTCGTACACGCTGCGGTTCCACGCCACCGCCTCCTTGAGGTGGCGCAGCCCGCCTTCGGGCGCGCGCCAGGGCGTGGCGGGGCCAGCCAGATTGCCCCGGTCGACCACCGTCAGGCCCATGCGGGCCACGCACTCGGCCAGGCCCGCGACGCGCAGGGCATCCGGTCCCATGCCGCAGCCGCGCACGCTGGCACCCACGTCGGTGGGTGCGCCGATCAGGGCCACGGTGGTGGCTGCAGGGCTGGCGCTGGGGTCGAAGGTGGCTTGCATCGGCTCAGTCTAGGCACGGACGGTGAACACCGCATGCCAGCCAATGCCGACAACGGCGGTGCAGGCCGCCGGGACGCGCCGCGCTCAGCCGCCCGGCCGCACCATCTTGCAGTCGGTGCCCTGGGCGAGTTCGTTGCCGCTGTAGACCGCCTCGGTGCGGAAGCCGTAGTTGGTCCCTTCCCAGCCCGTCCTGACCGTCTTGCCGTCCACCGGCGCGATGGTGTTGACCACCTGCGGCAGCAGCAGCTGATGGTCTTCGCCGCGCATGCGCACCGGGCCCACCACCGAGTCGAAGCTCAGGTCTTCCATGGCACGGGCGACCGCCACCGTCTCGGTGCTGCCGGCCTTGTCGATGGCGGCGGCGAGCAGGCGCGGCGTCATGTCGATGCGCGGCGCCAGGAAGTCCTTGCCCATCCTGGCCTTGTAGGCCTTGGCCAGCGCATCCACGCGCGGGCTGTCGGCCTGGCCCGGGTGCCATTCGGCCACCCACGTGAGTTGCCCCAGCTTGGCCTGCGACACGGCCAGCACCGTGCCCGGCACCGAGCCGGCGCTGTGGTTGAAGTAGCGAAGGTTGTAGCCGGCATCGCCCGCGGCCTTGAGCAGCAGCGTCATGTCCTGGCCCCAGTTGCCGGTGATGACCGAGTCGGCGCCCGAGGCCTTGATGTTGGCCACGTAGGGGGCGAAGTCCTTGACCCGGCCGATGGGATGCAGCGCCTCGCCGACGAACTGCACGTCGGGCCGCGCCAGACCCACCAGCTGCTTGCCATAGCTGGCCCACTGCTTGCCGTGGGCATAGTCCTGGTTGAGCAGGTAGACCTTCTTCACGTCGGGCGTCTTCTTGATGAAGTTGGCCAGGGCCTTCATCTTCATCGCCGTGTTGGCCTCGGTCTGGAAGTGCCAGAAGCTGCAGGCCTTGCCGGTGAGTTCGGGGTCGATGGAGGAATGGTTGAGGACCAGGATCTCCTTGCCCGGGTTGCGCTGGTTCCAGCGGTTGACGGCCTGCACCAGCGCCGTCACCACCGAGGAGCCCGAGCCGCCGGTGACGATGGCGCGCGCGCCCTGGTCGATGGCGGCCTGCAGGGCGCTCTGGCTTTCCTGGGCGGAGAGCTTGCTGTCGAACTGCAGCAGCTGCAATTTGGCCTGGCCCTTGAGCACGCCGCCCTTGGCATTGATGTCGTCCACGGCGTACTGCACATGGGCCAGCATCAGCTCGCCGACGTTGGCGAAGGGCCCGGAGAGTGGGTCGATGTAGGCGATCTTGTAGACCTTGCCGTCCTGGGCCGAGGCACCGCCAGAGGCGGCGAGAAGCAGGGCGGCGGCCAGGGGCGCAAGCCGGGCGCGGAATGTCATGGTGTGTCTCCGTTCGTTGTCGTTGGCATGGAAGGATCAGGCGGCGCGCGTGCGCAAGCCGATCACGCGCGTGGCAAGCACGGTCAGCTCGTCCACGATCTGCTCGGGGCCGAGCCGGCCGCCCGGCTGGTACCAGCTGTACAGAAAGCCCGGCAGGCTGCAGGCCGCCAGCGCGGTGATGCGCGTCTCGTTGAAGTCGAGGTCGCCGTCGCGCCGGCCCTGCTCCAGCAGCGGCGTGAGCTTGTCGTAGAAGTGATGGGCCAGCTTCTTCATCGCGGCGTTGTATTCGGGCCGGTAGACCTGCGGCTCGCGGTAGGGAAAGAAGGCCGCCGGGTAGTGCATGACGGTGGCGCGGATCAGCCGCCGCAGGCCTTCCTGCACCTTCTGCGCCGCCGGGCGCGGGTCGTCGTCGGCGAAGTCCAGCGCGGTGAAGCAGTCCACCGTGGGCCGCCACGACAGCACCTCGAACAGCTCCTGCTTGTCGCGGAAGTAGTAGTAGATGAAGGGCTTGGTCACCTGCAGCGCCTGCGCCACCTGCGCCAGCGTGGTGTTGGCGTAGCCCTGGGTCGCGAAGAGCCGCGTGGCGGCCTGCAGGATGCGCTCGCGCTGCACGTCCGTGCCGGCGGTGGCCGAGCGCTGACGGCCATTGCCGTGGGTGCGTGCAGGCCCGTCCACAGACGCATGACTGGCCGGGCCGTCAGGCGCAATGGCTTTGGGTTTGTGCGGTGTCTCCGATGTTCTACCCATCGGTAGGATTGTTCGTGCACCATGCAATGCATGACAAGGGTCGACGGGGTTCGATGCGCTATCGCTAACCCTGATCGGCAGACGCCACGGAGACACCCATGAGCCTCGACACCCCGCCCGATTTGGCGGCCGGCGCGCTTCCCGAGCGCCCCCGCCAGCCCCTGCACGAGTACCTGCGCGCCCACGCGCGCGAGCGCGGCGACCATGTCGCCTGCTTCTGGTACGGCCACCGAATGAGCTATGCCGAGCTCGACCGCGCCAGCGACGCCTTCGCCGCCCGGCTGCAGGCCCTGGGCGTGGCCAAGGGCGAGCCGGTGGTGCTCTTCCTCAACAACTGCCCCCAATACCTGGTGGCCCATTACGGCATCCAGAAGATCGGCGCCATCGTCTGCCCCAGCGGTCCGCTCAACAAGGCCCATGAGCTGGCCTACCAGGTGGGCGACCTCAAGGCGCGCGTCATCGTGGCCGCCGCGCCGCTGCTGCCCGTGGTGCAGCAGGTGCAGGCCGAGGCGCCACACCTGGCCCATGTCTTCGTCGTGCACTATGCCGACCTGCTGCCCACCGAGCCGGTGCTGGACCTGCCCGCCGAGCTGCAGGCCGCGATGAAGGAGGCGCGCACCGTGCCTGCCGGCTGCGAGGACTTCCGAGAGGCCAGCGCTGGCGATGCGAAGCCTGCCCCGGTCGCGCTGTCGCTGGACGATGTGGCCCTCATGACCTACACCTCGGGCACCACCGGCCTGCCCAAGGGCGCGATGCTGAGCTACGGCAACGCCCTGTTCAAGACGCGCATCGCGGCCGACTGCAACGGCGTGCAGGCCGACGACGTGCTGTTGTCGGTGGCGCCGCTGTACCACATCGCCGGCATGCTGATGGCCGTGAACGTGCCGGTGCTGGTGGGCGCCACGCAGGTGCTGCTGCACCGTTTCGACCCGCATGCGGTGCTGCAGGCCATCGACCGCCACAAGGTCACCTGGTGGTACAGCATCGCGCCCATGAACGTGGCCTGCATGCAGCTGCCGGATGCGCGCGATTTCGACCTGTCCAGCCTCAAGGTCAACCCGGTCACCAGCTTCGGCATCGCCTTCACCGAGCCGCTGGCGAAGCAGTGGCAGGGCTTCGCCCCCCACTGCACCTCGCACGAAGCCGCCTACGGCCTGTCGGAGACCCACACCTGCGACACCTACACGCCGCGCCATGCGCCGCGCTGGGGCACGCAGGGCGTGCCGGCGCCGGGCGTGACCATCCGCATCCTCGATCCCGAGACCGGCCGCGACCTGCCTGCGGGCGAGGTGGGCGAGATCGTGCTGACCAGCGAAGGCACCTTCAAGGGCTACTGGAACAAGCCCGAGGCCACCGCCGCCACACTGCGCAACGGCTGGGTGCACACGGGCGACATGGGCAAGCTGGATGCCGATGGCTACCTCTGCTTCATCGGCCGCTTCAAGGAGATGATCAAGGTCTCGGGCTACAGCGTGTTCCCCGAGGAGGTCGAGACCATCCTCATCAAGCATCCGGCCGTGGCCCAGGCCGCGGTCATCGCCCAGTCCGATGCGGAGAAGGGCGAGGTGGTCAAGGCCTTCATCGTGCGCAAGCCGGGCGCCGACACCACGCCCGAGGCCATTGCCGCCTGGGCGCGCGACAACATGGCGCCCTACAAGGTGCCGCGGCAGGTGCGCTTCATCGATGCGCTGCCAGCCACCGGCGCGGGCAAGGTGCTGCGCCGCCTGCTGAAAGACATCGAGTGAGGACGGGCGCATGTTCAAGAAAGTTCTGATCGCCAACCGCGGCGAGATCGCCGTGCGTCTGGTGCGCGCCCTGCAGGACCTGGGCATCGCCAGCGTGGCCGTGCATGCGCAGGACGATGCACAGGCCCTGCATGCGCAGCTGGCCGATGTCGCCGTGCCACTGGCGGCCACCGGGCCGTCCGCCTATCTCGACATCGACGCGCTTCTGGCCATCGCCCACGCGCAGGGCTGCGATGCGGTGCATCCCGGCTATGGCTTCCTGAGCGAGCGGGCCGACTTCGCGCAGGCCTGTGCGAAGGCCGGGCTGGTCTTCATCGGGCCGACGCCGGAGCAGCTGGCGCTGTTCGGCGACAAGGCGCGCGCCCGCGCACTGGCCCAGCAATGCGATGTGCCGGTCATGCCGGGCAGTGCCGGCGCGGTCACACTGCAGGAAGCCCAGACCTTCTTCGCCGAGCAGGCGAAGGACGGCGCGGGCGTGATGATCAAGGCCATCGGCGGTGGCGGCGGCCGGGGCATGCGCGCCGTGCTGCGTGCGGAGGATGTGGCCGACGCCCATGCCCGTTGCGTCTCCGAGGCCCGCGCGGCCTTCGGTGTGGACGGCGTGTACGTCGAGCGCCTGATGCCACGCGCACGCCACATCGAGATCCAGGTGCTGGGCGACGGTGAATCGGTCGCCAGCCTGGGCGAGCGCGAATGCACCCTGCAGCGCCGCTTCCAGAAGCTGGTGGAGATCGCGCCCAGCCCGACCTTGTCCGAGCCCCTGCGTGCCGCCCTCACACAGGCGGCGCTGCGCATGGCGCAGGCCGTGGGCTACCTGGGCCTGGGCACCTTCGAGTTTCTGGTGGACGAGGGCTCGGCCATGCTGCCCTGGGTCTTCATCGAGGCCAACCCGCGTCTGCAGGTGGAGCACACGGTGACCGAGGCCGTCACCGGGCTCGACCTGGTGCAACTGCAACTGGCCGTGCTGGCCGGTCAGCGGCTGGGCACGCTCGGCATCGACACCGGGCGCACCGCCGCGCAGCAGGGCTTCGCCATCCAGTGGCGCATCAATGCCGAGACGCTGGACGCGCAGGGCAACGCACGCCCCGCTGGCGGCCGGCTGGCGCGCTTCGACCTGCCCTCGGGCCCCGGCGTGCGGGTGGACACCCACGGCTATGCCGGCCTGTCGCCCTCGCCGCACTACGACACGCTGCTGGCCAAGCTGATCGTCGCCAGCCGCAGCAACGACCTTGCCGACGTGCGGCGCCGCAGCCTGCGCGCGCTGGCCGAATGCCGCATCGAGGGCATGGCCACCAATCTGCCGCTGTTGCGCGCCATCGGCGAACGGCCGGAGTTCGCACAGCAGGACGTGCACACACGCTTCGTCGAGGCGCATCTGGGCGAGCTGCTCAAGGCGGCAGAGACGATGGTCGCGCCGGCTTCGCTCACGCCGTCGGTGGCCACAGCGCCTGTCCCGGCAACGGATGACCAAGGCTACGAGGGCTTCCTCCATATCCGCGCCCCCATGCCCGCCCGCCTGGTGCAGTTCGACGTGGCCATCGGCGACGTGGTGCCGGCCGGTGCACAGCTGGGCGTGCTGGAGGCCATGAAGATGGAGCACCTGCTGCAGGCTGCCGAGCCCGGCCGCGTGGTCGCGTTGCTGGCCGCCGCCGGCGACTACCTGGCCGAAGGCCAGCCGCTGGTGCGGCTGGAGCCCGTCGACGCCCAGCAGGCCGGCGAGCAGCAGGGCGCTGCCGTCGATCCTGGCCACATCCGCCCCGACCTGCAGCGCGTCATCGACCGCCATGCGCCCACGCTGGACACCAACCGGCCGCAGGCCGTTGCCAAGCGGCATGCGCAGGGCGGCCGCACGGCGCGCGAGAACATCGCCGACCTGTGCGCGCTCGATGCCGACCCGGGCAATTTCATCGAATACGGCCAGCTCGCCATTGCCGCGCAGACCCGCCGCCGCAGCCTGGAGGACCTGGTCGCCAACACGCCGGCCGATGGCATGGTGACGGGCATCGGCAGCGTCAATGCCGAGCTCTTCGGCGCCGAGGCCTCGCGCTGCGTGGTGATGGCCTACGACTACACCGTGCTGGCCGGCACCCAGGGCATGCGCAACCACCACAAGAAGGACCGCATGCTGGCGCTGGCCCACCAGCTCAGGCTGCCGGTGGTGCTGTTCGCCGAAGGCGGCGGAGGGCGGCCGGGCGATGTGGACATGCCCATCGTCGCCGGGCTCAACAACCACACCTTCAGCCAGTACGCCGCGCTGTCGGGCGTGGTGCCGGTGGTGGGCATCGCGCATGGTCGCTGTTTCGCGGGCAACGCGGCGCTGCTGGGCTGCAGCGACGTGATCATCGCCACGAAGAACAGCAACATCGGCATGAGCGGCCCCGCCATGATCGAGGGCGGGGGGCTGGGTCGCTTCGCGCCCGAGCAGATCGGGCCCAGCGCGGTGCAGTCGCGCAACGGCGTGATCGACATCCTGGTGGAGGACGAGGCCGAGGCCGCCGCCGCGGCGCGGCAGTACCTGTCGTACTTCCAGGGCCGTACGGCGAAGTGGGAGGCCGGTGACGCGCGACTGCTGCGCCAGGCCGTGCCCGAGAACCGGCTGCGCGTGTACGACGTGCGGGCCGTCATGCGCGGCCTGGTAGACACCGACTCGCTGCTGGAACTGCGCGCCGGCTTCGGCGCCGGCATGGTGACGGCGCTGGCCCGCATCGAGGGCCGGCCGGTGGGCGTGCTGGCCAACAACCCCCGTCACCTGGGCGGCGCCATCGACGTCGACGCCGCCGACAAGGCTGCGCACTTCATGCAGCTGTGCAATGCCCACGGCCTGCCGCTGGTGGCGCTGTGCGACACACCCGGCTTCATGGTGGGGCCGGACGTCGAGGCCCAGGCCCAGGTGCGGCATGTGTCACGCATGTTCATGGTCGCCTCGCACCTGCGCGTGCCCTACTTCACCGTGGTGCTGCGCAAGGGCTACGGCCTGGGGGCGCAGGCCATGGCGGCAGGTGGCTTCGATGCGCCGGTGTTCACCGTCGCCTGGCCCACGGGCGAGTTCGGTGCCATGGGCCTGGAGGGCGCCGTGCGCCTGGGCTTTCGCAAGGAGCTGGAAGCGGTGCCCGAAGGCGCCGAACGCGATGCGCTCTTCAAGCAATTGGTCGACCGGCAGTACGCCGACGGCCAGGCCGTCAACATGGCGCAGACGCTGGAGATCGACGCCGTGATCGATCCGGCGGACACCCGCGCCTGGCTGGTGCGCGGTCTGGCCTCGGCCGGGCGCGTGCAGGAGTCGCCCAAGCCCTACGTCGACACGTGGTGAGCCCTGGCAGGCGCGACGCCGCGCCTGCGCCTATCGTGCGGAGTTCTTCACTGCGGCTTGCACGATGTTCCTCTTCCGTTGTCGGGGCCTTGTTGCCGCGCTCGTCCTTGGTCTGGCCGCAATGGGTGCGCATGCCGCGCCGGGCTGGACCGCCGCCTGGGCGGCCGCGCCCCAGAATTTCGACGCCCTGCCGCAGTTGCCCGGCGTACCGGCTGCACCCAAGTGGATGGTGCAGGGCACCGTGCGCCAGCAACTCACCGTGGCGCTGGACGGCAAGCAGGTGCGGGTGCGCTTCTCCAACCGCTTCGGCCAAAGGCCACTGCGCATCGCGGCTGCCACCGTCGCCCTGGGCACCGGGGGCGGCAACCTGTCGCCCGGCACGCGGCAGCCCCTCGCGATGGGCGGCCGCGCCGCATTCGAGGTGCCAGCCGGGCAGGAGCGCTGGACGGACGGCGTGGCCCTCGCAGTGCGCGCGGGGCAGCCCCTGGTGGTGAGCTTTGCGCTGGCCGAATCCGTGCCCGCCACCGTGGTGCACCGCCTGCCGCCGGAGGGGGCCTGGCTGGCACCCGGCAACCAGACGGGCGCCGCGCAACTGAAGGACGTCCAGCGCAAGCCGTGGAACCTGTTCGTCACCGGCCTCGACGTCAAGCCGCCCAAGCCGGCGAATGTCGTGGTGGCTTTCGGCGACTCGATCACCGAGGGCTCCGGCGCGGAAAGTGGGGCCGATGCGGCCCGCTATCCGCAGCGCCTGGGTGTGCGGCTTCATGGTGTCGCCGGGCGTACGCCCGTGGCCGTGATCAACGCCGGCATCGGCGGCAACCGCCTGCTGGCGGATTTCACCGGACCCAGCGGCATTTCGCGATTCGACGCCGACGTGCTGCAGCAGAGCGGTGCGACGCATGTGCTGGTGCTCATCGGCATCAACGACATCGGCTTCGGCACCTTCCAGGGCAAGCTGCTGCCGGGCTTCGACCCGCCCCCTGCACAGGCGCTCATCGACGGGCTCCAGCAATTGGTCGACCGTGCCCGCGTGCGCGGCCTGAAGGTGCTGCTGGGTACGCTGCTGCCTTTCGAGGGCTCTGGCTATTGGAGTGAGGCGAACGAGGCGAAGCGCGACGCGGTCAACCGCTGGATCCGCGGCAGGCAGGACGTGGCCGTGGTCGACTTCGACGCCGCATTGCGCGACCCGGCCGATGGGCGCCGGCTTGCCGCGCGCTACGACAGTGGCGATCACCTCCATCCCAACGCCGCGGGAACGGCCGCCATGGCACAGGTGGCCGACGTGCCGCTGTTGAGGGAATGAGGCGGGGTGCGCGGCCTTCCCGCCGCCTCAGGTGCGGGATACAGCTTCACACAAGCATTTGCCTTGCACTGACGTGCCGTTGACACCCGCAGCGCACCATCGAGGCTCCAACACTTCATGAGGAAGCAACCCATGAAAAAGAGCATCACCGCCGTCGCCCTGTCCCTGGGCACCGCCACCCTTCTTTCGCTGGGCGCCATCGCCGTCCCGGCTTCCGCCCAGGCCCAACCGGTCATCAATGTGCAGATCGGTCAGCCCCCGCCTCCGCCCCGCGCCGAGCGCATGCCCCCGCCCCGCCGCGGCTTCGTGTGGGCGCCTGGGCATTGGGAAGCCCGTCGCGGCCAGTACGTCTGGGCGCCGGGCCACTGGGTCAAGGCACGTCCGGGCTATGCCTACCGCGCGCCGGAGTGGCGTGAGCGCGGTGGCCGCTGGGAATACAACCGCGGCCGCTGGGACCGCGATGGTGACGGCGTGCCGAATCGACACGACCGTCGGCCGAACAACCCGAATCGGTATTGACGACAGCCCCATGCCGCTTCGCGGCTCACCCTCCCTGGCGCCTTCGGCTTGGAGGGGGCGCACCCGGAGGCCTGGCGAAGCCAGTTCCTCGGGTGCACTTGCGTCGCCTGCTCCGCGGCGTTTCGATCTCTGGGTAGGGCGTCAACCGAAGAGCCGGAAGATCAGCGGCATGAGCAGGGCAGCCAGCACCACCTGCAGGCCCAGCGCCAACCCGGCATAGGCACCCGCGTCGGCGTTCACCTGCAGGGCCCGCGCGGCGCCGATGCCGTGCGCGGCGGTGCCCAGCGCAAAGCCGCGGGCGGTCCAGCCCGAGCCGGCTGCAGGCACGCGCAGAAGATCAAACAGGTACTTGCCGCTCAGCGCGCCCACCATGCCTGTCAGGACGGCAAAGACCGCGGAGAGCGCCGGCACGCCGCCGATCTTCTCGGCGATGCCCATGGCCACGGGCGCCGTCACCGACTTGGGCGCCATCGACAGCACCACATCCTTGGGCAGGCCGAAGAGCCACGCCAGCAGCACGGCCGATGCGCCCGCGGCGCCGCCGCCCAGCAGCGCGGCCAGCAGCAGGCGAGGACCGCGCGCGCGCAGTTCGGCCCGGCGTTCCCACAAGGGCCAGGCCAACGCCACCACGGCGGGGCCGAGCAGGAAGTGGATGAACTGCGCCCCCGAAAAATAGGTCGGGTACTTCACCCCGGTCGCCGTCAGCAGCAGCGCCAGCACCACCACCGACCACAGCACCGGATTGGCCCAGGGCGCACCCTGCATGCGGCCATAGAAGGCCTGCGCCAGCAGGTAGACCACCAGCGTGGCCGTCAGGCCGAACAGCGGCGTGGCCGAGAGGTAGACCCAGAGTTCGACGAAGTGGGGCATCAGCGCTTCTCCTGTTCTTCCTTCGGGCGGCCGGCATGCAGCACCAGTGCGGTGACCGCCAAGCCGATCCAGGTGGAAAGGGCGACGACCAGCAGGATGCGCAGCCCATAGTCCGCGAACAGGCCCAGGTGCGTCATCACGCCCACGCCCACCGGCACGAAGAGCAGCGACAGGTGCGACAGCAAAAACTGCGCGCACACGGCCACTGCCTCGCGGATGGCGGCCACGCGCAGCGCCGGCAGCAGCATCAAGAGGCCCAGCACGGGGCCGGGCAGCGGCAGATGAAGGCCGCGAGAGATCAGCTCGCCCAGCGACTGGAAGACCAGCAGCCAGGCCAGGCCGCGCAAGCCCTGCATCAGAACCGCGGCAGCTCGGGATGCGGCAGCCGCCCGCCGCGCACCACCTGCTTGCCGTATTCGGCGCAGCGCGCCAGCGTCGGGATCACCTTGCCGGGGTTGAGCAGGCCGGCAGGGTCGAAGGCGGCCTTCACCGCGAACATCTGCGCGTTCTCCTCGGCGGTGAACTGCACGCACATGCTGCTGAGCTTTTCCACGCCCACGCCATGCTCGCCCGAGACGGTGCCGCCCATGGCGACGCTGGTCTCCAGGATGTCGGCGCCGAACAGCTCGCAGCGGTGCAGCTCGTCGGGGTCGTTGGCATCGAACAGCACCAGCGGATGCAGGTTGCCGTCGCCGGCGTGGAAGACGTTGCAGCAGCGCAGGCCGTACTTCTTCTCCATCTCCGCGATGGCGAGCAGGATGTCGGCCAGGCGCTTGCGCGGGATGGTCGAGTCCAGGCACATGTAGTCCGGGCTGATGCGGCCCGAGGCGGGGAAGGCGTTCTTGCGGCCGCTCCAGAAGCGCAGCCGCTCTTCCTCGCTCTGGCTCACGGCGATGGCCGTGGCGCCGCAGCCGCGCAGCACTTCGCTCATGCGGCCGATCTCCTCATCGACCTCCTCGGGCGTGCCGTCGGATTCGCACAGCAGGATGGCCGCGGCCGTGAGGTCGTAGCCGGCATGCACGAAGTCCTCGACGGCGGCCGTCATGGGCTTGTCCATCATCTCCAGACCTGCCGGGATGATGCCGGCGGCGATCACCGCCGCCACGGCGTCACCGGCCTTCTGCACATCGTCGAAGCTGGCCATGATGCAGCGTGCGAGCTGCGGCTTGGGCACGAGCTTGACGGTGACTTCAAGGGTGACAGCCAGCATGCCTTCGCTGCCCACGACCAGCGGCAGCAGGTCCAGGCCCGGCGCGTCCAGCGCCTCGCCGCCGAACTCCACCTGCTCGCCATCGGCCAGGAAGCCGCGCACCCGCAGCACGTTGTGCAGCGTCAGGCCGTACTTGAGGCAGTGCACGCCGCCGGAGTTCTCGGCCACGTTGCCGCCGATGGTGCAGGCGATCTGGCTGGAGGGGTCGGGCGCGTAGTACAGCCCGTAGGGCGCGGCGGCCTCGCTGATGGCCAGGTTGCGCACGCCGCACTGCACGGTGGCGGTGCGGGCGACGGGGTCGACCTTCAGGATCTGGTTGAAGCGGGCGAGCGACAGCGTCACGCCCTCGCCGTGCGGCATCGCGCCGCCCGAGAGGCCCGTGCCCGCGCCGCGCGCCACCACCGGCACGCCCAGGCCATGGCAGGTGCGAAGTACCGCCTGCACCTGGGCCTCGGTCTCGGGCAGGGCCACCACCAGCGGGCGCTGGCGGTAGGCCGTCAGGCCATCGCATTCGTAGGGCGTGGTGTCCTCGTCCTGCCACAGCAGGGCATGCGCGGGCAGCAGGGCGCCCAGGGCCCGCACCACCTGGGCCTGTCGTTCCGCGCGCTGGAAGTTCGATTGCTGGACGGAGGTGGTGGGAGCGTTCATGGCGGGGTCGCGAGGAGGAGGGCTAACGGAAGATCACCGTGCGGTGGCCGTTGAGCAGCACGCGGTGCTCGCTGTGCCACTTGACGGCGCGGGCCAGCACCAGGCTTTCGGTGTCGCGGCCGCGGGCCGTGAGGTCCTCGACGGTGTCGGTGTGGTCGGCGCGGGCCACGTCCTGCTCGATGATGGGGCCTTCGTCCAGGTCGGCCGTCACGTAGTGGGCGGTGGCGCCGATCAGCTTCACGCCGCGGTCGTGCGCCTGGTAGTAGGGCTTGGCGCCCTTGAAGCTGGGCAGGAAGCTGTGGTGGATGTTGATGGCCCGGCCGGCCAGCCGGCCGCACATCTCGTTCGACAGGATCTGCATGTAGCGCGCCAGCACCACCAGGTCCGCGCCCTCGGCCTCGATGATCTCCAGCTGCTTCGCCTCGGCCTGGGCCTTGGTGGCGGCGGTCACCGGGATGTGGTGGAAGGGCACGTTGTAGCTGGCGGCCAGCTGGTAGAAGTCGCGGTGGTTGCTGATGATGGCGCGGATGTCCACCGGCAGCAGGCCGCTCTTCCAGCGGAACAGCAGGTCGTTGAGGCAGTGGCCTTCCTTGCTGACCAGCAGCACGGTCTTCATCGGCTGCTGGGCGGCGTGCAGCTTCCAGGCCATGCCGAAGCCGTCGGCCAGCGAGGCCAGCTGACTGCGCAGCTCGGCCTCCGGCACGCCCTCGCAGGCGAAGCGCACGCGCATGAAGAACAGGCCCGTGCCATGGTCGTTGTACTGGGCGGCCTCTTCGATGTTGCCGCCCCGCTCCATCAGGAAGCCCGAGACGGCATGCACGATGCCGCGGCGGTCCGGGCAGGAAAGGGTCAGGATGTACGCGCTCATGAGGGGGCGGATTGTCGCAGCGCCGGCAGCGGGGCGTCGGCGGGCGCAGCGGCGCGGTCGGCGGGGCTCAGAGCTCGCCCGGCGAGAGCGCCGCCAGCGCGGCCCGGCAGTTGCGGGCGATGAGTTCCTGCCGCTGGCGCGGCATGCGCTCCAGCGTGGAGGCGACGCTGATGCCCGCCACCGCCTCGCCGCGCGCGTTGCGCACCGCCATGCCCACGGCCAGCACGTTGCGCGTGGCATGGTTGCCGATGACCGACCAGCCGCGCTCGCGCGTGGCCCGCACCAGGATGCGCAGCCGCTCGGGCGTCATGCCGCCGTAGCGCGGCAGCTGCGCGGCGTTGGCGGCAATCACCTCGTCCACCTGCGCATCGGGCAGGGCGGCCAGCAGGGCCAGCCCGGCCGCGCCCACGCCCAGCGGCTGGCGCGTGCCCACCTGGATCACCAGCACCTGCACCGGGTGCGTGCCCACCTGACGCGCGATGCAGTGGGAGGCCGCACCCTCGCGCACGATGGCGAAGGCCGCATCGCCGCAGGCGCGGCTCACGCGTTCGAGCACCGGCTGCAACTGCACCGCCATGTTGGGCTGCCGGGCCGCAGGCTCCAGCGCGCCCCAGCGCGGGCCCGGCACGTAGAGGAAGCGGCCGCGTTGCGCCACATGGCCGCCCTCCTTCAGCGTGGCCAGCAGCCGGTAGACCGGCGCCCGCTCCAGGCCGGTGGCGCGGCACAGGTCGACCACACGCAGGCCCTCGGGCCGGGCCATCACGGCGTCCAGGATCTGGAGCCCGCGGCGCAGGGTGCGGCTGCCGGGGTCCTCCGTGGCCTCGGCGGGATCGTCCGGCTGCCGGACGTTTTCGTTCGTGTTTCGGGAGGCCATCTCCAAGAATCCGCCCATCCAAAAGCCTGCAGTGTGCCGCGCATCGCGCGCTGCGCCGACGGGCTCTGGCATTCGAACATCACGGAGACAACGACCATGCCTGCATCCTCACCCCGTCCCTCGCCCTGGCCCGCCCTGCGCCCGCAACGCGCCGGCCGCCGCCTGTTCACCTTGGCCGCCCTGGCCGCCGCCGTGGTGCTCGGCAGCGCGACGGCGCCAGCCGCCGCCCAGCCGGAGGCCTGGCCGGCCAAGCCGATCCGGCTCGTCGTCGGCTATGCCGCCGGTGGCGCCACCGACGTGGTGGCGCGCCTGGTGGCCGTGAAGATGGGCGAACAGCTGGGCCAGCCCATGCTGGTGGACAACCGCGCGGGGGCCAACAGCAACCTCGGCGCCGAGATCGTGGCCCGCGCCGCGCCCGACGGCTACACGCTCTACGTCTACACCATCGCCAACACCATCAATGCCTCGCTCTATCCCAGGCTGGGCTACGACCCGGTGAAGGACTTCGAGCTGGCGGGCCTGATGGCCAAGATCCCCAACATCCTGGTGGTCAATCCCAAGTTGCCGATCCGCTCGGTGGCCGACTATGTGCGCTACGCCAAGGCGTCGAAGGAGGGCCTCACCTTCGCCTCGTCCGGCGCCGGCTCGTCCATCCACCTGTCGGGCGAGATGTTCAAGATGCAGTCGGGCCTCAACATGCTGCATGTGCCCTACAAGGGAAGTGCGCCCGCCATCACCGACCTGATGGGCGGCCAGGTCGACTCGATGTTCGACAACGCGCCCTCGTCGCTGCCGCATGTGCAGGCCGGCAAGCTGCGCGCCATCGCGGTCACCAGCGCCCAGCGCCTGCCGCAGTTGCCCGATGTGCCCACGCTGGCCGAGTCGGGCTACGCGGGCTTCGACGTGCAGTCCTGGTTCGCCCTGGCCGCGCCGGCCGGCACGCCGCGGCCGGTGATCGACCGGCTCAATGCCGCCCTGGCCAAGGTGCTGGCCGCGCCCGACGTGCGCCAGCGCCTGCAGGACCTGGCGGCCACGCCGGCCAGTGGCACGCCCGAGCAGGCGCGCGCCTTCGCCGCGGCCGAGATCCAGCGCTGGCGCGAGGTCGTCAAGGCCTCGGGCGCCAGCGCCCAGTAAGCGCAGGCGCGGCGCGCGCATCCCGCCGCCGCGCCCTGCATCACGCCCGAGCGGGCCGTTTTCCTTCCTGACCATGTACCCCATCGACTTCTTCTGGCGGGCCGCCCAGCGCTGGCCTGCGCGCACCGCCATCGACGCCCCCGAGGGCCTGCTGCGCTACGACGCGCTCGCCGCCCGGGTCGCCGCCCTGGCCGCCGGCCTGATGGCCCTGGATCCGGCGCCGCAGAGCCGCGTGGGCCTCTGCGCCGCCAACAGCACGGATCACATCGCCGCGCTGCTGGCCGTGCTGGCCTGCGGCAAGGTGTGGGTGCCGCTCAACCCCAAGAGCACGCGGCCGGAGATCCGGCGCATCGTCGATGCCACCGAGCCCTCCATCCTGGTGCTGGACGCGGCCCATGCCGACCTGCTGGACGGCGCGCCGGGTGCCCGCGTGCTGACGGGCGATGCGGTGCCATCCGCCAGCGCCACCACGCTGCAGGCGCTGGAACAGGCCCACGCGGGCGCCCCGCCGCCGCGCCTGGCGCTGCCCGGCGACGCCACGCAGGCCATCAAGTTCACCGGCGGCACCACCGGTCTGCCCAAGGGCGTGATGCAGCCCTACCGCGCGTGGATGGCCACCATCGCCAACCAGATCCACGCCTGGGGCTTCGACGAACACGAGCGCTATGTGGTGGCGGCGCCCATCACCCACGGCACGTCGACCTACCTGCTGCCCATCCTGGCGCAGGGCGGCTGCCATGTGCTGCTGGCGGGCGCCGGCGCCGAGGCCGTGCGCACCGCCTTCCGCGAGCGCGGCGGCACCGCCTGCTTCATGCCGCCCACGCTGGTCTACATGCTGATGGCGCTGCCGGAGGCGAGCCGCGACGACTTTCCCCAGCTGCGCCGTCTGATCTACGGCGGCGCCCCGATGCCGCCCGAGAAGATCCGCCAGGTGCGCGACTTCTTCGGCCCGGTGCTGGGCACCACCTACGGCCAGACCGAGGCGCCGCAGATCCTCACCGTGATGCGGCCCGAGGACTTCGACGACCCGCGCAACTGGCCCGCCGTCGGTCGCACCACCTGGTTCAGCGACGTGGCCATCATGGCGCCCGACGGCCGCCTGCTGCCGCCCGGCGAGGTGGGCGAGGTGGTGGCCCGCGGCGACCTGCTGATGACCGGCTACTGGCGCCTGCCCGACAAGACCGACGAGACGCTGGTGGACGGCTGGCTGCACACCGGCGACCGCGGCCTCATCGACGAGCGCGGCTACCTCTTCCTCAAGGACCGGCTCAAGGACATGGTCATCACCGGTGGCTTCAACGTCTACCCGGTGGACGTGGAGAACGCCCTGGGCCAGCACCCCGCCGTGCACGAATGCGCCGTGTTCGGCCTGCCCGACGACAAGTGGGGCGAGACGGTGCAGGCCGCGGTGCAGCTGCGCCCCGGCGCCGACGTGGGCGAGGCCGAGCTGATCGCCTTCGTGCGCGAGCGCCTGGGGCCGGTGCAGACGCCCAAGCGCATCCACTTCCATGCCAGCCTGCCGCGCTCGCCGGTGGGCAAGGTGCTCAAGACCGCCGTGCGCGACGCCGCCCTGGCCGCCAACTGACCCCTCCACGGAGACACCGATGACCGACAAGAACGCCACCCCCGTCACCCGCCTGTGCACCCACACCCTCACCAGCCTGCACTACCGCGCCGCGGACCTGGTGCAGGACCTGATGGGCCAGAAGACCTTCACCGAGGTGATGCTGATGCAGATCCTCGGCCGCACGCCGCGCCCGGTGGACATGCGCATCACCGACGTGGTGCTGATCGTGCTGATGGAGCATGGTCTCACGCCCAGCGCCATTGCCACGCGGCTGATCTACATGAGCGCACCCGAGAACCTGCAGGGCGCCGTCAGCGCCGGCCTGCTGGCGGTGGGCAGCTCCTTCGTGGGCACCATGGAGAACTGCTCGCGCCTGCTCGACCGCATCATGGCGGCCGAGGATCCGCAGGCCGAAGCCGCCGCCATCGCCCAGCACCACAAGGCGCAGAAGAGCGCCGTACCCGGCTTCGGCCACCACCTGCACAAGCCGGTGGACCCGCGCGCCTACAAGCTGCTGGAACTCGGCCGTGCAGAGCCCGAGCTGGCCGGCCGTCACATCCGCGCGCTGGAGATGCTCTCGGCCGCCGTCGATGCCGCCGCGGGCCGGCCCATCACCATCAACGCCACGGGCGCAGTGGCCGCACTGCTGGGCGAGATCGGCGTGCCCACCGGCGTGATGCGCGGCTTCGCCGTCATCTCCCGCGCGGCCGGCCTGGTGGCGCACATCGTCGAGGAGCAGCAGAGCCCCTCGGGCCGCTTCATCTGGGACACGGTGGAGCACGCCATTCCCTACGTGGGCGAGGGCGGTCGCTGAGCGGCCTTTGCGCCGCCGTTTTCAGGGTTTGGCCGGCGCGGCGGGCTTGCGCAGCTCGGCGCAATAGTCCCTGGGCGGCATGGCGGGCGTGGCCCAGAGTGCGTTGAAGCGCTGGCGGTCGGCACCCGCGCCGCCAGCGGCCATGCGCACGCTGCGCACCTTCAGGTCGGTCGGCAGGTGCTGGGGCACGCCCAGCGCCGGGTCAGCATGGCCGGCGCCGGTGATCAGCAGCACCACCCGGCTGGGCGCCGCCGCCTGCGTGGCCTGCGCCACAGTGCGCGCCATCTCGCGGTCGCGGGCGATCTGGATGCGGGTCATGGGCTGGATCTGCGATTCCGGCAGCAGGCCGCAGTGGCCCTCGCGCACCGCGGCCACCTGGGCCTGCCAGGCGGGCGGGGGCAGCTGGGCATCGAGCGAGACGTCGGCCATGGCGTCCTTCATGCGGGCGCGGGGCAGGTTGGCGCCGAGCACCGGCACGCCGGCGCCCACCGCGGCCATCACCACCGGGCCGTAGGCAGACCAGGGCCAGGCGCGGTCGTTCCAGGCCAGGGCGGCGCGAGCCTGCGCCTCGGTGGCGGTCGGGGGCAGCGCGGCGGTACTGCGGCCGCTGTCGGCCATCTCCAGCGCGACGGCCGCCAGGCGCTGGCGGGCGGCTAGCTGTTGCACCGTCTCGCGCTCGAGCGCATGGTGGGCGTCGGCATCGTGCTGCTCGCCGAGGATCAGCACCTGCGCGGGCAGCAGGGCATCCAGGCGGCGGGAGAGCGGGGTGTCGGGCGCGTCTGCCGCCATGCCGGCGCAGCCCGCGGCCAGCACGGCGGCCATCGACAGCGCCGCACAGCGGCAAAGCAGGGGCAGGGGAGACAGCATGCCGCGGATACTAGGTGCACCGTCGGCGGCCTGCCTGTCCGTGCGATTCGCTTTCTTTCTCCGCTTCATTCCAGTCCCTCGCCTCCCGTGCCGTCCTCCGCTGCCGCTGCTTGGCGCCCCCCTCCCTATGTGTTGCGCGTGCTGGGCACGCTGCTGCTGGCCCTGGCGGCCGCCGGTCTGTGCCTTCTTCTGCACACGCCGCTGCCCTGGATGATCGGGCCCATCCTGGCCGTGTCCTTCGCCTCGATGGCCGGCCTGCCCACCGCGAGCTGGGCGCCGCTGCGCAACGGCGGGCAATGGACCATCGGCGCGGCCCTGGGCCTGTATTTCACGCCCGAGGTGACGGCGCTGGTGGCCAGCCTGTGGTGGGCCATCGTGCTGGCCATCGCCTGGGCGCTGGCGTTGGGCACCGGCTTCGGGCTCTGCCTGGACCGGGTTCACGCGCGCCACATGCCCCAGCTGCCGCCGCGCACGCTGAGAGCCACCACTTACTTTGCAGGCGCCATCGGTGGCGCATCGGAGATGACGCTGCTGTCCGAACGGGCGGGCGCGCGCACCGACCTGGTGGCTGCCGCCCACAGCCTGCGGCTGGTGATCGTGACGGTCAGCATTCCCTTCGGCCTGCAATGGGCAGGCCTGCATGGGCTGGACAGCGTGCCCGCCGCGCTGCGCGAGGTGCGGTGGGGCGGCTTCGCGCTGATGGCGGTGGCCACCGCCGCGGGGGCCTGGCTGATGCGGCGGCTGGGGCGCGCCAACCCCTGGTTCCTGGGCCCGCTGCTGGTCACGGCGGGCATCTCGATGAACGGCGTGACACCCTCGGCCGTGCCGCAGTGGCTGTCGAATTCGGCGCAGTTGGTGATCGCCGTGAGCCTGGGCGTGCGCTTCTCGCGGGAGTTCGTGCACACCGCGCCGCGCTGGCTGGCCTCCGTGGCCGCCGGCACCCTGGCCATGATCGGCGCCTGTGCCCTCTTTGCCGAGGTGCTGGCCTGGGCCACCGGCCTGCGCTGGACCACGCTGCTGCTGGGCACCTCGCCGGGTGGCATCGCCGAGATGTCGATCACGGCCAAGGTGCTGCAGCTGGGAGTGCCGGTGGTGACGGCCTTCCAGGTCTGCCGGCTGGTGGCGGTGCTGCTGTTGACGGGGCCGCTGTTCGAGCGGCTCTACCGGCGGCGCTGAGGCCTGCGCCGCAAAAGCAAAAGGCCCGCGATGCGGGCCTTTGTCACGCTGGCGCTGCCGGCTTCGGCCGGCAGAACCTGGCGTTGCGCATCTCAGTGCATCAGCACCGGGTTCTGTGCCAGCTCGGCATAGCCTTCGAGCGTGTCTTCCACCTCTTCCTGGGTGGGGGTGTTTTCCTGCCAGGCGGCGATCTGCTGCTGGAACAGCTCGGCCCAGGAGCCGTCGAGGTAGACCTCCTTGCCGGAGCGCTTGTCCACGATCTCGAAGCCGTCGCGCGACAGCATCGGATGGCTGCCGGCGGGGCGGCTGCCTTCCTCCGGCTGCACGTGGACGACGACGAAGCTGTCGGAGTCGTAAAGCATGTGCATGGCGGGGTGCTTCAGAGAGTCGATGAGGGACATGGTCATGTATTTAGCAATCAATGCGCCAGATTCAAGAGCTGCCGATCTCGTGTGGGCCAATGCGCCGCCCTAATGTACGCGGCACATCGCGGGCCCGTCCGCAAAGGGTCTCCCGTGGGGCGCCGCTGTTGCGGCGGCGCATCTCACTGTGCCTTGTCGGCGCTGCGCAGCTGCAGGTCGGCGAAGTCGCCGTTGGCCTCGGTCTGGCGGATGCGCACCGGCAGCCAGCCGAGGTCGGCCGCGAGCCAGACCTCGATCTTCTGGTCGTACTCGCGCCGCGGCAGGCGAACCAGGCGGCGGGCCAGGTGCTCACCGGAGGGCGTGGCGACGGTCTCGTCGCCTTCGACGCGGAAGGTCCACACATCGGCATCGCGCGGCCCCGCCACCTGCAGGCTGATCGTGCGGCCGGACGTGTAGCGCGCCGGGTCGCCGCCCACCAGCGCCGTCAGCTGCATCAGGATGCTCAGGCGGTCCTGCGCGCCCGGCTGCAGCGGCACGCGCGTGTTGACGCTGCTGAAGACGATCTCGCCCGTGTCGCGCACGAAATGCGTGGCCACCTCGCTGCGGCGGCGGTCCGAGAAGCGCTCCGGCGCGATGCCTTGCGGGCCGATGCGGCCCTCGCTGGTCTGCGCCCGGATGGTGCGGAACAGCACCTTGAGCGAAAGCCGCGCGTTGTAGCGGTCACCGTCCTGCAGCCAGGTGAGTTCGCCGAACACGCCCGACATGGGCTGCATGCCCTGCTGGCCGGTGGCGTCGAAGTCGAGCTTCACCGAGCCCGGCAGCTGCAGCGGCACGGTGGCGCCGGCCGTGGGCGTGCCGGCTGTCGGGCCCGAGGGAGCGTCGCCACTGCCGCCGGTGCCATCGCCGCCGCCCGGCCCGAGCAGTCCGCCGCGTTGCGATCCGCCGCCGTTGTCGGTGTCGGCCGACACCACCTCGGCGGGCGCTGACGCCGCGGCCTGCGGGGCGGGCGCCGAGGGGGCCGGCTCCGGCGCGGTGGCCACCTCGACGGCGGGCAGGGCGGGCGCTGGCGGTTCAGGCTCGGCCAGCGGGCGCGGCGCCGCCACCGGCGCGGCGCGTGCAGGCGCAGCCGCTGCCGCTGCCGCTGCCGGTGCCGGTGCGGGGGGCGCGATCACCACCTCGCGCGTGCTGAAGCTGTGGGCCAGCGGCAGGGGCGGCGGCTCGCTGCCCAGCGGCAGCAGGCCCAGCAGCAGCACGTGCGCGAGCGCCACCGCCGCGGCCAGCAGGGCCAGTGCGCGCCAAGGCCTGCGGCGGGGGGCGGGAAGGTCGGTGGAGGAGGCGCTCGGCGTCATCGGCGGCTTCGGCGGAACAGCGGCTGGCTACACTGCCCCGTCCTGGGGGATGGCCCTCGCCGATCGCGCAGCCCGTGGGCAGAAGGCACACGGCGCGGCGATGGCAAACGGCATCCCGATGAGTTTAGTCAGCGCGTGCGGCCCACCTCCGGCCGCGTGCCGCATCCCCTTCACGCCTCCATGAAACTCGCCACCCTCAAGGACGGCTCGCGCGACGGCCAGCTGGTCGTGGTCTCGCGCGACCTGACGCAGGCCCATTACGCCACCGGCATCGCCCACCGGCTGCAGCAGGTGCTGGACGACTGGGGCTTCATGAGCCCTCAGTTGCAGGACCTGTACGACCTGCTCAACAGCGGACGCGCACGGCATGCCTTTCCCTTCGATCCGGCCCAGTGCATGGCGCCGCTGCCACGCGCCTACCAGTGGGCCGATGGCTCGGCCTACCTGAACCATGTGGAACTGGTGCGCCGGGCTCGCGGCGCCGAGATGCCGGCCAGCCTGCGCAGCGACCCGTTGATGTACCAGGGCGCCAGCGACGACCTGCTGGGTCCCTGCGACGACATCGTGGTGCCCAGCGAGGCCATGGGCATCGACTTCGAGGGCGAGGTGGCGGTCATCACCGGAGATGTGCGCATGGGCGCCTCGCCCGAGCAGGCGCTGGATGGTGTGCGCCTGCTCATGCTGGCCAACGACGTCTCGCTGCGCAACCTGATCCCGGCCGAGCTGGCCAAGGGCTTCGGCTTCGTGCAGGGCAAGCCCGCCACCGCCTTCAGCCCCGTGGCCGTGACGCCCGACGAACTGGGCGAGGCCTGGCGCGAGGGCCGGGTTCACCTCACGCTGCAGGTGGCCTGGAACGGCCGCACCGTGGGCCTGTGCGAGGCCGGCCCGGACATGCATTTCCACTTCGGCCAGTTGATCTCGCATCTGGCGGCCACCCGCCGCGTGCGCGCCGGCAGCATCGTCGGCAGCGGCACGGTCAGCAACCCGGGCGTGGAAGACGCGGCGGGCCGGCTCGACTGGCCGCGCGGCTATGCCTGCATCGCCGAGAAGCGCTGCATGGAGACGCTGCAGGACGGCGCCCCGCGCACCGGCTTCATGCAGTTCGGCGACACGGTGCGCATCGAGATGAAGGGCCTGGACGGCCGCTCTGTCTTCGGCGCCATCGATCAGGAGGTCGTGCCGCCCGGCGGCCGGCCACGCGCCGAGGCGCAGCCCGCCGGGGGCGACGGCGGCGACTGATCCGGCGCGGCGGCGCTGGCGTAAGGAGAGGGCGGCGTCCCACCCGCCGGTGGCGGATGTCGCGCCAGCATTGCCCCGGAGGTCCTGCCCATGAATGCTCCTTCTCTTTCGATGAACCCGCCTGCCTCGTCCCGCGCCCGCCAGGTGCTGGGCCTGGTCGGCTGGCTGCTGCTGTGTTTTGCGGCGGCCGGTGTGGGCGGACTGGCCTCGGCCAACGCGGCCGGCTTCTACGGTGAACTCATACGGCCCGACTGGGCGCCGCCGGCCTGGCTCTTCGGCCCGGTGTGGAGCGCGCTCTACACGCTGATGGCGATCTCGGCCTGGCTGGTCTGGCGCCGCGGCGGCTGGGCGGCTGCGCCGGGCGCGCTCGGCTTGTTCGTGGTCCAACTCGCGGTCAATGCTTCGTGGAGCTGGTTCTTCTTCGTGTGGCACCTGGGCGCCGCATCGCTGGCGGTGCAGGTCGTGCTGGTGCTGCTGGTACTGGCGACGCTGGTCGCCTTCTGGCGGCGCTCGGCGCTGGCCGGTGCGCTGCTGCTGCCCTATGTGGCGTGGCTGGGCTTTGCCGGCGTGTTGATGACCGTGATCTGGCAGCTCAATCCGGCGCAGCTGGGTTGATCGCAGGCGCCCGATGGCGCACGCCGACGAGGGGCATGCGCGTCCCGTGAACGCCGGCCGTGCCAGGCGGGCCGTCGCGAGAAAGTGGCGCCGCGCACGGTGGGCCGATGGCCGACGCCGCGCACGTCGCCCGCTCGGGTAAGCTGGCACGCCGGCCGCCCGCCCCAGCGGCGAGCCCACGATGCCGCCGCCGTGCGCGCCCGATCCGCCTTCGAATGCCCGACAGGAGACGCCCCATGTCCGATGCCAGCCCGCCCCCCTTCAGCAGCTTTGCCCAGTTCGTGCCGGGCTTCGACTTCCTGCGCAACCTGGCCGCGGGCGGTGCCTCCGCCGCCAGCGCCATGCCCGGACTGGGCGGCATGTCGAGCTGGGTCGCGCCGACGCTCAGCGTGGAGGAGATCGACAAGCGCATCCAGGAGCTCAAGGCCGTGCAGTACTGGCTGGAGCAGAACGGCCATGCGCTCAAGGCCACCATCCAGGCGCTCGAAGTGCAGCGCATGACGTTGTCGACCCTGCGCGGCATGAACGTGCGCATGGAGGACCTGGCCCAGGCCTTCGCCGATTCGACGACCCGCGCGGCCGAGGCCGTTCGCGAGGCCACAGCGGCGGCCACGGCGGCACCTGCGGCGCGCGATGCAGCGCCAGAGCCCGCGCCCGCCCCGGCTCCCTCGGCCGAGGCCCCGGCGGAAGAGGAGGCCGACGCCCCTGCCGCCGCGCCCGGCGTCATCGACCCGCTGCAATGGTGGGGCTCGCTCACCCAGCAGTTCCAGCAGATCGCCAGCCAGGCCCTCAAGGAGGCCTCGGCCATGCAGATGCCGATGGCCGCGGTCGGTGCGATGCCCGAGGCGCCGGCCGCTGCAGCCAAGTCGGCCGGCCGCAAGGCGCCGGCCAAGAAGGCCGCGTCCCGCAAGACGGCGGCGCGCAAGAAGCCGGCGGCCTCCAAATCCACCGCCGGCAAGAAGCCGGCGGCCTCCAAATCCACCGCCGGCAAGAAGCCGGCCGCCGCCTCCACCGCCGCCAGTGCCCGCCGCACCGGCGGCAACCGGAGCACCGGATGAAGCTCTTTCCCACTGGCCACGCCACCCATCCCGACTGGCGCATGGCCGCCGGCCTGGTGCTGGCGCAGTTGCGCGCCCAGATGGCGCTGCCCGACTACGAATCCTTGCCCTCGCTGGGCCTGCTCTACGTCACCGACCACTACACGGCCGAGGCGGCCGACATCCTCGACCTGCTGGCGGCCGAGCTGCCCGAGGTGAGCGACTGGGCCGGCGCCGTGGCGGCCGGCATCGTGGCCAATGCCGCCGAGTACATCGACGAGCCCGCCATCGGCGTGATGCTGCTGGGTGTGCCGGCCGACCAGTACCGGGTGTTCTCGGGCGTGGCGCCGCTGGCCGCCTCCGGCCATGCGCCGGGCGACGGGCCCAACGCCGGCTTCAGCGCCCGCTGTGCGCTGGTGCATGCCGACCCCGAGACCCCCGAACTGCCCGAGCTGATTGCCGAGGTCGCCGGACGCACCGACGACGGCCTGCTCTTCGGCGGGCTGGCGTCGGGACGTGCCGGCGCGCTGCAGTTCGCGCTGGGCGGCAACGGCACCATGGCGGGCCAGGGCGCCACGCGCGGTGTGTTCGAGGGCGGGCTGTCGGGCGTCGCCTTCGGCCCCGAGGTGGAACTGACCACACAGGTCACGCAGGGCTGCCAGCCCGTCTCGCGCCAGCGCGAGATCACCGGCGCCGACGAGAACCTGCTGCTCACGCTCGACGGCCGACCTGCCCTGGACGTGCTGCTCGAAGACCTGGGCATCTCGCTGGAGAAAGACCCGCAGCAGGCCATCGACACCGTGCGGGCCACGCTGGTGGGCCTGTCGGCCGCCGGCACCGACGGCGTGCGCATCACCGGCGACCTGGGCCCGCACGCGCGGGTGCGCCACATCATCGGCCTGGACCCCAAGCGCCGCGCCGTCGCCATCGCCGACCGGGCCGAGGCCGGCATGCGCATGAGCTTCTGCCGCCGCAACGCCCAGGCCGCGCGCGCCGACCTGATGCGCATCTGCGCCGAGATCCGAGAAAGCCTGGAGCCGCAGGAGCAGAGCCTGGCCACCGCGCAGGCGCTGGCCCTGTCGGAGACCGATGCCTCGCCGCACCCGGCGCGGCGCATCGCCGGCGCGGTCTACATCAGCTGCGTGGGCCGCGGCGGGCCGCATTTTGGTGCGCCCAATGCCGAGCTGCAGATCCTGCGACATGCGCTGGGTGATGTGCCGCTGACCGGCTTCTTCGCCGGCGGCGAGATCGCCGGGCATCACCTCTATGGCTACACCGGCGTGCTGACGGTGTTCACCGCGGAGTGACGCGCTCGGATGGGGCCGAACGGCGGCCTCAGGCGCCCGCCAGCTCGGCCCGGTAGGCCGTCACTTCCTCGGCGAGCCAGTGGCCGAAGGCCGTTGGCGGCCCTCGCCGCCCGCCCGTGGTCGGCCACACCAGCCAGTACGGATAGGGATAGGGCACGCGCACATCGGTCAGCGCCACCAGCTCGCCGCGCTGCAGCAGGCCGTGCACGATGCTCCGCCGCTCCAGCGCCACGCCCTGGCCCAGGCGCACGGCCTCGATCGTGAGGTTGGAGTCGTTGATCCACAGGCCCGCGAGCGGCGGCGGTTCGGGCAGGCCCACGGACTCGCACCAGCTCGACCAGGATTCGGCCGAGCGCACCGGCGGGCAGGCCAGCACCTCGGCCGGCGTGGCCGGCAGCCGGCCGCCGCGGAAATGCGGCGCCGCCACCATCAGCAGCTCGTCCTCGAACAGGGGCTGCTGGCTCAGGCCTTCCCAGGGGCCATGGCCCATGCGGATGGCGACATCCGCCGCGCCCTGGCACAGGTCCTGCACGTCCAGGCCGGCCTGCAGGCGGATGCGCTCATGCGGATGGCGCTCGGCAAAGCGCGGCAGCCGGGGAAGCAGCCAGTGCAGGCCGAAAGAGGGAATCACCGACACCACGAGCTCGCCCTCGCGCGGGCGCACCCGCAGGCTGCGGGTGGCATCGCCGATGTCCGAAAGCGCGGCGCGCACCTGCAGCGCATAGAGCCGGCCGTTCTCGGACAACCGAAGTCCGCGCCCTTCGCGCTCGAACAGCGACAGGCCCAGCAGCGATTCGAGGTGCCGCAGCTGCTGGCTCACGGCCGAGTGGGTGACGTGCAGCGTCTCGGCCGCGCGGGTGACGCTGCCCAGCCGGGCCACGGCTTCGAAGCATCGCAGGGCTTGCAGGGGCGGCAGGTCGCTCATGGAAGGCGGGGGTCGTTGAAGAAGAACTAACGGATTGGCGCAGAACAAGTCGATGGTGCCTGCGGCGGCCAAAGGGTAGATTGAAAGGCGCGGCACTGATGCCTGCCTGACTCTCTGAAGTGGAACTGAAATGATGCAACTGATCGGCATGCTGGACTCGCCCTACGTCCGGCGCACCGCCATTGCCCTGGACCTGCTGGGCCTGCCCTTCGAATCGAAGCCCGTCTCGGTCTTCCGGCAGATGGAGGAATTCCGCCGCCACAACCCGGTGGTGAAGGCGCCCACGCTGGTGCTGGACGACGGCCAGGCGCTGATGGATTCGACCCTGATCCTGATGCATGCGGAGCAACTGGCCGGCCCGGGCCGCAGCCTGTGGCCGACCGATGCCGCCGACCGTGTGCGGGCCCTGCGCCTGACCGGCCTGGCCCTGGCCGCCTGCGAGAAGGCGGTGCAGGCCGTCTATGAGCGCGAACTGCGCCCGGCCGAGCGGCAACATGCGCCCTGGTCGGAGCGCGTGACGGGTCAGATGCGCACGGCCTGGCAGTTGCTGGAGGCCGAGATGCGCCGCGCGCCCGTGCCCGGCGGCGCCCGTGCCGGGGCCATCGGTCATGCCGGCATCGCCATTGCCGTCAGCTGGCATTTCACGCAGCAGTCGCTGCCGGGCGTGCTGGCGCCCGCGGACTTTCCGATGCAGACGGCTTTCTCGGCCGAGGCCGAGGCGCTGCCGGCTTTCACCCGCTGGCCGCACGCCTGAAAGAGCCGGCCCGCGCCGACCCGGCGGCGTCGGCGGGCCGTGCGATCATCCCGCGATGCACTCCCGCTCCGCCCGCGCCATCCGGCTGGTCGCCCTCATCGAAGCCTTCAAGGGCGTGCTCGCCGTCGCTGCGGCGTCAGGGCTGCTCCTGCTGCTGCACAAGGACCTGCGCACGGTGGCCGAGCACCTGGTGCACCACCTGCACCTGAACCCGGCCTCGCACGAGCCGCAGGTCTTCATCGACTTCGCAGCCCATCTGCAGAACGGCCGGCTGGCGCTGCTGTCGGCGGGGGCTGCGGCCTATGCGCTGGTGCGCTTCACCGAAGCCTATGGCCTGTTCCGCGAACGGGCCTGGGCCGAGTGGCTGGGCGCCCTCAGCGGGGGCATCTACCTGCCCTTCGAGGTGCTGGCGCTGGTGCGGCACATGCACTGGCTGGATGTGGTCACGCTGACGGCCAACCTGACGGTGGTGGGCGTCATGGTGCGGGCGCTCTGGTTACGGCGGCGTGCGGCTGCGCCGGGCCTCCCGATGCGGGTCAACTGACCCGACACCGCTCGGGTTGAGCAGGTCGACGCCTGGGCATCCTCCCTTCGACCCTTCGGCAAAACCCGGACAGGCCAGGCACAGGGCCGCCAGGCCGTCTCAGCCCACCACGCCGAGCAGCCGCGCCAGGTCGCCCGCCGTCTCCGGCCGCGAATCGAAGGCCAGCTGCGACTCCAGCCGCGTCAGGTGCTCGTGCATGCGCCTGGCCGCCTCCGGCGCATCGCGCAGGCGGATGGCGTCGATCAGCGCCCGGTGCTCGCGGCAGCCGCAGGCCGTGGCCTCCTCGCGCTCGTCGGCATGGGCCGAGCTGTAGGTCATCAGGATCAGCGAGGTGCGCGAGATCAGCTCGCGCAGGATGCGGCCCAGCGTCTGGTTGCCCGAGCGCTCGGCGATGGCCAGGTGGAAGTCGCCCGCCAGCCGGATCGCGCGGCGCATGTCGCCGCTGGTGCGGGCGGTCTCCTCCGCCTCGGCCGAGGCGCGCAGGCGCTGCACGTCGGCATCGCTGGCGCGGGCCACGAACAGCTCGACCAGCGTCGGCTCGATCAGCCGCCGCGCGCCGAAGACCTCGCGCGCTTCTTCCTGAGTGGGCTCGGCGATGGTGGCGCCGCGGTTGGGCGTCAGCGTGACCACCTGCTCGTTGGCCAGGCGCACCAGCACCGGACGGATGCGCGTGCGCGAGACGCCGAAGGCGCTGGCCAGCTTGTCCTCCACCAGCTTGGTGCCGGGCGGCAGCTTGTGGTCGAGGATGGCCGAGACGATGCGCTCGTACATCTGCGCCTCGGTCAGCGCCGTGGTGGCGGCGGCGGGGCCGCTGTCCCCCGACGTCATCGGCGGCCCGGCGTCTGGCGGCGGCGCAGCAGCAGCGCCAGGCCCACGGTGAGGCCCATCACGCCCAGCGACACCACGGTGGTGACCGTGCCCAGCGCATAGATGGCCGGCGTGGTGACGGTGGAGGTCAGGCCCTGCAACTCCAGCGGCAGGGTGTTGACGTCGCCGATGGCCTGCGAGGTGCGGGCGATCTCGTCCCAGCTCAGCGTGAAGCCGAACATGCCGATGCCGACGATGGAGGGGCCGATCAGCGGCAGCACCACATGGCGGAAGCTCTGCCATGGCGTGGCGCCCAGGTCGCGGGCGGCCTCCTCGTAGGCGGGATTGAAGCGGTTGAACACGGCGAACATGATGAGCAGGCCGAAAGGCAGCGTCCAGGTGAGGTGGGCGCCCAGGGCCGAGGTGAACAGGCCGAGCGCAGTGCCGTAATTTTCGAGCATGCCGTCCGCGCCCAGCGCGGCCAGGGCCGACTTGAGGCCGGTGTCGATCAGCCGGAACTGCAGGCCGATGCCCAGCGACACGATGATGGACGGCATGATCAGGCTGGCGATGCTCACGTAGAACAGCGCCCCGCCGCCCGCCAGCCGCTTGCGGAAGGCCAGCCCCGCCAGCACCGACAGCCCCACCGTGAGGGCCATCACCGCCGTGCCCAGCGCCAGCGAGCGCCGGAAGGCTGCACCGATATCCACCGTGCCCAGCCCTTCCGCGAGCTGCCGGAACCAGTGCAGCGACACCCCCCGCATCGGAAAGGTCAGCCCACCCTCCGGCCCTTGGAAGGACAGCACGAAGATGGTGAACATCGGCCCGTACAGAAACAGCACGAACAGCACGAACACCGCCGCCAGCGGCCAGAACCCCGGCGCACGCGCCTCAGAAACCCGAGCCTGCATGAAAGTCACTCCTGTCGTTGCTATCGTTGCTGTCGCCGCCGGTCTTCGCGGGTGGCACCGCGGAACCGGCTCCGCCGGGCCGCTGGTGCCGCCCCCTTGAGGGGGAGGCGCCGAAGGCGCCACGGGGGTGGGCCCAAGTGCTGGCTACAACTCTTTCCGGATGTCGACCACCCGCGTCAAGGCCCAGATGATCATCAGCACCACCGCCAGCAGGATCACCGCATTGGCCGCCGCCAGCGGGAACTGCAGGTAGCTGGTCTGCACCTGGATGATCTTGCCCACCGAAGCGATCTGCTGGCCGCCCATCACGCCGATGGTCACGAAGTCGCCCATCACGATGGTGATGACGAAGATGGAGCCGATCAGGATGCCGGTGCGCGACAGCGGCACGATCACGTTCCACAGCGTCTGCCAGCCCGAGGCGCCGCAGTCGTCGGCCGCTTCGAGCAGGCTGCGGTCGATGCGCATCATGCTGTTGAAGATCGGCACGATCATGAACATGGTGTAGAGGTGCACGAAGGCCAGCACCACCGAGAAGTCGGAGAACAGCAGCCACTCCACCGGCTCGTGCACCAGCCCCAGGCCCATCAGCGTCTGGTTGACCAGGCCGTTGCGGCCCAGCAGCGGCACCCACGAGATCATGCGGATCACGTTGCTGGTCCAGAAGGGCACCGTGCACAGCACGAACAGCAGCGTCTGCATGCCCGGCGAGCGCACGTGGAAGGCCAGGAAGTACGCCACCGCGAAGCCCAGCACCAGCGTGATCGCCCACACCAGCAGGCAGAACTTGAAGGTCGACAGATACGTCGACAGCGTCACGCACAGATCGCCGTTGTCCGTGAGGTGCGAGCAGCCCTCGAAGATCGCGAGGTAGTTGCGCAGCGAGACCGCGGGAATCAGCTCGTACTCGTTGAAGTCCCACAGGCTGACCATGCCGATCAGCACCAGCGGCACCACGAAGAAGAGCAGGAACACCAGCGCGAACGGTGCCGCCTGCCACCAAGGCTTGGCCCCGCCCTCCATCGGCGCAGAAGCATGGACGCTGGATGTGGGAGCACTCATGGCAGTCAGGGATGAGGAGAAAGCGCCGAAGCGCGAAAGATGAAGCAGGGGGCGTCAACGCCGCCAATGCGAAGCGAGGCGAAGCGAAAAGAGCGTCAACCCCCACGCGCCCGCTCCAACCCACAAGAGCGATCACCCCGGCAAGCGCAGCGAGCCGCCGCGGGAGCACCCGCGGAACCGGCTTTGCCGGGCCGCTGGGTGCGCCCCCTTGAGGGGGGAGGCGGCTACACGAAGTGAGCAAGCAACGGGGGTGGTCCCTTTATGCGGCGACGAATTCGTTCCATTTCCGGACCATGTATTCGTTCTCATCCATCACCGCGTTCCAGCACGCGATGCCGCCCATGCGCTGCTCGTAGCTGCCGCCGTCGCGCACGCTGCCCGCCTTGGCGATCACCACGCCCTGCGGGCTCTTGATGTCCTGCGTGGCCGGCTTGCCTTCCATCCAGTAGGCCCACTCGTAGGGTTCCATCTTGGCCTTGGCCGTCTCCAGCACGGCGCTGTAGTAGCCCTGGCGGTTGAGGTACGCGCCGGCCCAGCCGTCGAGGAACCAGTTGATGAACTCGTAGGCGGCGTCCAGCTTCTTGCCCGACAGCGTGGCCGGCAGGCCGAAGCCGGATGCCCAGGCGCGATAGCCTTCCTTCAGCGGCTGGAACACGCAGTCGATGCCCTTGCTGCGCACCGCGGTCACGGCGGGGCTCCACATCGACTGGATCACCACCTCGCCCGAAGCCATCAGGTTCACCGACTCGTTGAAGTCCTTCCACAGTGCGCGGAACTGCCCGGCCTTCTTGGCTTCGATGAGCGTCTTGATCGTCAGGTCGATCTCGGCCTTGCTCATGTTGCCCTTGTCCTTGTACTTGTGGATGCCCTTGGCCTCCACCACCATCGCCGCGTCCATGATGCCGATGGAAGGGATGTTCAGGATCGCGGCCTTGCCTTTGAACTCGGGGTTGAGCAGCTCGGCCCAGCTCTCGATCGGGCGCTTGATCAGGTCGGGACGGATGCCCAGCGTGTCGGCGTTGTAGGTGGTGGGGATCAGCGTCATCCACTGCGTGGGCGCCTTGGCGAAGACCTTGCTCTTCTCGCCTTCGAGGAAGATCACTTTCTTGGGCGCCGTGCCCTGGTCACCCACGGCCTTGCCGGCGACTTCGCCCTTGGTGAAGAGCGAGGTGATCTTGTCGGCGTTCTTCACGCGCTTGACGTCGATGCCCTTCAGGTTGCCGGTGGGCACGATCTTCTTGAGCGAGAAGAACTCGGTGTCGATCAGGTCGAAGCTGTTGGGCGCGGTGACGGCGCGCTTGGTCACGTCGTCGGTGGTCACGGCCACGTACTGGATCTCGATGCCGGTGTCGGCCTTGAACTTCTCGGCGATGGCCTTGTCCTGGTTCACCGCGGTGCCCAGGTAGCGCAGCACCATCTTCTCCTGCGCATGGACGAAGGGCGCCGCCCCCGTGGCCAGGATGCCGGCCATGCCGGCGCCGCCTTGCAGCAGGCTGCGGCGCGAAAGGCCGGGGGTGCGGGGATCGAGCGTGTCGGACATCGAGGACTCCTTGTTGGGGGATGAGGAAGCGCGAGCGCGGTTGGAAAAAAGAAAGGGCAGAGGCGACGGCTTGGGCGTGCGGCTCAGGCCGGCAGTGCATGTGCCTGGTGCGGCGCCCAGAACAGGTGCACGTCTTCGCCCAGGGCATAGGGCCGTTCGGCGAAGCGGGCTTCGGGCAGCATCACCGACACGCCGTTGGCGCCAGCCGCGTCCTGCGCCTGCAGGCCGAGCAGCACGTAGGTGCCCTGGTATTCGACGTCGGTGACGGTGGCGCCCATGCCAGGCACTGCCACGACGGCGGCGTCGCCCGCGGCCGGCCGGATCTGCAGGTGGTCGTTGCGCACGGCCACCTTGCCCGTGCCGGTCTGGATCACGTTGTGGCCGCCCATGAAGCGCGCCACGAACTCGGTGGCCGGGGCGTTGTAGACCGCATGCGGCGAGCCGACCTGCTCGATGCGGCCGTGGTTCATCACCACCATGGTGTCGGCCAGCGCCATCGCCTCTTCCTGCGAATGCGTGACGTGAATGAAGGTCAGGCCCAGCTCCTTCTGCCAGCGGCGCAGCTCGGCGCGCATCTGCACGCGCAGGAAGGGGTCGAGGGCGGAGAGCGGCTCGTCCAGCAGCAGCACGCGCGGCTGGGTGATGAGGGCCCGGGCCAGCGCCACGCGCTGCTGCTGGCCGCCGGACAGCTCACCCGGCTTGCGCTGCGCCAGGTGGCCGAGCGAGACGCGCTCCAGCAGGTCCTGCGCGCGGGCCTGGCGCTCGGCCCTGGCCACGCCTTTCATCTTGAGGCTGAAGGCGACGTTGTCCAGCGCCGACAGGTGCGGGAAGAGGGCGAAGCTCTGGAACATCATGGCCGTGCCGCGCGCGGCGGCGGGCAGGTCGGTGATGTTGCGGTTCTCCAGCAGGATGTCGCCGCTGGTCACCGACTCGTGCCCCGCGATCATGCGCAGCGTGGTGCTCTTGCCGCAGCCCGAGGGGCCGAGCAGGCAGCAGTAGCTGCCGCTGGCAATGCGCAGGTCGATGGCGTCCACGGCTGGCGCGCCCTGCGCATAGCGCTTGGTCAGCGCGACGAGCTCGATGGCGGCGGGCGATGGCGTGGCGATGGCGTCCATGCCGATGGCCTACGCAAGGCGTGTGCCAGCGTGCGCTCATTGTTTGCACGCAATCGCCGCCAAAAATTGCGTACAAAAAGCACCGCCGCAGTGCGCGGCGGGCCGGTTCAGCGCCGAAGCGGTGCCAGCGGCTGCGCGTCCGCCGCGTCGCCGTCGATCAGGAAGTGCCCGCCCGCCACGTGGTGCAGGGTGCGCAGCGCGTCGTGGCCGTCGAAATGCCAGCGGCCGTCCGAGAAGACGCGCGCATCGGCCTGGGCGGCCACCACCTCGCCCAGGAACAGGTCGTAGCGCTGCTGGATCGGCGGCTCGGGCAGCAGCCGGCATTCCAGCCAGGCGGCGCAGCCGTCCAGCAGCGGCGCGTCCGTCGCGCTGCCGGCAAAGGTGGCCAGGCCATAGGCCGCGAACTTGTCGAGGCCGCCCAACGCATCGGCATCCCGGCCCGAGACGCTGCCCAGGGCGTTGCACAGGTCCAGTTGCGCCCGCACCGGCACCTGCAGCGCGAATTCGCCGCTGGCTTCCAGCAGTTCGCGGGTGAAGGTGCTCTTGTCCAGCACCACGGCCACCTTGGGCGGGTCGAAGTCCAGGGGCATCGCCCAGGCGGCCGCCATGATGTTGCGGCGTCCGCCCGCCGCCGCGCTCACCAGCACGGTGGGGCCGTGGTTGAGCAGGCGGTAGGCCTTGGCCAGGTCGACGGGGCGGCGGTGGTGGGCGGTGGTCATGCGGCCGACGATAGCGCGCCCGTGTGTCGGAGCCGATCAGGCAGCGCTAGCGAGCGGTCCGGGCACGTTGCCCACGCGGGTCGCGGCGGTGAAGGCGAATTCCACCTCCGGCGCCAGTCCGCTCACAATGCGCGCGATGGACTGGCCCGAGCCGCAGGCATGCGTCCAGCCCAGCGTGCCGTGGCCGGTGTTGAGGAACAGCCGGCCGATGCGGCTGGCGCCGATGATCGGCACGTTGCTCGGCGTGGCCGGACGCAGGCCGCTCCAGAACTGGGCCCGCGCCGTGTCGCCCGCACCGGGAAAGAGCTGCTCCACGCGGCGCACGATGGCCTCGCAGCGCACGGTGTTCAGGTCGCGGTCGTAGCCATTGAGCTCGGCCGTGCCCGCGATGCGCAGGCGGTCGCCCTGCGGCCCGGTCAGGCGCGAGAACACCAGCTTGAATTCGTCGTCCGTCAGCGAGACCTGGTGCGCGCGGCTGGCGTCCTTGACCGGCATGGTCACGGAATAGCCCTTGGCCGGGTAGATCGGCAGCCGGATGCCCAGCGGCGCCGCCAGCAGCGGGCTGAACGAGCCCATGGCCAGCACATAGGCATCGGCGCGCAGGCGCTGGTAGCGGCCTTCCACGTCGGTGGCTTCCACATGGTCCAGTTCGCCGGCCACCTCGCGCAGCGCGGTGATGGTGTGGCCCATCAGGAAGCGCACGCCGGCGGCCTCGGCCTTCCTGGCCAGTTCGCGCGTGAAGCGGTTGGCGTCGCCCGACTCGTCCTCGGCCGTGTAGGTGGCGCCGGCGAGTTGCGGACGGATGTGGGCGAGGGCGGGTTCCAGGCGCACGGCATGGTCGGCGTCGATCACCTGCCGCTCGCAGCCGAGCTGGCGCATCTGCTCGGCCGGTGCCTGGGCGGCGTCGAATTCCTTCTGCGAGGTATAGAAGTGCAGGATGCCCTGCGTGCGCTGGTCGTAGGCGATGCCGGTGTCGCGGCGCAGCTGCTGCAGCACGTCGCGGCTGTAGGTGCCCAGGCGCACGATCTGTTCGATGTTGTGGCGGGTGCGCGCGGGCGTGCATTCGCGCAGGAAGGCGAGGCCCCAGAGCCACTGCCGCAGGTCGGGCCGCAGGCGGAAGAGCAGCGGCGCGTCCTCGCGGCCCAGCCACTTCAGTAGCTTGAGCGGCGCGCCGGGGTTGGCCCAGGGTTCGGCATGGCTGACGGAGATCTGCCCGCCGTTGGCGAAGCTGGTCTCGGCGCCGGGCGTGGCCTGGCGGTCGACGACGGTCACGTCGTGGCCGAGCTGGGAGAGGAAGTAGGCGGAGGTGGTGCCGAGCAGGCCGGCGCCGAGGACGATCACGCGCATGGAAGAACCCCTTTCAGGTTGCAGCGCATGAACGCGGCAGCGGGGACTCGTCCTTGGAACACAAAGGAGCAACCGCCGCATGACGCGTTCAGGTTGCCGCTCCCCCTGTCCTTGGTACCTGAGAGTTTCACCCGCAGCGCGCGCGGCGGGTTTGCTCCTTCGGTGCGCCACATCGCGTGGCGGCTCTCCAGACGGCGTGATGGATGTTGCAGTACGGGCCCGTTGCCGGACCGACCTGAGCGTTTATGGGAGTTTGCGCCTTCGGTAGCGCCGCCCGGCCGGTGCCGGTGGGCGGTGCGTTCTCCTGCGGGGCGCGATTCTAGGGGCGGATGCGCTGGCGCCAAAGCCCTTCATCGCCGCAGCTGGGTGAACTGGGCGAACTCCCACTCCCGCATGGCCAACAGAAGGGTGTAGCCCTCCAGCTCGCCAGCGGGCAGCTTCTGGTCGGTCTGGTGCTGCTGGGCGAAGTCCTGCGCCACGCGCTGCAGCCGCTCCAGGAAGGCCGGCGCCAGTGCCCGCGAGATGGAGCCGTGCACCAGCAGCAGTCCCTCGGCCGGGCCGTCGAAGCCGCCGGCATAGTAGTCGAGCACCACCTCCTCACGGAAGAACTGCATCACCGGCCCATGCGGCCGCCAGCGGAAGGTCTTGGCCACCTTGAGGCGGTAGCGGTTGAGCGGCCGCAGCTCGATGATGCCGATGCGGTCCAGCTGCGCCAGGTAGCCGATGCATTCGGCCTCGGTGATCCGGTAGGTGCCGACGATCTGCTCCAGCGTCCACTGGCTCAGCACGTTGATGGCGACCAGCAGCAGCTTGCGGTCGCGCACCACGGCCTGCTCCTGCTCCTGCGTCAGCTCGCGCAGCAGCGGCTGGCTGTCGGCCACGCGCCGCGCCAGGTCGGCGAAGTCGATACGCAGGGCGCGGCAGATGGCGTCGATGCGCGCCAGCGGCATGTCGCCCCGGGCCAGCATGCGCTTGACGCTGGATTCGGCCAGGCCAAGCGCCGCGGCCAGATCGGCGTAGGTCATCTGCGCCGCCTTGAGTTCGCGCTTGATGGCGCTGACGAGGTCCTGGGTGGTGCTCACGGGGCGAGGCGGTATCGGCAGGCGATACCTGGAGTGGTTCTGTCTGCCACTGTATTGGAATATGAGCCTCGGCGGCGAGGGTGGGCCGGGAGACTGCGCCACCTTCTTCAAGTCCTCCTGCTGGCCATGTCTTCATCCACCGCCTCCGCTGCCGACCCCGCGCCTACCATCACCGACGCCGCCCTTCTGCCACGCGGCCTCGGGCTGGCGCTGGCCGGCCTGCTGCTGCTCTGGCTCGCCGCCTGGCTGGCCGGGCCGGCCTTGCTGGCGGCGCTCGGCCTGCCCCTGGATGCGCACGGCCACTTGCAGGCACATGCACCGGCCGTGGCCGCACCCTTCGCCGACGTGCGACCACGCTGGGGCATCCCCAACGCCTTCGACGTGCTGAGCAACCTGCCTTTCGCCCTGGCCGGCCTGTGGGGCCTGGCGCGACTGCGGGCGCGAACTTTGCCGGCGGCCGGCCGGCTGGCGGGCGACCGGCTGGGCATGGCGGTCGCCTTCGCGGGGGTCTGGGCGTTGGTCGTGGCCGAGCGGTTGACGCTGGCGGCGGTGCGGCCCGTGCTGTGGGGTGTGCTGTTGCTGGGAGCGGTGTCGGCGGCGTGGCCCCAGGTGGACGGCAACGTGCTGCCCTGGGCCGTGGTGCAGTACGGCGGCATCGGTTTCATCGTCTGGGCCTGGCGTCGCCCCATGGCGGCCGGTGCACTGGGCCTGCGCATCGGGGCCGTGCTGGCGGCCTACCTGTTCGCCAAGCTGCTGGAGATGAATGACTTTGCCCTCTTCGAGGCGACCGGGCAGGCGGTGTCGGGCCACAGCCTCAAGCACCTGGCGGCGGCGCTGGCGGCACTGCCCGTGCTGGCCGCCGTGGGGCGGGCCCCGCTGCGGCAGAATGCGGCGGGCGCCGGTACCCCACGTGCCCATCGGCCATGGGCGCGGGCCGGACTTCAGGACCAGACCATGCGCACCGACGCCCCACCGGCCGCCGCTTCTCCGGCGCACGCCAACCAGTTCGCCCTGCTGCGCCAGCGCCGCTTCGCACCCTTCTTCTGGACGCAGTTCGCCGGGGCCGCCAACGACAACCTGTTCAAGTTCGCCTTCACGGTGATGGTGACCTACCAGCTGCAGGTGGCGTGGCTGCCGCCCTCGCTGGCGGGGCTGGCGATCGGGGCGCTGTTCATCCTGCCCTTCCTGCTGTTCTCGGCCACGGCGGGGCAGCTCACCGACAAGTACGACAAGGCCCGCATCATCCGGCTGGTCAAGACGCTGGAGATCGCGATCATGGCGCTGGCCGGCTGGGGCTTCGTGGCTGCCAACGTGCCGGTGCTGCTGGGCTGCGTCTTCCTGATGGGGCTGCATTCCACGCTGTTCGGCCCGGTCAAGTTCGCCTACCTGCCGCAGGCGCTCGACGCGCATGAGCTGACGGGTGGCAACGGCATGGTGGAGATGGGCACCTTCGTCGCCATCCTGCTGGGTCAGGTGGCGGGCGGCCTGCTGGTGGCGCTGCCTGGCATCGGCCACGGCACCGTGGCGGCGGCCTGCGTGGCGGTGGCCGGCATCGGCCGGCTGACGGCGCAGGCCGTGCCCGCGGCGCCGGCCACCGACCCGGGCCTGGCCGTCAACTGGAACCCGGTGACCGAGACCTGGCGCAACCTCAAGCTCGCGCATGGCAACACGGTGGTGTTCCGCTCGCTGCTGGGCATTTCGTGGATGTGGTTCTTCGGCGCCATCTTCCTGTCGCAGTTCCCGAGCTTCGCCAAGGAGGTGCTGCACGGCGACGCACAGGTCGCCTCGCTGCTGCTGGTGGTGTTCTCGGTGGGCATCGGCGCGGGCTCGCTGCTGTGCGAGACGCTGTCGCGCCGCCAGGTCGAAATCGGCCTGGTGCCGCTGGGTGCCATCGGCATGAGCGTGTTCGCCATCGACCTGTACTTCGGCTCGCGCGGGCTGCCGCCCTCGGCCGAGATGGGCCTCGCCGCCTTCCTGGCCCAGCCGGCGCACTGGCGGGTGATGGCCGACCTGGCGCTGCTGTCGCTGTTCGCGGGCCTCTACAGCGTGCCGATGTATGCGCTGATCCAACTGCGCAGCCAGCCCACGCACCGGGCGCGGATCATCGCGGCCAACAACATCCTCAATGCGCTGTTCATGATCGCCAGCGCCGTGATCGCCGGGGCGCTGATCGGCGCCGGCTTCAGCATCCCGCAGGTCTTCCTCTTCACCGGCATTGCCAATGCGCTGGTGGCGGGCTACATCTTCCTGCTGGTGCCGGAGTACCTGCTGCGCTTCATCGCCTGGGTGGCGTCGCGCTTGGTCTACCGCTTCAAGGTGCGTGGCGACGAGCAGATCCCCGACCAGGGCCCGGCCGTGCTGGTGTGCAACCACGTGAGCTTCGTCGACGCCGTGCTGCTGATGGCGGCCAGCCCGCGGCCGATCCGCTTCCTGATGGACCACCGCATCTTCCGCGTGCCGGTGCTCGGCTGGCTGTTCCGGCTGGCCAAGGCGATCCCGATCGCGCCACAGAAGGAAGACCCGGCCGCCTACGAGCGCGCCTTCGACGAGGCGGCCCAGGTGCTGCGCGAGGGCGACCTGCTGGGCATCTTTCCCGAAGGCGGCATCACGCGCGACGGCACGCTGCAACCCTTCAAGGGCGGCGTGATGAAGATCCTGGCCCGCGCGCAGGAGGACGGCCTGGCCGTGCCGGTGGTGCCGATGGCGCTGACGAATCTGTGGGGCTCGTACTTCAGCCGCATCGAGCTGCGCGGCGGCGAGCCGGTGGCCATGGTGCGGCCCTTCCGCCGCGGCTTCTGGAGCCGCGTGGGCCTGAACGTGGGCGCGCCCCTGCCGGCTTCGGCGGTGCAGCCCGAACTGTTGCAGGAGCGGGTCGCCGGCCTGCTCGCCCAGCCCTGACGCCTTGTCGATGAACGCTTTCCTGAACTGGCATGCCCTGACCTGGCTGGGCGACAGCAGCCTGATGATGCCGATGGCGCTGGCCATCACCGCCTGGCTGGGCTGGGCGCGGCGGACGCGGCCCGTGATGTGGCTGTGGCTGCTGTGCGTGGGCGCGGCGGGCGCGACGGTGGTGGCGGGCAAGCTGGCGTTCATGGGCTGGGGGCTTGGCGTCGCCGCCATCGACTTCACGGGATTCAGCGGCCACACGACGCTGTCGACCACCCTCTGGCCGGTGGCGCTATGGCTGGCGGTTTCCAGCTTCGCGCATCGCTGGCGTGTGGCGGCCGCCTTCGCGGGCTGGGCCCTGGGCATGGCCATCGGCTATTCGCGTCTGGCCCTGGACGCGCATTCGGTGTCGGAGGTGGTGTCGGGCTTCCTGCTGGGGCTGTCGGCCAGCGGCTTCTTTCTGTGGCGCCAGCGGAGCAAGCCGCATCCCAGGCTGCGCCTGCTGCCGGTGCTGCTCACGCTGGTACTGCCCGCGCTGGTGATTCAGCCCGGCACGCGCGCGCCGACGCACGAACTGATCGGTCGCACTGCGGCCTGGATGGCTGGCAACGAGCGCCCCTTCGTACGGGCCGACCTGCATGCCGGCACGCGACCGTCGCGGCGGGCGGCCGGCTGAACGGGCGCTGCGCGGTGGTATCGCCTGGCGATACCTGAAGCCGCAAATTCCGAGCGAGGTACAGCCCGACACTTCCGTGAGATCAAAGCCCGGGCACGATGCGATTCATCTCGGGCGGCGGGCGAGCGGCTGGATCCCCCAAGCGCTGTCCAACGGCCGAGCCTGAAAGGAAATCGCCCATGAAGACCTCCCTGCGCCTGTCCGAAGCCTGGTTCCGTCGTGGCCTGTGGCTGTTGTCCCTGGTGTTCGCCAGCTTCCTGATCGGCCTGGGCGGCACGGTGGTGGGCGACCTGCCGCGGGTGGAGCGCCAGTTGCAGCTGGACGACTTCATCGACCGGCCGGCCGCTCAGGCCCAGCGCGACGCCCTGGCCCGCGCGCAACAGGCCCAGACCGAGGCCGACGAGGCCCTGGCGCAGGCGCAACTGCGCGCCCGGACGGCCCAGGCCAACACCCGTTCGGCCCAGGCCAGCCTCGGCGACTGGCTGGCCACGCGCAGCGCCACCGCCCGGCCTGAGCAGGACCCGGCCCTGATCGAGCGCACGCGCGCCCTCGACGAACTGCGTGCCGCCCAGCGGCAGGCCCAGGCGGCGGCCGAGCGCCAGGAGCAGCGGGCACTCGACGCCCGCCAGGCCGCTGCACGCAGCCAGCGCCAGCTGGATGAACTGGAAGCCGCCGCCGCCGCGCGCCTGCAGGCGGCCGAGCGGCGGCAGGAGCTGCGCGTCTTCGGCTACCGCCTCGCCCTCACGCTGCCGCTGCTGGCCGTCGCCGGCTGGCTCTTCGTGCGGCACCGCAAGGGCAACGGGTGGCCCTTCGTCTGGGGCTTCGTCTTCTTCGCCCTCTTCACCTTCTTCGTGGAGTTGGTGCCCTACCTGCCCAGCTATGGCGGCTATGTGCGCTACGGCGTGGGCGTGCTGCTGACGCTGCTGGCGGGCCGCTGGGCCATCGCTGCGCTTCAGCGCTACCTGGCGCGGCAGCAGGCGGCCGAGGCCCGGCCCGAGCCGGCACGGCGCCAGGCCCTGGACTACGACGTGGCGCTGGCGCGCCTGGCCAAGGGCGTCTGCCCGGGCTGCGAGCGGCCGGTGGACCTGAAGAACGCGGCCATCGACTTCTGCCCGCACTGCGGCATCGGCCTGTTCGACCGCTGCGGGGGCTGCGGCACCCGCAAGAGCGCCTTCGCGCGCTTCTGCCACGGCTGTGGCAAGGCGGCGGAGACCCGGCCGACCGTCACTCCCGGTCCAGATACAGAGTTAAGCAACATTTCTTCGCAGAAGCCGGCAGAAGATCACGAACACGGCCGCCGCTGACGCAGGGCCACCCCGCACAGGTGCTAGAACCGGGCACCCGCCGCCGAGCGGTGACGGTTCCTCCCCATCCGACCCAGGAGTCATGCCCGTGAGCATCTTCAGCAGCATCCTTTCCAAGATCTTCCCCGGCGCCCAGGCTGCGCCCGCCCCGGCCCCCGCGCCCGCCGCACCGTCGGCGACCGCTGCGCCAGCTCCGGCGGCGGCGCCAGCCGTGCCCGCGCCACCGCCGTCCATCCCGCTGGGTGAGGTGGCGCCCATCCTCGATGCGAAGCCAGGTGCGGCCCAGCTGAACTGGCGCACCTCCATCGTGGACCTGCTCAAGCTGCTCGGCCTCGACAGCAGTCTGGCCGCCCGCAAGGAACTGGCCAGTGAGTTCATCTACACGGGCAATGCCGAGCCGGGCTCCGCCGAATGGAACATCTGGCTGCACAAGCAGGTGATGACCCGCATCGCGGCCAACGGCGGCACGCTGCCGCCAGAGATGCGCTGAGCGCGTCGCGCCCCAAAAAAGAAAAGCGGCCTGCGGGCCGCTTTGTCGTTGTGGCAGAGGACCTTCTCAAACGCCCCGCGCCCGGTCGCTCGCGAACTGCCGCCGGAATTCGCCGAAGCGCCCCGCGTCCAGCGCCTCGCGGATCTCCCGCATCAGGTTCAGGTAGTAGTGCAGGTTGTGGATGGTGGTGAGCATCGGCCCCAGCATCTCGCCGCAGCGGTCCAGGTGGTGCAGATAGGCGCGCGAGAAGCCGCCGCGGCCACCGTCGGCCCAGCTCACGCCGGCCGTTCCCGCGCAGGCATGGCAGGTGCAGCTGGGGTCCAGCGGCTGCGGGTCGTTGCGGTGGCGGGCGTTGCGCAGCTTCAGGTCGCCGTAGCGCGTGAAGATGGTGCCGTTGCGCGCGTTGCGGGTGGGCATCACGCAGTCGAACATGTCCACGCCCTGGGCCACGCCCTCGACCAGGTCCTCCGGCGTGCCCACGCCCATCAGGTAGCGCGGCTTGTGGGCCGGCAGACGGTGCGGCGTGTGGGCGGTGATGCGGCGCATGTCCTCCTTGGGCTCGCCCACACTCACGCCGCCGACGGCGTAGCCGGGGAAGTCCATCTCCACCAGCGCAGCCAGCGATTCCTCGCGCAGGTGCTCGAACATGCCGCCCTGCACGATGCCGAACAGCGCGTTGGGGTTCTGCAGCCGCGCGAACTCGGCCTGGCACCGTCTGGCCCAGCGCAGGCTCAGCTCCATCGACCGCCGCGCCTCGGCCTCGGTGGTGATGCGGCCCTGGGTCTCGTAGGGCGTGCATTCGTCGAACTGCATGACGATGTCGCTGTTCAGCACCGTCTGGATCTGCATCGACACCTCGGGCGTGAGCAGCAGCTTGTCGCCGTTGACCGGCGAGGCGAACTTGACGCCTTCCTCGCTGATCTTGCGCATGGCGCCCAGGCTCCAGACCTGGAAGCCGCCCGAGTCGGTGAGGATGGGCTTGTTCCACTGCTCGAAGGCATGCAGGCCGCCGAAGGCGCCCATCACGTCCAGCCCGGGGCGCATCCACAGGTGGAAGGTGTTGCCCAGGATGATCTGCGCGCCCATCTCCTCCAGGCTGCGTGGCATCACGCCCTTGACGGTGCCGTAGGTGCCCACGGGCATGAAGATCGGCGTCTGCACCACGCCGTGGTTGAGGGTCAGCGTGCCCCGGCGCGCATGGCTGTCGGGGTCGGTGGCCAGCAGGTCGAACTGGAGGGCGGTCATGGTTTGGCGGACGAAGAAGAAGGGGCGGCGGAGGGCTGCAGGGGCAGCAGCATCAGCACGGTGCGGTTGAAGTCTTCCACCACCAGCAGGCGGCCGGCGCGGTCGATGGTGAGGCCGGTGGGGCGGCCCATGGGCCGCATGCCGTCCCTGGCCTGCCAGCCGGCGAGCCAGTCGATGGCGGGGCCGGCGGGCAGGCCGGTCTTGGCATCGAGCTTGAAGCCGACCACGCGGTGGCCGCTGGCCTGCGGGCCGCGCCAGGCGACGAGCAGCTGGCCGGCGAAGGGCGTGCCGGCGGGGCCGAGCGTCATCTGCAGCGGCGCGGCATGCGCTGGCCACAGGGCCAGCGGCGCCTCGCTCTTGCTGCAGTCGTAGCGGCCTTCATAGCCCTGGGCGTTCTTGCGCGGGCCGACGCAGTAGGGCCAGCCGTAGAAGCGGCCGCGCTGCAGCAGGTTCAGCTCCTCGGGCGGGCTCTGCGCGTCGCGGTAGTCGATGCTGTTCTCGCCCTGCAGCACGCGGCCTTCGGGCGCCGCCGGCGTGGCGGGCAGCGCGGCCAGCGCCATGCTGTTGCGCAGGCCGGTGGCGAAGGGCGCGAAGCGCTGCACGGCGCGCTGCGGGCCGCCGAGTTGCGCCTCGTACACGGCGGCGCGGGGCTTGCCCCCTTCGCCATCGGGGCAGGGCAGGGCGGGCGCGTCCTTGCCGCTGCGGCAGTTGTCGCTGCTGGAGCCGACGTTGACGTAGAGCCGGTCGCCGGGGCCGAAGGCGATCTCCTTGAGCGGATGGGTGCCGTCATCGGGCAGCTGGTCGATCACGGTCTCGCGTTGCGGCTCGGCGCCGGCGGCGCCGACGGGCGTTCGCCAGATCCGGCCGGCCTCGCCGACGTAGACCTTGCCGTCCGGGCCCATCGCCAGGCCCGAGGGCCGGTCGAGGCCGCTGGCCAGCACGGCGATGCGCGCGCGGCGCGGGGCGGGGCCGTCCGCGGGCAGCGTCATTTCCAGCAGCCGGCCGCGCTTGGGCTCCCAGGAGCCCATGTCGGCGATCCAGTAGCGGCCGGGCGCCACTTCCAGAATGCGGCGTGGCGCACGCAGGCCTTCGGCCTCGTCGGCCAGCAGCGCGACGCAGGTGCCGGCGGGGCTGGCGATGTCCAGCCGCGCGAAGTCGCCGCAGCGGCCGGCGGGCGTGTAGCCGCGCGCGGCGGCGAGCAGCGGCAACCCCAGCGCACACAGGAGGGCCGTGTGCAGCAGTCGCCTCGCCGGGCAAGCTGCGGCTTCGCCGAGGTTGCGTGCGCCCCGCGGCGCAGACGGGCGGGCGTTCATGCCGCGCGCTCCAGCAGCATCGCGTCCCCGTAGCTGAAGAAACGGTAGCGCTCGCGGATGGCGTGGGCATAGAGCGCCATCACGCGCTCGTAGCCCGCCAGGGCGCTGACCAGCATCATCAGCGTGCTCTTGGGCAGGTGGAAGTTGGTGACGAGCAGGTCCACGTGTTGGAAGCGGAAGCCCGGTGTGATGAAGATCTGCGTGTCGCCCTGCGCCTGCCCGCTGGCGGCCCAGGATTCGAGTGTGCGCACGGTGGTGGTGCCCACCGCCACCACGCGGCCGCCGCGGGCGCGGCAGTCGGCAATCGCCTGCTGCGTGGCGGGTGGCACGTCATAGCGCTCGGCATGCATCACATGCTCGGCGATGTTCTCGGTCTTGACGGGCTGGAAGGTGCCGGCGCCCACGTGCAGCGTGACGTTGGCGCGGCGCACCCCGCGCGCCTCCAGCTTCGCAAGCAGGGCCTCGTCGAAATGCAGCGCCGCGGTGGGCGCGGCCACGGCGCCGGGCACGCGCGCGAAGACGGTCTGGTAGCGGCGGGCGTCCTCGGCGGCTTCGCTGACGCTTTCGTGTGCCTGCTGGCGCTCGATGTAGGGCGGCAGGGGCACGTGGCCGTGGCGCTCCATCAGCGTGTAGGGGTCGGCGCCGTCGTCGCTCTCCAGCGCGAAGCGGAACAGCGGGCCGCCTTCCTCGGGCCAGCGGCCCAGCAGTGTGGCGCGGAAGGCCGGCTGGCCGGGGCCGGCGTCCATGCGCAGCACGGTGCCGACAGCGGGCTTCTTGCTGACCTTCATGTGGGCCGCCACGACTTGGCCTTCGAGCACGCGTTCGATCAGCAGCTCCAGCCGGCCGCCGGTGGGCTTTTCGCCGAAGAGACGGGCCTTGACCACCTGCGTGTCGTTGAAGACGAGCAGGTCGCCGTCGCGCAGCAGCGTGGGCAGGTCGCGGAAGATGCGGTCGGCGGGTTCGGGGCCGGTGCCGTCGAGCAGGCGCGAGGCGCTGCGTTCGGGGGCGGGCTGCTGCGCGATCAGTTCGGGCGGCAGCGCGAAGTCGAAATCCGAGAGCGTGAAGTCGGTGCGGGACATGCTTGAGGGCCGGACGGGCCCGTTCCAAGAAAGAAGCGGAAGCCCTCCGTGCAGGCCATCGCGGGGCGGCAGCGTTCCGCACGGGGCGGAGGAGGGCGGGGAGGCAGAATTGTCCCATGTCCGCGCGCCCCCTCGCTTCGCCTGCCCCTGCGCCCAGCGCCCCCCGCGCGCCCGGCAGCGGCGAAAGCCAGGTGCAGCGCGCGCTGAAAAAACTGGGTCTGGTGCGCGACATCGACTTTGCGCTCTACCTGCCGCTGCGCTACGAGGACGAGACCCGCATCGTGCAACTGGCCCATGTGCGCGACGGCGAGCATGCGCAGGTCGAGGGCACGATCGTGGACAGCGAAATCGTGTTCCGCCCCCGCCGCCAGCTCATCGTCACGCTGGACGACGGCAGCGACACCTGCCAGCTGCGCTTCTTCAACTTCTACCCCTCGCAGCAGAAGCAACTCGCGCCCGGCAGCCGGGTGCGGGCGCGTGGCGAGGTGCGCGGCGGATTCGTGGGCCGCACCATGCTGCACCCGGTCATCAAGGCGGCCGGCACGGCGCTGCCGCTGGCGCTGACGCCCGTCTATGCCACGACTGCGGGCCTCGCTCAGCCCGTGCTCCGCCGCGCCGTGCAGGCCGGTCTGGCGCGGGCGCCGTTGGAGGAGTTGATCCCCCCCGAGTTGCTGCCCCACAACGCCTGGACGCTGCGCGCCGCGCTCGAATTCCTGCACCACCCGACGCCCGACGTGGCCCTGGCCGCGCTGGAGGACCGCAGCCATCCCGCCTGGCAGCGGCTGAAGGCGGACGAGTTGCTGGCCCAGCAGCTCTCTCAGCTGGAGGCCCGCCGCGCCCGCGAGGCCCAGCGCGCGCCCGTGCTGCGCGCGGGCACCGGCGAAGGCAGTCTGCATGCCCGCCTGCTGGCGGCGCTGCCCTTCTCGCCCACCGGCGCCCAGGCGCGCGCCGACCGCGAGATCGCCGCCGACCTGGCCCACCGCCAGCCCATGCACCGGCTGCTGCAGGGCGACGTGGGCTCGGGCAAGACGCTGGTCGCCGCATTGGCCGCGGCCCGCTGCATCGACGCCGGCTTCCAGTGCGCCCTGATGGCGCCCACCGAGATCCTGGCCTCGCAGCATTTCGGCAAGCTGGTCGGCTGGCTCGATCCGCTGCTGGCCGCCCAGGGCCGCCGCGTGGCCTGGCTGACCGGCAGCCAGAAGAAGCGCGAGCGCGACGCCATGGCGGCGGCGGTCGAAAGCGGCGAGGCCGCGCTGGTGGTGGGCACGCATGCGGTCATCTCGGAGAAGGTGCGCTTCCAGCGGCTGGCGCTGGCCATCGTGGACGAGCAGCACCGCTTCGGCGTGGCCCAGCGCCTGGCGCTGCGCGGCAAGGCTTCGGAAGGCAACGACGGCATGCAGGCGCTGGAGCCCCACCTGCTGATGATGAGCGCCACGCCCATCCCGCGCACCCTGGCCATGAGCTACTACGCCGACCTGGACGTCTCCACGCTCGACGAGCTGCCGCCGGGCCGCACGCCGGTCGTCACCAAGCTGCTGGCCGAGCACCGGCGCGACGAGGTCATCGCCCGCATCCACGGCCAGATCCAGCAGGGCCGGCAGGTCTACTGGGTCTGCCCGCTGATCGAGGAAAGCGAGGCGGTGGACCTGCGCAACGCCACCGCCACCCGCGACGAACTGGCCGACGCCCTGGGCGAGACGGTGCGCGTCGGCCTGCTGCATTCGCGCATGCCCACCGCCGAGAAGCAGGCCGTGATGGCCGACTTCAGCGCCGGCACGCTGCAGGTGCTGGTCAGCACCACGGTCATCGAGGTGGGCGTGGACGTGCCCAACGCCTCGCTGATGGTGATCGAGCATTCCGAGCGCTTCGGGCTGTCGCAGCTGCACCAGCTGCGCGGCCGCGTGGGGCGCGGCGCGGCGGCCTCGGCCTGCGTGCTGCTCTACGCGCCCGGCGACAGCGGCCGCGTGGGGCAGGCGGCCAAGGCCCGGCTCACCGCCATGGTCGAGACGGCGGACGGCTTCGAGATCGCTCGGCGCGACCTGGAGATCCGCGGCCCCGGCGAATTCCTGGGTGCGCGCCAGTCCGGCGCGCCGCTGCTGCGCTTCGCCGACCTGGGCACGGACCAGCGCCTGCTCGAATGGGCGCGCGACCTGGCGCCCCAACTGCTGGACCGCCATCCGGACCAGGCCCACCGGCATGTGGACCGGTGGCTGGGGACGAGGGCGGAGTTCCTGAAGGCCTGAAGGGCTGCCTGTCGGCAGGGCTTCGCCCGCCCGGGACCGGCGCGCATAATTGACGCAAGCTATGACCCTGACCGAACTCAAATACATCGTCGCGGTGGCGCGCGAGCGGCATTTCGGCAAGGCGGCCGAGGCCTGTTACGTCTCCCAGCCCACCCTGTCGGTGGCGATCAAGAAGCTGGAGGACGAACTCGAAGTCAAGCTCTTCGAGCGCAGCGCCGGCGAGGTGACGGTCACGCCGCTGGGCGAGCAGATCGTGCAGCAGGCCCAGTCGGTGCTCGACCAGGCCGCCACCATCAAGGAAATCGCCAAGCGCGGCAAGGATCCGCTGGCCGGCCCACTGAACCTGGGCGTCATCTACACCATCGGCCCCTACCTGCTGCCCGACCTGGTGCGCCAGAACATCGCGCGCACGCCGCAGATGCCGCTGATGCTGCAGGAAAACTTCACCGCCAAGCTGCTGGAGATGCTGCGCGCCGGCGAGATCGACTGCGCCATCATGGCCGAGCCCTTTCCCGACTCCGGCCTGGCCATGGCCCAGCTCTACGACGAGCCTTTCCTGGCCGCCGTGCCGGCCCAGCACCCGCTGGCCAGCCGCGAATGGGTCAGCTCCGACGAGCTCAAGAACGAGACCATGCTGCTGCTGGGCACTGGCCACTGCTTCCGCGACCATGTGCTGGAGGTCTGCCCGGAGTTCGCCCGCTTCTCCAGCAACGCCGAGGGCATTCGCAAGAGCTTCGAAGGCTCCTCGCTGGAGACCATCAAGCACATGGTGGCCGCAGGCATGGGCGTCACATTGGTGCCGCGCCTGTCGGTGCCGCCCGAGGCGCTCAAGCCCCGCAGCAAGGCGCGCAAGGATCTGGAGCCCATCGTTCGCTATGTGCCCGTGCGCGATGGCGAAGGCGGTGCGCCGCCCTCGCGCCGGGTGGTGCTGGCGTGGCGGCGCAGCTTCACCCGCTACGAAGCGATCGCGGCGCTGCGCAACGCGATCTATGCCTGCGAGTTGCCGGGCGTCAAACGTTTGTCCTGACGCGGTGCCGGCCTGCATCGCGGCCGGCTATGTCTTCGATAGAGTGCGGGGTGTTGCCTCCGGCAGGCCCCGGCGCCTAAGGTAGAGGCCTCGCCGCCTCGCTCTCCGAGGTTCACCTCGTTCCCGACCTCCCTCCAAAGGAAACCAGCATGGCCAAGATCCCCAAGTCGCCCAAGAAGGACAAGAACCCCATCGTGGCTGCTGCGCCCGCGGCATCTGCCGGTGCCGTGCCCGACAAGGGCGGTGACCGCGTGGCCCCCGAATCCGGTGGCCGCAACGCGCCCATCATCAACATCGGCATCGACCGCCAGGACCGCGCCGCCATCGCCGAAGGCCTTTCTCGCGTACTGGCCGACACGTACACGCTCTATCTCACGACCCACAACTTCCACTGGAACGTGACCGGGCCGCATTTCAACTCGCTGCATGCCATGTTCATGGCCCAGTACACCGAGTTGTGGAACGCCACCGACGTGATCGCCGAGCGCATCCGTGCCCTGGGCCACTATGCGCCGGGCTCGTATGCCGAGTTCAGCAAGATCGCCACCGTGCCGGATGTGCCGCTGCAGCCGCCGCGTGCCATGGAGATGGTGCGCATCCTGGTCAAGGGCCACGAGACGGTGTCGCGCATCGCGCGCGAGTTCATCCCTGTGGCCGAAGAGGCGGGCGACGATCCGACCGCCGACATGCTCACGGCGCGCTGCACCGTGCACGACCAGACCGCCTGGATGCTGCGTTCGCTCCTGGAAGAGTGAGCGCCAGGGCCACCCAGCCGCCCGCCCGCCGCGGGCGGCTTTCTCTTTATCTGGACCTGATCCGCTGGGACCGGCCCGCGGGCTGGCTGCTGCTTCTCTGGCCGACGCTGGGCGCGCTGTGGTTCGCCGCAGACGGTTTCCCGGGCTGGCACCTCCTGGCCGTCTTCGTGCTCGGCACGATCCTCATGCGCAGCGCCGGCTGCTGCGTCAATGACGTCGCCGACCGCGACTTCGACCGCCACGTCAAGCGCACCGCCCAACGGCCCGTCACCAGCGGCGCCGTGTCGGTCAAGGAGGCGCTGGCCCTTGGCGCTGCCCTGGCGCTGGTCGCCTTCGCCCTGGTGCTGACGACCAACGGGCCGACGGTCGCCTGGTCCTTTGGCGCGTTGGCCATCACGCTGGCCTATCCCTTCGCCAAGCGTTTCGTCTCGCTGCCGCAGGCGGTGCTCGGTGTGGCTTTCAGTGTCGGCATTCCGATGGCCTTCAGCGCGGTGCGCGACGGCGCCGTGTCGGCGACGGCCGCCTGGCTGCTCCTGGGCAACCTGGGCTGGGTCCTGGCCTACGACACCGAGTACGCAATGGTCGACCGTGACGACGATCTGCGCATCGGCATCAAGACTTCCGCGATCACCTTCGGCCGCTTCGATGTGGCGGCGGTGATGGCTTCGTATGCGCTGTTCCTGGCGATCTGGGGCGTGCTGGGCCTGCGTGCCGGGCTGGGCGGAGCATTCGCTCTGGGGATGGCAGCGGCGCTAGGCCAGGCGTTCTGGCATTGGCGACTGATCCGCGACCGCACCCGGGACGGATGCTTCCGGGCCTTCCGCCACAACCACTGGCTGGGCTTCGCCGTCTTCGCCGGCATCGTCGCCGGCTATGCCCTTCGTCCGTGATCCCGCAACACGGGCGTAAGGACGGCGTCAAACCAAGCGCTTGACAGCAATCCGCCTGCAACGCACAATAGCCGGCTTCGCCCTAAAAAGCGAACTCTTTCCGCCCAGACGGACGCGTGCAATCAGCAGAAGCGCCTTACGGCTTTTTTGTGTGCGCCGACGACGGGCCCAAGACTGACCGAACAGGTTTTTCGCGCCGGTGCATTGCCGGACGTCTGGCCTCAACGGTACAAGTTGGGAACTACTAGCAATGATCCAGACTGAATCCCGGCTCGAAGTGGCCGACAACACGGGTGCGAAGTCCGTCCTGTGCATCAAGGTGCTCGGCGGCTCCAAGCGTCGCTACGCCAGCGTCGGCGACGTCATCAAGGTGAGCGTCAAGGAAGCTGCGCCGCGTGGTCGCGTCAAGAAGGGCGAGATCTACAACGCCGTCGTGGTGCGCACCGCCAAGGGCATCCGTCGTGGCGACGGTTCGCTCGTCAAGTTCGACGGCAACGCCGCCGTCCTGCTTAATGCCAAGCTGGAGCCGATCGGCACCCGCATCTTCGGACCCGTGACGCGCGAGCTGCGTACCGAGAAGTTCATGAAGATCGTCTCGCTGGCCCCCGAAGTTCTGTAAGAAGGACAACGCCATGAACAAGATTCGCAAGGGCGACAAGATCATCGTGATCGCCGGCCGCGACAAGGGCAAGCAAGGCACTGTCAGCCTGCGCGCCGGTGAAGAACACGTGGTCGTCGAGGGCGTGAACCTCGTCAAGAAGCACGCCAAGCCGAACCCCATGAAGGGCACGACCGGCGGCATCGTCGAGAAGGCCATGCCCATCCATCAATCCAACGTGGCCATCTTCAATGCCGCGACCGGCAAGGCCGATCGCGTCGGCATCAAGCTGGTGGACGGCAAGCGCGTGCGCGTCTTCAAGTCCAGCGGCGAAGAAATCAAGGCTGCCTGAGGTACACCATGGCCCGTCTGCAACAACACTACCGCGAAAAGATCGCGAAAGAACTGACCGAGAAGTTCGGCTACAAGTCGCCGATGCAGGTCCCCCGCCTGACCAAGATCACGCTGAACATGGGCGTGAGCGAAGCCGTGGCGGACAAGAAGGTCATGGACCACGCCGTTGCCGATCTGACCAAGATCGCCGGCCAGAAGCCCGTCGTGACCAAGGCCAAGAAGGCCATCGCCGGCTTCAAGATCCGCGAAGGCCAGGCCATCGGCTGCATGGTCACCCTGCGCGGCGTGAAGATGTACGAGTTCCTGGACCGTTTCGTCACCGTGGCCCTGCCCCGCGTGCGTGACTTCCGCGGTATCTCCGGCCGGGCCTTCGACGGCCGCGGCAACTACAACATCGGCGTCAAGGAACAGATCATCTTCCCCGAGATCGAGTACGACAAGGTGGATGCGCTGCGTGGTCTGAACATCAGCATCACGACGACCGCCAAGACCGACGAAGAAGCCAAGGCGCTGCTGCAGGGCTTCCGCTTCCCCTTCAAGAACTAAAGGTGACCCTGTGGCAAAAGTTGCTTTGATCCAGCGCGAACTGAAGCGCGACAAGCTGGCCGCCAAGTACGCCAAGAAGTACGATGAACTGAAGGCGACCGCCAACGACGCGAAGAAGAGCGACGAAGAGCGTGCCGCCGCCCGCCTGGCGCTGCAGAAGCTGCCGCGCAACGCGAACCCCACCCGCCAGCGCAACCGTTGCGAAATCACTGGCCGCCCCCGTGGCACCTTCCGCCAGTTCGGTCTGGCCCGTGCCAAGGTCCGCGAACTCGCCTTCGACGGCGAGATCCCCGGCGTCACCAAGGCCAGCTGGTAAGCCAGGCAGGAGCAAGAAACATGAGCATGAGTGATCCCATCGCCGACCTGCTGACGCGCATCCGCAATGCGCAGATGGTCGCGAAGCCCACCGTGTCGGTCCCGTCTTCCAAGGTGAAGATCGCGATCGCACAGGTGCTGAAGGACGAGGGCTATATCGACGGCTTCCAGGTCAAGACGGAAGACGGCAAGACGAACCTCGAGATTTCGCTGAAGTACTACGCCGGTCGTCCGGTGATCGAGCGCATCGAGCGTGTGAGCCGCCCTGGCCTGCGCGTCTATAAGGGTGCCGGCGCGATCCCCAAGGTCCAGAATGGTCTGGGCGTGGCCATCGTCACTACCCCGCAAGGCGTGATGACCGACCGCAAGGCCCGTGCAAACGGCGTCGGCGGCGAAGTGCTGTGCTACGTGGCCTAAGACGGAGGAGCTGAACAATGTCCCGAGTCGGAAAAATGCCGATCACCGTCCCCGCAGGCGTGGACGTGCAGATCAAGGGCGACCAGATCAGCGTCAAGGGCGCTGGTGGCCAACTGTCCATCCCGGCCAACGCGCTGGTGAAGGTGTCGGCCAATGATGGCAAGCTGACCTTCGTGCCCGCCGACGAGTCGCGTGAATCGAACGCGATGAGCGGCACGGTGCGCCAGTTGGTCAACAACATGGTGCTGGGTGTGAGCAAGGGCTTCGAGAAGAAGCTGACGCTTGTGGGCGTGGGCTACAAGGCTGCTGCCCAAGGCACCAAGCTCAACTTGGCCGTGGGCTACTCGCACCCGGTCAACATCGAGATGCCTGCCGGCATCACCGTCGCCACCCCGACCCCCACGGAAATCGTGATCAAGGGTGCCGATCGCCAACGCGTCGGCCAGGTGGCTGCCGAGATCCGCGCGGTCCGCTCTCCCGAGCCCTACAAGGGCAAGGGCATCCGCTATGCGGACGAGAAGATCGTGATCAAGGAAACGAAGAAGAAGTAAGAGGCCGCATGATGTTGACCAAAAAGGAACAGCGCCTGCGCCGCGCCCGCCAGACCCGCATCCGCATTGCCACGCAGGGCGTCGCGCGTCTGATGGTGAACCGCACCAACCTGCACATCTACGCCACCGTCATCTCTGGCGACGGCGCCAAGGTGCTGGCCACGGCCTCCACGGCCGAAGCCGAAGTGCGCGCCTCGCTGGGTGGTGCTGGCAAGGGTGGCAATGCCGCCGCCGCCACCATCATTGGCAAGCGCATCGCCGAGAAGGCCAAGGCCGCCGGCGTCGAGAAGGTGGCCTTCGACCGTGCAGGCTTCGCCTACCACGGCCGTGTCAAGGCTCTCGCCGAAGCCGCCCGCGAGGCCGGCCTGCAGTTCTAAGCGCCCGCGCAGAACAGGAATTCAAGATGGCAAAGATTCAGGCAAGAACGCAGAACGAAGGTCCCGAGGACGGTCTGCGCGAGAAGATGATCGCGATCAACCGCGTCACCAAGGTGGTGAAGGGTGGTCGTATCCTGGGTTTCGCGGCACTCACCGTGGTGGGTGACGGCGACGGTCGCGTCGGCATGGGTAAGGGCAAGTCGAAGGAAGTGCCCGCCGCCGTGCAGAAGGCGATGGAAGAAGCCCGCCGCAACCTCATGAAGGTGTCGATCAAGAATGGCACCCTGCACCATGAAGTGACCGGCCACCATGGCGCCTCCACCGTGATGATGTCCCCGGCTCCCAAGGGTACCGGCATCATCGCCGGCGGCCCGATGCGTGCCGTGTTCGAAGTCATGGGCATCACCGACGTCGTGGCCAAGAGCCATGGCTCGTCGAACCCCTACAACATGGTTCGCGCCACGCTCGACGCGCTGAAGAACTCGACCACCGCCTCGGAAGTCGCTGCCAAGCGCGGCCTGACGGTCGAAGAGATCTTCGCCTGAGCAGGAGAGACGCAATGACGACGCAACAACAGACCGTGAAGGTCCAGCTGGTTCGCAGCCCCATCGGCACGAAGCAGTCGCACCGCGCCACCGTGCGCGGCCTGGGCCTGCGCAAGCTCAACAGCGTGAGCGAGCTGCAGGACACGCCCGCCGTGCGCGGCATGATCAACAAGATCGCCTACCTGGTGAAGGTGCTCTGACATGGAACTCAACAGCATCAAGCCCGCAGCGGGCGCGAAGCACGCCAAGCGCCGTGTGGGCCGTGGCATCGGCTCTGGCCTTGGCAAGACCGCAGGTCGTGGCCACAAGGGCCAGAAGTCGCGTGCCGGTGGCTTCCACAAGGTCGGTTTCGAAGGCGGCCAGATGCCGCTGCAGCGCCGCCTGCCCAAGCGTGGCTTCAAGTCGGCTTCGCTGAAGTTCAACGCCGAGGTCACCCTCGCCGCGCTGGAGCAGCTGGGCCTGGCCGAAGTCGATGTCCTGGCACTGAAGCAAGCCGGCCTGGTGGGTCAGCTGGCCAAGGTGGTGAAGGTCATCAAGGCTGGTGAACTGACGAAGGCCGTCAAGCTGACGGGTGTCGGTGCGACCGCGGGTGCCAAGGCCGCCATCGAGGCTGCCGGCGGCTCCGTCGCCTGATCCAGACGCGAAAGCAAGGCAGCACAGTGGCAACCAACGCGGCAACGCTCGCGAAGACCGGCAAGTTCGGCGACCTGCGTCGCCGGCTGGTCTTTCTGCTGCTCGCCCTCGTGGTGTACCGTATCGGCGCGCACATCCCCGTTCCCGGCATCAACCCGGACCAGCTGGCTCAGCTGTTCCAGGGTCAGCAGGGCGGCATCCTGAGCCTGTTCAACATGTTCTCGGGTGGTGCGCTGTCGCGCTTCACGGTCTTCGCGCTGGGGATCATGCCGTACATCTCGGCATCGATCATCATGCAGCTGATGACCTATGTCCTTCCCTCCTTCGAGCAATTGAAGAAGGAAGGCGAGGCCGGCCGCCGCAAGATCACGCAGTACACCCGTTATGGCGCGCTGGGTTTGGCTCTTTTCCAGTCTTTCAGCATCGCTGTGGCGCTGGAGGCGTCTCCCGGCCTGGTGGTGGCACCTGGTTTCGGCTTCCGGTTCACCGCGATGGTGAGCCTGACGGCCGGTTCCATGTTCCTCATGTGGCTGGGTGAGCAGATCACGGAGCGGGGCCTGGGCAACGGCATCTCGATCATCATCTTCGCCGGTATCGCTGCGGGCTTGCCCAATGCGATCGGCGGGTTGCTGGAGCTGGTGCGTACCGGCGCCATGAGCGTGATCGTGGCCCTGTTCATCGTGGCGTTGGTCGTGCTGGTCACCTACTTCGTGGTGTTCGTCGAACGCGGACAGCGCAAGATCCTGGTGAACTATGCGCGCCGTCAGGTGGGCAACAAGGTCTATGGTGGACAGGCTTCGCACCTGCCGCTGAAGCTGAATATGGCTGGCGTGATCCCCCCGATCTTCGCCTCGTCCATCATCCTGCTGCCCGCAACGGTGGTGGGTTGGTTCAGCACTGGCGACAGCATGCGCTGGCTCAAGGACATCGCTTCTGCGCTGGCCCCGGGACAGCCGATCTACACGCTGCTGTACGCAGCAGCGATCGTGTTCTTCTGCTTCTTCTACACGGCGCTCGTGTTCAACAGCCGCGAGACCGCCGACAACCTGAAGAAGAGCGGTGCGTTCATCCCCGGGATCCGTCCTGGTGACCAGACCGCCCGCTACATCGACAAGATCTTGCTGCGTCTGACGCTGGCTGGCGCGGTGTACATCACCTTCGTCTGCCTGCTGCCGGAGTTCCTGATCCTGAAGTACAACGTGCCGTTCTATTTCGGCGGTACCTCGTTGCTGATCCTGGTGGTCGTGACGATGGACTTCATGGCCCAGGTGCAGAACTACCTGATGTCGCAGCAGTACGAATCGCTGCTCAAGAAGGCCAACTTCAAGACGACGTTGGGTGGTTGAACGCAAGGTCGAGTGAACGCCCTGCCGCGACGAGCCGGGCACGCACATCGTGTTTCGGGCGTCCTAGGGTCGCCACAGTAAGAGTTAGGAGAAATGAAATGAGAGTTTCGGCATCGGTCAAGCCCATCTGCCGCAATTGCAAGGTCATCCGCCGCAAGGGTGTGGTGCGCGTGATCTGCACCGACCCGCGCCACAAGCAGCGCCAGGGTTGATTCGAGAGTTCTAGAGGACGCACATGGCACGTATTGCTGGCATCAACATCCCGCCGCACAAGCACGCCGAGATCGGCCTGACGGCAATCTTCGGCATCGGCCGTACCCGCGCTCGCAAGATCTGCGAAGCCTGCGGCATCGACTACGCCAAGAAGATCAAGGACCTGACGGACGCCGATCTCGAAAAGATCCGCGACCAGATCGCCCAATTCACGATCGAGGGTGACCTGCGTCGTGAAACCACGATGAACATCAAGCGCCTGATGGACATCGGCTGCTACCGCGGCTTCCGCCATCGTCGCGGTCTGCCGATGCGTGGTCAGCGCACGCGCACCAACGCCCGTACCCGCAAGGGTCCGCGCAAGGCTGCCCAGGCCCTGAAGAAGTAAAGAGAGAACAGCATGGCTAAAGCTCCTGCCAACAACGCCGCACAGCGTGTGCGCAAGAAGGTCCGCAAGAACGTTGCGGACGGCATTGCGCACGTGCATGCGTCGTTCAACAACACGATCATCACCATTACCGACCGCCAGGGCAACGCGCTGTCCTGGGCTTCCTCGGGTGGCCAAGGCTTCAAGGGTTCGCGCAAGTCGACGCCCTTCGCTGCCCAGGTGGCTTCCGAAGTGGCCGGCCGCGCCGCTGTCGAGCAAGGCATCAAGAACCTGGACGTCGAGATCAAGGGCCCCGGCCCGGGTCGCGAATCCTCGGTGCGCGCACTGGCTGCGTTGGGCATCCGCATCACGTCGATCTCCGACGTGACCCCGGTGCCCCACAACGGCTGCCGTCCCCAGAAGCGTCGTCGCATCTGAGGTGAGGCCGCCTGCGCAGTCCGCCTCCGGGCGGTCTGCGCGTTTTTGCGTTCTCGCTTTTCACAAGCCCACCGCCATCGACCGAAACGACTGATGGCTCCCGCGGCAGCAATGCTCGCGGCAGAAACCACAAGGAAAATACCGTGGCACGTTACCTCGGCCCCAAGGCCAAACTCTCCCGCCGTGAAGGCACCGACCTGTTCCTGAAGAGTGCCCGCCGCTCCATCGCGGACAAGGCCAAGTTCGACTCCAAGCCCGGCCAGCACGGCCGTACCTCGGGTCAGCGCACCTCCGACTTCGGTCTGCAACTGCGCGAGAAACAGAAGGTCAAGCGCATGTATGGCGTGCTGGAAAAGCAATTCCGCCGCTACTTCGCCGAAGCCGATCGCCGCAAGGGCAACACCGGCGCCAACTTGCTGTCGCTGCTCGAGTGCCGTCTGGACAACGTCGTCTATCGCATGGGCTTCGGTTCGACCCGTGCCGAAGCGCGCCAGTTGGTGTCGCACAAGGCGATCACGGTGAACGGCCAGTCGGTCAACATCCCGTCCTACCTGGTGAAGGCCGGTGACGTCGTGGCCGTTCGCGAGAAGTCCAAGAAGCAGGCCCGCATCATCGAGGCGCTGCAACTGGCCCAGCAGGTCGGCATTCCGGGCTGGGTCGAAGTGAGCATCGACAAGGCCGAAGGCACCTTCAAGAAGGCCCCGGACCGTGACGAATTCGGCGCTGACATCAACGAATCGCTGATCGTCGAACTCTACTCGCGTTAAAGCGAGACCCAGAGGCGACCGGTGGCGCTGCCGCGCAGCGCCACCCTTGAATGTTTTTGTACCCCCTCGAAGGCATTCGAGGCGGGCACTTCACCAGCCTTACCGGTGTAACGAGCCGGGGGTATTGAGAGGAAGTCCGCATGCAAACCACCCTGCTGAAACCCAAGACCATCCAGGTCGAGCAACTGGCTGCCAACAAGGCGAAGGTCACGCTCGAGCCTTTCGAGCGCGGCTATGGCCACACGCTCGGCAACGCGCTGCGCCGCGTTCTGCTGTCGTCGATGGTGGGGTATGCAGCCACGGAAGTGACGATCGCCGGCGTGCTGCACGAGTACTCGTCGATCGACGGCGTCCAGGAAGACGTCGTGAACATCCTGCTCAACCTCAAGGGCGTGGTGTTCAAGCTGCACAACCGCGACGAGGTCACGCTGAGCCTGCGTAAGGAAGGCGAAGGTCCGGTCACGGCCGCCGACATCCAGACGCCGCACGACGTCGAGATCATCAATCCCGAGCATGTCATCGCCCACCTGTCGCAAGGCGGCAAGCTGGACATGCAGATCAAGGTCGAGAAGGGCCGCGGCTACGTGCCCGGCACCATGCGCCGTTATGCGGACGAGCCGACCAAGTCGATCGGCCGCATCGTGCTCGACGCGTCGTTCTCGCCCGTCAAGCGGGTGAGCTACACCGTCGAGAGCGCCCGCGTCGAGCAGCGCACCGACCTGGACAAGCTGCTGGTCGAGATCGAGACCAACGGTGCGATCACCGCCGAAGATGCCGTGCGCGCCTCGGCCAAGATCCTGGTCGAGCAACTGGCCGTCTTCGCGCAGCTGGAAGGCGGCGAGCTGACCGGCATGTTCGAGCAGCCTGCCCAGCGCAGTGCTCAGCAGTTCGACCCGATCCTGCTGCGCCCTGTCGATGAGCTGGAACTGACCGTGCGCTCGGCCAACTGCCTGAAGGCCGAGAACATCTACTACATCGGCGATCTGATCCAGCGCACCGAGAACGAGCTGCTCAAGACCCCGAACCTGGGTCGAAAGTCGCTCAACGAAATCAAGGAAGTCCTCGCTTCGCGCGGTCTGACCCTTGGCATGAAGCTCGAAAGCTGGCCACCGGCCGGCCTCGACAAGCGCTGAGAAGTCCTCGGGCTTCTCGCTCCACGGGGCAGTACCTGATCCGGCTGCCCCGATCAACTAAAGTCAAAAGGAAATCACCATGCGTCACGGCCTCGGTCTTCGCAAACTCAACCGCACCAGCTCGCACCGCCTCGCGATGCTGCGCAACATGTCCAACTCGCTGATCGAGCACGAAGCCATCAAGACGACCGTGCCCAAGGCGAAGGAACTGCGCCGCGTCGTGGAGCCGCTGATCACGCTGGCCAAGAACCCCACCGTCGCCAACAAGCGCCTGGCGTTCGACCGCCTGCGCAACCGCGACAACGTCGTCAAGCTCTTCAACGAACTGGGCCCGCGCTACCAGGCTCGCCCGGGTGGCTACACGCGCATCCTGAAGATGGGCTTCCGTGTTGGCGACAACGCACCCATGGCGCTGGTCGAGCTCGTCGATCGTCCGGAAATTTCTGACGAACAAGACGTGCAAACTTCGCAAGACTGACATATAATCTATTCTTCGACGCGCGATGGAGCAGTCTGGTAGCTCGTTGGGCTCATAACCCAAAGGTCGGAGGTTCAAATCCTCCTCGCGCAACCAAATTCAAGGGCCTTCTTCGGAAGGCCCTTTTTTTGTCCGTTTGCAGCCGAGAGCGCGCGGGGCGCGTGCGCGTCTGCACAATTCGGAAACTTTCTGCACAATGGCTCGCCATGCAGAGCCTGGTTCAGAAGATCGAGTCTCAACTCGTTTCTCTCCCCATTCCTGTATCGCTGCGCTTGCCCGACGGCCACCGCATCGACACCCCTGGCGCCAAGGTGCGGCTGGGTTTCTCGAGCTGGACCGGATTGGCCAAGCTCGCTGCGCGGCAGATCGGCAGTGTGGGCGAGGACTATGTCGAAGGCCGCGTGGAGATCGAAGGCTCCATGCGCGATCTGATGGCCGCTGCCGCCGCGCTCATGCCCGACAACCCGGTGGAAAGCGACACCGGCTGGTGGACGCGCCTGCTGCGCAACGCCAAGTCCCGTGGCTCGCACACGCTGCGACGCGACGCCGAGCAGATCCAGTTTCACTACGACGTTTCCGACGACTTCTACGCCCTCTGGCTCGATCCGCGCCGCGTGTATTCGTGCGCGTACTTCCGCGACGAGGCGATGACGCTGGCCCAGGCGCAGGAGGCCAAGCTCGACCACATCTGCCGCAAGCTGCGCCTGAAGCCGGGCGAGCGCTACCTCGACATCGGCTCGGGCTGGGGCGGACTGCTGCTGTGGGCGGCGGAGCACTACGGCGTGGATGCCACCGGCATCACCCTGTCGAAGAACCAGCATGCGCATGTGGAGAAGCTGATTGCGCTGCGGGGCCTGGAGAGCCGGGTGCGCGTCCGCCTCATGGACTATCGTGAACTCTCAGCCGAGCAGCCTTTCGACAAGATCTCGTCCGTGGGAATGTTCGAGCATGTGGGCAGTGCCAACATGGGAACCTATTTCCAGGATGTGCGTAAGCTGCTCGCGCCTGGAGGCCTGACGCTGCAGCATGGCATCACCTCGGGCCAGCTCGACTACCGTCAACTGGGCGCGGGCATGGGGGACTTCATCGAAAAGTACATCTTCCCGGGCGGAGAGTTGTTGCACGTGACGACCGTGCTGCGCGAGACGGCGCACGCAGGTCTGGAGATGGTCGATACCGAGAATCTGCGGCCGCATTACGCCCGCACGCTTTGGGCCTGGTCCGACGCCCTTGAGGCTCAACTCGACAAGGCGCGCGAAGTGCTTGAAGTCACCGCAGGTGCCGAGCGTGGCGGGCGCATCCTGCGGGCCTATCGCCTCTACCTTGCGGGTTGCGCGATGAGCTTCGAACAGGGATGGATCGCCTTGCATCAAATGCTGTCGGCCCGACCCGACGGCAAGATTTCGTCCCACGCCATGCGCGGCGCCCAGTCGCTATACCCTTTCTCGCGCGATTACATGTACGCGCCGCGGTAGCAACGGCGTAAATGCGTGGCCCGGGAACCGCGGCCATGGGCGCAGGTCACAACAACAAACAAGTGCGAAAAGGAGTACCCGCATGCTGTACCGCTTCAAGTCCCAGGCTTCGGCCGACGTGGTGATGCTCGAACCGAGCGCCCGCCATCTTCTCGAGATCATCGGCAAGACGCCCGGCGCGCCCGGCGTCATCACGGTGGACCAGATGCCCGCCGCCATTTCGGCGCTGGAGGCCGCGGTTGCCAATGAAGCCAAGATGGCCAGTCATGGCAACCACGACGCCCATGCCGTCGAGGACCACGACGCACGTGCCGAGCAGGAACATGTGTCGCTGCATCAGCGGGTCACGCCGCTGCTGCACATGCTCAAGGAATCGCACGGCGAGGGCAAGGACATCGTCTGGGGCGCTTGAGCCCGTTCGATCCCTCACCCCGAAGAAATCAGGCCGCATGCATCGCATGCGGCCTTTTTCATGGCGGCGCGGTCAGTCGACCTTGGCGCCCGAGGCCTTCACCACCTGGGCCCACTTCACATGCTCGCGCTCGATGTGCTGCGCGAAGGCCGCAGGCGTGTTGCCGCCAGGGATGGCACCCTGGGCCAGCATCTTCTCCTTGACGGCAGCGGTGGCCAGCGACTTGGCCACTTCCTGCTGGATGCGCTGCACGATCTCAGGCGAAGTGCCGGCCGGCGCCAGCAGGCCGAACCAGGAGCTGGCTTCATAGCCCTTGAGCGAGGGTCCGCCAGCCTCCTCCACGGTCGGCACGTCGGGCAGGGCGGCCGAGCGCTGGCTGCTGGTCACGGCCAGCGCCTTGAGCTTGCCGGCCTTGATCTGCTGCATGGACGAAGGCAGGTTGTCGAACATCACGTCCGCATTGCCCGCCACCATGTCGAGCAGCGCGGGCCCGGAGCCCTTGTACGGGATGTGCGTTATGACGGCGCTTGACAGCTTTTCAAACTGCAAACTTAGTTCGCAATCGAATTGCAGCAAGCAAGTACGCCGCCCAACGCGCCAAAAAGGTCGTAAGGCACCTCAACCAGCGGACAACCTCGGGCAAAGCCGCACAGTTGACCCCACGTAGATCTCCTCTCGCCGATCCACCGATGACACTCTAGCCGCTGCAGCGAATGGGTGTCAAACGGTGCAGCGTACTACTGCCGGCCGTCGGCGTCCCAGAGGAGCATCGATGGTGCTTCCGACCCCCGCCATCCGCCGGGAGCGGCAGTCCCGGCATCACAAGCTTCCCCGGCGTACCGCGTGACGAACCTAACCCTAGCCAGCGACTTGAGGCGCCAGAGCGCATCCTGGGTTTGGCTTTCCCGAGCGAGGGGTCAGAAGGGCTTGAATGGATGCACGCGGATGCACGCGGATACGGGCGGGGCCTGAGCTCAGCTCGTCTGGGCGGGGTCACCGGTGATTGAATTCACATAACGCTGCAAGGTCCTGGGATGCACGCCCATGCGCTGCGCGACCTGCTCCAGGGGCTGGTGCTGCAGCTCGAGCAGCAGTTCGTCGAGCTGATCGTCGGAGAGGGCGCGAGGCCGGCCGACATGGCTGCCGCGGCTCTTGGCGGAGGCCATGCCGGCCTTGGTGCGTTCGCTGATGAGGGAGCGTTCGAACTCGGCGAGGGCGCCCATCATGTGAAAGACGAGCATGCCGCCCGGGGTGCCGGTGTCGATGCACTCGGACAGGGAGGCGAACTGCACGCGTCGGCGGCCGAGGGCGGCCACGATCTGCACGAGGGACTTGAGGGAGCGGCCGAGGCGGTCGAGCTTCCAGACGACGAGGGTGTCGCCGGGCTTGAGGCGGCGCAGGGCGCGGGAGAGGCCTGGGCGGTCGAAGACGGCGCCGGAGACGCCGTGGTCGGTATACAGAATGTCACAGCCTGCGCTGTGCAGGGCCCGGACCTGGGGGTCGAGGTTCTGCTCATCGGTGGAGACGCGGGCGTAGCCAACTTTCATGGTTTCCAGAGGGAGAAGGTGGCCGCGCGATGGAGTGTGCGGGGCGTCTTCTGTGCCAAGTAATTAACAAGGCTGGAGTCTAGGCATTGACAAAAGGGTTCCTTTTTGTCCGCGTCATTTACATCCATCACGTTTGTGTGCTCCACGAGTAACAACGGTCGCCCTGAGAAAGTTGGTAGCTATTAGGATTTAAAGGAACCTTTTTGTCCAAGGCAGGTTCCTGCGGGCGGCGCGCGTGGGGCCCGTGCAGGGGTGGACGGGGCGCAGGCTGGGGTCAGTCGGCCCGTAGGCGGGGTGACGGCGGACGGCCTGTACGGGGGTATGGGTGCTCCATTGGCGCGGCACCTGGAGCAACTGGAACGGGAGCTGCGGGCCGTGCTGGAGACGGTGCAGGCCTGCCGCGAGGTTCTGGGTGCGTCGCAAGAGGCTGAAGGGGCTGAGCGGGCTGTGTCTGCGGCCTCCAGCGCGTCGACGGCGGCCTGTGGGCGGGTCACGTCCTTTGCGGCGTCGGCGCCGCTTCCGTCCGCACCCTTTTCGTCCTCGGCCCTTTCGTCCCCGACTCTCTCCTCCCCGCTGTCGTGCCTGCTGGCTGCGCCGGCGGCTGCGAACGACCGCGGCGCGTGCGCTTCGAGCGCGTCCGACTACCTCTCCTCGGCGAGCGCCGCCTCCGGCAGCGGTGGTGCTGGCGCGGTGCTGCCGCGCATCGACGGGGCGCTGGGCGAGACCGGATGGTCGCTGCTGCGCGACGGGTGGGTGCTGGTGGCGCCGGACGGATTCCGGCTGAGGCTGAACCTGTGCGAGCGGGCGATCCTGAGCGCGATGGTGTGCGCGCCGCAGCATGCGCTGTCGCTGGGTGGGCTGATCGAGCTGCTGACGCAGACGCGCGCGAACTTCGGGCAGAAGCCGCTGGCCACCAGCAGCATGCGCATGATCCTGATGCGGCTGATGAAGAAGCTCGAGCGCTCGGGCGCGCCGTGTCCGATCCTGTCGGTGCATGGCTGGGGCTACCGGCTGAGGGTGGGTGACGAGCCGGCGGGCGGGCGTGGGCAGATGGTGCAGGTGGGCCGGATGGCCGGTACTGCTGCTGCTGACGCTGCTGGCATGCCCATGGCGGCGGCCCTTGCGCCGTCCGTGCTGGGCTCCATTGCACTGACGCCGGCCTCGTCCTTTGGCGAGCCCATCACCTCGTCCACCCCACCTTCCATCGCGCCGTCCTTTGCGGACGCCTTCGCTGTCCCGGCTGTCACCGCCGCCACTGCTGCTGCCGCTGCCTCGCGCACGCCGGTGCAGCGGACCTCCCCGATGCCTGTTCCCGCTGCCCGACACGGCACGTCGTCCGTGCGTGCGGGCGTTGCCGAGCGGGCTTCCGGAGCGCTTGGCGGATGACGCGCCGATGCGTGCCTGTGCCTGTGTGCCGCGTGCTGCGGCCGCCCCTGCCTTCGAGCGGCGCCCCTGTGAGGGCGCCCGCGTGTTTGACCCTGTCCTGTAGCAGCCCTGAAGACCTGAAAGAGGTGAAGACCATGAAACGCCGCCTGATGAATCCCTTGATGAACGTGCGCCTGATCGCGCCGGCCTTGCTGAGCGTGGTGCTGGCCGTGCCGGCGTTTGCGCAGCTCGCGCCGTCTGCGTCCGCCGCTGCCTCCGCGAAGGTCGAGCAGAAAGCCGAGCAGAAGCCCATCACGGTGGAGCTGACGCAGAAGAAGGTGGTCAAGGACGAGCGGGGCCGCGAGAAGCTGGAGGAGGTCGACGGGGTGCGCCCTGGGGACGTGCTCGAGTACCGGGCGGTCTACAGGAACGTAGGCAAGCAGGCGATGAAGGGGGTGGCGGCGAACCTGCCGTTGCCCGAGGGCCTGGAGTACGTGGCGCGCTCGGCGCAGCCGGCCCGTGGCGCGCAGTTCGCGCTCAAGGCCGACGGGGCCGACGGGGCCTACGAGGCGGAGCCGCTGATGCGCAAGGGGGCGGACGGGCGCATGCAGCCGGTGCCCTTGAACGAATACCGGCAGATCCGCTGGCGCCTGGATGAGCTCGCGCCCGGGGCCGAGGCCGTGGTGAGTGCGCGCGCCAAGGTGGAGACGACGCCGCCTCCGAGCGCGGCAGCGGCGCGCAGCGGCACCAGCACCGCGGCCGCGCCGGCCGCAGCGGCAGCCAAGCCGTGATGAAGCCGCCGCTGCAGCGGCGCATGAACCAACAGCACTTGAAACACAGCGCTTGAAACCGAGAGAGGGGGGCGTGCGCGCCGAGCGCGTGCGCGCCCCGCTCCGACCCTGTGTGGGTTGCTGCGAGATCCGAGGGCCGAGAGGCGGGAGGGGTCGTGGCGGCCGCACTGCCCTGCTGTGCGGGAGGCGGCGCATGAAGCCGTGTCGCAAGGCAGATCTTTGAAGTCCTTTTGTGAACGTCGGCATTCCTTTGAGAGGAGAAAACACGTGAAAAACCATATCCCCCTGACTCGCGACGGCGCCAAGCCGTTGGCGACGTGGGCGGGCACGGCGGCCTTGGCTGCGGTCTTCCTGGGTGGAAGTCCGTCGGCCATGGCGACTGCGCCTGCCGCCGGAGCCAAGATCGGCAACGTCGCTTCGGCGAGCTACTACGACAACGACAACAAGCAGCAGAGCTCCAGCTCCAACCCGGTGGAGACCATAGTGCTGCAGGTGGGCTCGTTCTCGCTGGACAGCAAGATCACCACAGCCAGCCCGTTGGACGTGATCAACACCAAGGCGGGCTCGGCCGGTGCCACGATCTATGCGTCGCACGTGCTGACCAACACGGGCAACGGCCAGGACGCGTTCACGATCAAGGTGGACCCGTCGGGCACGCCCAAGTTCAAGACCATCGCGATCTATGCGGACACCAATGGCGATGGCCTGCCCGATGGGGACCCGCTGTGCACGGACAGCACCAGTTCGGGCTCGATCGGGTGCACCGTGGCCGCGTCCACGTCGGTGGCGGGCAATGTCAGCGGTGCGAACAACAAGTACAACTTCGTGGTGGCCTACACGCTGCCGCCGACGGCCACGGGCACGGGGGCGTACGACTTCGGCAAGGTGACGGTGGCGCCGGTGGCCTCGAGCGTGACGGCCTACGGCTATGCGGCGAGCAACCAGAGCGTGCAGGTGCAGGACAGTGTGAACCTGACCACCTCGGCGGCGTTCTCTGTCAGCAAGAGCATCGGTGCGCCGAATGCGGGCATCTACCCGCCCGGGGCGCTGTCGGGGACATGGCCGAGTGCCATCGGCAACAACCCCAGCTCGGGCAACAAGAGTGTGGTGGGTGCAAGCTGCGCGACCACATGGTCGACGAGCCTGGCCTCGACGGCCTCGTGCACGTACATCACGTACACCATCACCTACACGAACAACGGCGCGGCAGCCGGCCGGTTCAACCTGCAGGACGTGATCGGAAGCGGCACCACGGCGGGCTTCACCTACGTGACGGGTTCGGCCAAGTGGAGTGGCAACGCGAACGTCTCCACGGCCCTGAGCGAGAGCAGCAACTCCGGGTTCACGGGTGCGGATTTCAACGTGACGACGAGTACCAATCCCAGCACCGGCACCAGCATCAGCACGCTGACCTTCGTGGACGGCGCGGTGTCTGCGGGCGGCAGCGGCAGCCTGAGCTTCGTGGTGCTGGTCAACAGCGGCGCGACCAAGGGCAATGGCAGCACCACCAACGTCGCGACGTTCAACGCGCTGGATGCCGTCGGCGCCACCGCGGGCGCGCCGGTGTTGGGCAGCAGCCCGTCGACGTCCAACTACTCGTCCTTCCTGGTGGCGGGCTCGTATGGTGTTGCGGTGGGTGCCGCCTCGTCGTCGGTCTCCAGCGACGCGAAGGACACGACGGCGGGCACGCCCAATGCCACGAGCACGGACTCGCAATCGAACCCCAAGGCGACGGCGGGGTCGTCCACGAGCTTCACGCACAAGGTCTACAACCTGGGCGATGACGACATCGTGAACGTGTCGGTGGCCTCCAACAACTTCCCCTCGGGCACGACGTTCCGCTTCTACAAGGCGGACGGCACGACGGAGCTGTCGGACCACAACAACGACGGCATCCCGGACACCGACACGATCAAGGGCGGCGACGTCGCCGTGATCGTCGTGAAGGCGTTCATTCCTGCGACGGCGACGCCCAATGCGAATGCCGACTACACGTTGACGCTGCTGGGCACCTCGGTGACCGACGCCACCAAGAAGGACGCGGCCAAGGACACCCTGGTGGCCGTGGTGGGTGCAGCGGTGGACCTGACCAACAGCCAGACGGGCATCAGCAACAGCGGCGCCAATGCGGACGTGGGCCAGGGCCCGAGCGCGCAGCCGACGTTGATCAACACCAATGTGCCGGCGGGTTCGTGGACCACCCTGGACCTGTGGATCACCAACAACGACACCCAGAACAACACCTACACCTTGGTGTCCAGCGGCAACTCCAGCCTCTCGGGCAGCCTGCCGGTGGGCTGGACGGTCAAGTACGTCTCGGGTGCGGTCACGAAGACGGCGTGCGCGACGGCGACCGGCATCGACCCCAGTTCGATCCCGGTCAACGCCGGCCAGCAGCAAGAGCTGACGGCCTGTATCTCGATCCCTGCCACGCAGGCGCTGACGAACCAGGCGGTGTACTTCCGGGTGCGTGCGACGGGCCCGGGCTCGGACGGCACCGTGCCGGTGGACACGCTGTATGACCAGATCAACGTGATCGCTGCGGCGCTGACGTACTCGGCGACCATCGATCCGGCCGGCAGCGAGAGCCAGGTGGTGCCCACCGGCTCGGTGACCTATGCCAAGACCATCTCGGCCGGCGGTACGGGCATCTGCCAGGCGGGCCAGGTCACGGTCGAGCTGGGCACGGGCAACGCCGATGCGGCGGCGGGCTGGTCGTATGCGTTGTACGCCAACACCACCGGCACGCTCAATGCGGCGACGGACCTGGTGACCAACGCCACGGTTCCCGGTCCCAAGCCGGGCCAACCGGTGTACGTCTGGCTGAAGGTGTTCGCACCGGGCAACGCGGCGGTCGGCGCCTATGACGACGCCACGGTGACGGTGACCTTCCCCGAAAGCACGGTCGGCGCGGGCGACAGCTGCGGCACGGTGGTGGGCACGGCCCGCTCCAAGGTGGTGCTCTCGCAGATCGTCGTGAGCAAGCTCCAGGCGCTGAACGCCACCTGCGACGCTACCGGGCTGAACGCAGCCTTGCTGAATCTGAGCAATGCCGCGATCACGGCCAAGCCGGGTCAATGCGTGGTGTACCAGGTGACGGCCAGCAACAACAGCACGGCCACGGTGACCAACCTGTCGGTGAGCGACACGGTGCCGACCTACACGACGTGGACGGCCTCGGTGCAGCCGTCGACGGGGTGCACCTCCACCAACATCGTTCCGACGCTGGGCAACAGCGGCGCTGCGACCTACGACTCGGCCACCAAGAAGGTCAGCTGCGACAGCGGCTCGACCAACAACACGGTCTCGCCCACGGCCACGGCCACGCTGACCTTCCAGGTCCAGCTGGACCAGTAAGCCTTCCGAGGCGCTGAGGCTGCGAGTGCCGTGACCTTCCTGCCCACCCCCACTGCGGGGGTGGGGAGCGAGGCGGCACCCGCACCCCCGAAGGCAAAGCCTGCCTGCCCTGTGTGGGCACGGCTTTGCCCTTTTCTGCGCGCTTTGCCGCGCTGCGCCAGAGCGCGCAGAAAAGACCCGAGAGAGATCACCGAGAGAGAAGACGACGACAGCGACGAAGGAGGGGCGGGCGCCCAAACAAGGAGCCTGCCGCCACGCTGCCGATCCTGCCCACAACAACGCACAAGCCAGCCCAGCCGTGACCGCCATCCAACTGCACCCGATCCCGATCCTGCTGCGACGCCTTAGCCGGTGGCTCGGCGCATGGCAGCCGATGCTGCTGCCAGTGATGCTTGCCTTGCTGCTGCTGCTGGGCCTGTGCGGCATGGCCTCGGCCAGGCCCGCGCCGGGCGGCACCGTGCTGCGGGTGGTGGCCACGGCCACCTACACGCCGGCGGGCTACACGCAAAGCGAGACCGTCTCCTCCAATGGCGTGACGCTGATGGTGCAGTCGGTGGAGTCGCTCACGCTCACGCAGGGCCAGACGCTCACCCGGCCGCCGGGCATACCGGTGGCCGTGAGCCACCTGCTGACCAACACGGGCAATGTGCGCACGAGCTACAAGCTCGGCTGGGCCAACGGGGGAGCGGGCTGCCCGAGCTCGGCGGCGCTCAGTTGGGGTGCGTTGCAGCTGGTGCGCGATACCAACAGCAACGGCGTGGCGGATGCGGGCGAGCTGCCGCTGTCGCTGAACACGCCCAATGCCTTGACGCTCGATCCGGGCGAGACGGCCACGCTGCTGGCGATGGGCACCATGCCCACGGCGGCTGCGGGCGCGGTATGCGCCACGCTCAGTGCCACGACGGCGCTGCAGGGCCAGTCGGCGAGCAACCGGGACGTGATCGAGATCGGCAACGTGGCGGTGCTGAGCCTGACCAAGTCCGCCAGCTACAGCGCGCCGCTGCAGCCCGGCATCTCGCGCATCGACTACACCGTCAACGGCACCAACGTGGGCAACCAGGCGGCCCAGACGGCGGGTGTGGCCATGCCGGGCAACACGCCCATCGTGGTCAACGGCAGCCCGGTCAATGCGCTGCTGCTGCGCGATGTGATCCCCACGGGCACGCAGTACGTCGCCGGCAGCCTGCAGACGCCCATTCCCGGCATGCTGAAGCTGTTCCGGCTGCCGGGCGACGCGCCCTTCAACTACCGCACGGGCGCCGCCGACGACGCCTCGGCCGTCGAAGTGGCGGTGGCGCTGCCCGCGCCGGCCACCATTGCGCCCAACGCGTCCTTCCAGATGCGCCTGTCGGTCACGGTCGGTGCCGGCGCTGCCTCGGGCAACCTGCTCAACACCGCGCAGGCGTTCTACAACGACGGCACGCAGGCCACCTCCAGCGCCTCCAACACCGTGCCCGTCTCGCTGAACCCGGCGCGCATCGGCGTGGCCGAAGCCGCAGGCCTGCCGCGGGCCAACGGCGACGGCACGGCCGACGTCACCGTCTCCGTGCGCGTCAAGAACTACGGCGCGTCCTGGCTGTACGACGCGCAGCTGCTCAATGTGCTCGAAGGCGCGGGCGCCACGCAGTTCGGCAGCTACAGCGCGGCGGCCTCGCCCGCGGCGGGCCAGTACACCATCGTGCCCGGCTCCCTCAAGACCGTGCAGACCGCCGGCAGCGTCGGCGGCCTGGTGGCCTCCGTCAACAGCGCCTTCGACGGCACGGCCGCGCACGCCTCGCTGCTCGCACCGGGCGCCGTGCTGCCCATCGGGGGCGACCTCACGGTGCAGTTCGTGGTGCGCTTCAACACCTCGGGCCGTGCGGCCACGCTCTACAACAGCACCCGCGCCCAGGCGGCCACCGTCGCGGGCAACACCGCCAGCATCACCGACGACTCCGTCAATGGCGCCGACCCCGACCCCGATGCCGACGGCAACCCGGGCAACAACACCTCGCCCACGCCCATCGGCACCCAGCCGCCACTGCTGACGCTCAGCAAGAGCGCCTCGGCCCCGCGCTACGTCTCGGCCGGCGTGTACGACGTGGACTTCAGCTTCAAGGTCAGCAACACCGGCAGCGGCATCGCGCCCAACCTGCGCGTGATCGACAACCTCAACTGCGCCTTCTCGATGGACCAGGCCGACGGCGCCGTGGCGCAGTGGGAGCTGCGCGGCCCGGTGCGCAGCGGCGCAGGCATCCTCGTGCCCTCGGCCAACTTCACCGGCGCGGCGCCGTGCGACCGCACATCCTGGAACGCCGCCGACGCGAGCAACTTCCCCACCGGCATCGCGCTGAGCCTGACCGACGGCAGCCGGGCGCTGGGCGCCGGCCAGAGCGAGCAGTTGGGCTTCACCGTGCGCGTCACCCTCAAGGCCAACCGCACCGGTGGGCGGGTGACCTACACCAACAAGGCCTGGGTGGCCGCGCTGTCCCAGAACACCATCAACTTCGATCCGTCGCTGGTGGCCGGCGCCAGTGCCGCCTCGGCCGTGGGCCTGCTGGTGGACCCGCAGGGCACCGTCTACGACGCCGTCAGCCGCAACCCCATCGCGGGGGCCGTGGTCACCATCCGGCGCCAGTCCTGCGACGGCGGCACCGCGGGCAGCATCACCGCCGACCAGGTGCTCGGCGGCAGCTCGGGCCTGTACACCTTCAATGCCGACGGCAGCATGTCCATGACCACGGGCGCCGACGGCAACTGGCAGTTCTACTGGCTCGCGCCACCGGTCTCGGGCAAGTGCAGCTACAGCCTCTCGGTCACCCCGCCGGCCAACAGCGGCTACCTGTACCCCTCGCAGCGCATCCCCGCGCAGGGCGGCACCTTTGCCAGCTGCGGCGCCGTCGCGCCCAACCCCCTGTCGCCCAAGGAAGGCGAGGCCACCACCTGGTACACCAGCCTGGCCTCCGGCTTCAACGCCGACGGCAGCGCCTGCGACGTGGTGCACAACCACATCCCGCTGGACCCGGGCCGCATCAATGGCCTGCTGCTGAGCAAGGCGGCCAGCAAACAGCAGGTGGACTTCGGCGACTTCCTGGACTACGCCCTGACGGTCACCAACAAGACCGGCTTCGCCTTGAAGGGCATCGCCTTCAGCGACACCCTGCCGGCGGGCTTCGCCTACGTGCCCAATAGCAGCAAGTTCAACGGCAACGTGATCGCCAACCCGAATGGCGGCGTGGGCCCGGTGCTCAGCTGGCAGATCCCCGATGCGGAACTGGCGGTCGACCAGAGCGTGATGGTGCGCTACCGGGTGCGCGTGGGCGTGGGCGCCCGCATCTCGGGCAACGCCACCAACCGGGCGCAGGCCAGCACCAAGGGCTACACGTCCAACACGGCCGAGAACACCGTGCGGGTCAACGGCGGGGTGTTCTCCGACGAGGCCTTTGCCTTCGGCAAGGTGTACATGGACTGCCGCGCAGACCGCCAGCAGGAAGGCGAGGACGAGCCGGGCGTGCCGGGCGTGCGCCTGTGGCTGGAGGACGGCACCAACGTGGTCACCGACGGCGAGGGCCGCTGGAGCCTGTATGGCCTGAAGCCCCTGACGCACGTGCTGCGCCTGGACGAGACCACGCTGCCGGTGGGTGCGACGGTGGCGATCCAGGGCAACCGCAATGCCGGCACGCCCGGCAGCCGCTTCGTGGACCTCAAGAAGGGCGAGTTCCACAAGGCCAACTTCCCGCTGCAGGGCTGCGACAACGAGGCCACCCAGAAGGACGTGCAGGCGCGCCGTGCGGCCGCCGCCAAGAACCTCGACGCGGAGCTGGCCGGGCAACTGCGCAACCGCCTGGACCCCAAGGGCCAGGTGGTGGTGGCCAGCGACACGCGCGGCATGCCGGCCGCGGGCCAGATCAACGGCAGCGGCGGCGGCGCGGGCGCCTCGCTCACGGCCACCACGGGCCCGCTGATCGCGCTGCCCGGTGCGCCGCAGCGCGTGGCTGGCGCGGGCGCGGCCGGTGGCGGTGTAGGCGGGGGTGGCAGCTTCCTGGACGGCACCGGCAGCGTGGGCGGCACCGGCACGCTGGCGGCCGCGCAGCAGGTCAAGGCGCTGCCGGCCACGGGCCAGGTGCCGAGCGCTGGCGTCGGCAGCCAGGCCGCCGGCCAGCCCGGCAGCGTCACCGCGGGCCTGGTGCCCCAGCCGGTGGTCCCGAGCAGCATCGAGCTGGAGAAACTCCTGCCCGAGCTGGACAACAAGCCCGGCTTCGTGGAGCTGCGCGACGGCGACACCCTGCCCGGGCAGGCCATCAACGTGCGCGTGAAGGGCCCCGCGGGCGCCGTGCTGCAGCTGAGCGTCAACGGCGAGGCAATCGACGGCCGCCGCGTCGGCAAGAAGGCCACCTTGCCCAAGACCGGGACCAGCGCCTGGGAGTACATCGGCGTGGCCTTCAAGCCCGGCCTGAACCGCCTGCGCCTGCAGGTGATGGACGAGATGGGCAACGCCCGCGGCGAGCCGGTGGAGATCGGCGTGACGGCCCCCGACAAGCTGGGCCTCGTGCGCATCGTGGTGCCCACCGACGCGCGTGCCGACGCGCGCACCCCCGTGCCCGTGCAGATCGTGCTGACCGACGCGGCCGGCGTGCCCGTCACCGCGCGCACCCAGATCACCCTGGAGAGCGACGCCGGCCGCTGGCAGGAGGAGGACCTCAACGACAAGGAGCCCGGCCTGCAGGCCTTCATCGAAGGCGGGCGTGCCACCTATCACCTGATCCCGCCGGGCACCCCGGGGGACGTGCGCGTGCGCGCCACCGTCAACGCCATCGTGCAGGAGGCGCGCCTGGCCCTGCTGCCGGACCTGCGCCCCATGATCGCCGTGGGCATCGTGGAGGGCACGCTGGACCTCACCAAGCGCGGCAAGCTGGGCATCGACCAGCTGCCCGCGGGCGCCGCCTTCGAGCAGGAGCTGTCCTCATTGGGCAGCAACGGCGATAGCGGCAACAGCCGCGCCGGGGGCCGCGCCGCGTTCTTCCTGAAGGGCGCCATCAAGGGCGAGTACCTGCTCACCGCTTCTCTGGATACCGCCAAGTCCAGCAAGGACCGGCTGTTCCGCGACATCCGCCCCGACGAGTTCTACCCCGTCTATGGCGACGCCTCCGAGCGCGGCTACGACGCGCAGAGCTCGCAGAAGCTCTACGTGCGCATCGACAAGAACCGCTCGTACCTGCTCTACGGCGACTTCCAGACCGCCAGCAGCACCGAGGTGCGCAAACTCAGCCAGACCAGCCGAACGTTGACCGGCATGAAGGGCGTGTACGAGGAGGGCGGCATGCGCGTGACCGCCTATGGCTCGCGCACCTCGCAGACCCAGCAGATCGAGGAATTCGCGGGCAAGGGCATCTCCGGCCCGTACTACCTCGCCGGCAACCTGGGCGACATGGTGGAGAACAGCGAAACGGTGGAGATCGTCTCGCGCGACCGCAACCAGGCCAACGTGATCCTGAAGGCGACCACGCTCACGCGCTTCGTGGACTACACGCTGGAGCCGAGCACGCGCCGGCTGATGTTCGTGAGCCCGGTCTCGGCGGTGGATGCGGACCTGAACCCGCAGTCCGTGCGCGTGACGTATGAAGTGGACGCGGGCGGGCCGAAGTACACCGTGGCAGGCGTGGATGCGCAGTTCAAGCTGGGCGAGCGCGTGCAGGCCGGCGTGGTGGCCCATGTGGACGACGACCCCAAGAACCCGCGCCGGCTGGCCGCGGTGACGGGCCTGGCCCGCCTGGGCGAGAACACCAGCATGGCCACCGAGGCCGTGCGCACGCACAGCGACGACAAGGGCTCCGGCTCGGCCGGCCGCGTCGAGCTGCGCCACCAGACGGAGAACCTGGGCGTCTCCGCGCAGGTCGCGCGCGCCTCCAGCAGCTTCGACAACCCCGCGGCCGGCTTCGGCGCGGGCAACACCGAGGCCAGCGTGCGCGCCGAGTACCGCATCGACTCCACGATGGCCGCGCGTGCCGAGGCGCTCTACAGCAAGAGCGAGGGCACCAGTGCCAGCCTGACCACCGGCGCCGACGGCACGAGCCTGACCACCGCCACCGCGGCCACGCCGGCCGCGCGCGGGCAGAGCGTGTCGCTGCTCAAGCGCTTCAACGACTACTTCAGCGCCGAGGTGGGCCTGCGCCACGGGGCCACGGCCAACAGCAGCTCGGCCTCGATGTTCAGCTACGACCAGGTCTCCAGCTACAGCGGCGCAGCAGGCTCCTCGGTGACGGCCCTGGGCAGCGCGGCCAACAGCAGCAGCTCCCTCGCGAGCGACCAGAACGGCCTGACCACCGTGCGTGCGCGCCTGACGGCCACGCTGCCCGGCGCCCCGCAGGCGCAGGTCTTTGTGGAGGGCGAGCAGGACACCAAGGACAGCGGCCGCCACATGGCCGCCGTCGGCGGCAACTACGCCATCACCAGCAAGACCCGCATCTACGGCCGCTACGAGCTCAGCTCCAGCCTCTACGAGGACGCGGACAGCACCACCGGCACCAGCACCAGCAGCACCAGCCGCAACGTGGGCATCCTGGGCGTGGAGAGCGCCTACATGGAAGGCGGGCGCGTCTACAACGAGTACCGCCTGGCCGATGCCGACAGCAGCCGCACCGCGCAGATTGCCAACGGCATCCGCAACACCGTCAAGCTCGGCGAGCACTGGCAACTGACCGGCGGCATCGAGCGCACCCGCGCCCTGGGCACCGTCTCCAGCACCAGCCTGGCCTCGGGCCTGGGCAGCTCCACCGCCGTGACCAGCGGTGTGGAGTACACCCACGGCGCCTTCCGCGCGAGCGGCATCCTGGAGAAGCGCACCGGCTCGGACGCCGACACGGTGCTCAATAGCCTGGGCGTGGGCTACCGGCTGAACGACGAGTGGACGCTGCTGGCACGCAGCATCTACAACAGCAGCAAGGGCGTGGGCGACCAGCAGGGCAACGAGCGCACCCAGTCGCGCCAGCAGATCGGCGCGGCCTACCGCCCGAAGGACGACGACCGCTTCAACGCCCTGGCCCGCTACGAGCACCGCAGCGAGACCATCCGCGGGGACACGGCCACGGCCGGCAGCATCAGCGGCAACGCCTTTGGCTCGGACGCGAGCCTGCCGGGCAGCTACCGCTCGGACATCGCCTCGGTGCACCTGAACTACAGCCCCGATGCGGACAACACGGTGAGCGGGCGCCTGGCGTTCAAGCGCTCCAGCTACGACGACGGCAGCCTGAAGAGCAGCTACACGGCGCAGCTGCTGTACGGCCGCTGGACGCGCGACCTCAACGCCAAGTGGGACCTGAGCGTGCAGGGCGGGCTGCTGCACGGCTCGGGCGGGGCGCTGCAGAAGTCGCTCGGCCTGGAGCTGGGCTACCAGGTGATGAAGGACCTGTGGTTCTCCGTGGGCTACAACGCCATCGGGCTGTCGGACCGGGACCTGACGGCCGGCGAATACACGAGCCGCGGCGCCTACATGCGGCTGCGCTTCAAGTTCGACGAGACGGGGCTGGGCTTCGAGCGCAGTGGCGCGGGCAAGGACGGCAGCCCTGTGGGGGCGGCGAGCCTCACCAGCAATGCGCCGGGCAAGCCCATCGAGGCGCCGCCTCGCATCGCGGCGCCCGATGCGCAGGAGCCGCAGCAGCAGCAATCGCAACCGGCGCAACAGCCGCAGCAACCGCAACCGCAACAGCAGACCGGCACCGCCGGGGGAGGGCAGTGACATGAGCGCACTCGTGATTGGCGCCTGGTTCGGTGGCGTCCTGGTGGGCGCCGCCTTTGGGGCCCTGGTGATGGGCCTGTGCGTGGCCGCGGGGCGCGCCGATGAGGCGCTGGACCGGGAAGCCGAAGCCCGCTCCATGCGGGGGCATGAGGCCTGAGCAAGCAGCGGGCGGCCGCTCGGCCGCCCCTTATGAATCTACTGACGACACAACAAGAATGAACTCGATCCTGATGACCTGGTGGATGGCTGCGCTTGGGGGCTGGCGGCGATGGGGGGTGGGCGCTTGGCGGCGCATGAGTGGCCAGTGCAGTGCCGTGGGCTGGCGGGCGCCGGTGGGCGCGGTGTTGGCGGCGGGGATGGCGCTGGGCGCGGCTGGGGCACGCGCACAAACGGTGCTCTTCAACACCAGCAATGTAGGCGGCTGGGCCTACCAAGTCCCGAGCAACGTTCACTGGGTCATCGTGGGCTTGGCAGGCGGTGGCGGCGGCGGCGGCGGTGCAGACAGCGCTCCTGGAGGCAAGGGGGGCGATGGTGCACTCGTCTATGCGAAGGTCAACGTAGGCCCTGGCACGACCATTGGCGGAGTGATCGGCGGTGGCGGCAGTGGCGGTGCCAGCGTTGCTTGCAGTGTTGCGTCCCCTGCTGGAGGTTCAGGTGCGGCCGCGGGTGGCTTGGGTGGAAAAACCGGCTGTACGGGCGCGAGCGGTTCGGGGGGCGGTGGCGGTGGGAGCAGCACCCTTGTCTACGGAGGTGTGACGCTTCTGCAGGCCGGCGGTGGCGGCGGCGGCGGCGGCGGCTCCTATGGGACCTCAAGCGGGACTGCGAGTGTTGGCGGCTCTGGCTCAGCGATCCCACTTGTCTCGGGTGCATGCGCAACGACCGTTCAGGGCGGTAGCGGCGCACAGCCAAGCGGTGATGGCGGCGGCGGCGGCGGCGGCGGTGGCGGTTACGGAGGCGGCGCCGGAGGAAGCGGTGGGAATGACACTGGTCAGCTAGGCATAGGCATAGCCGCTGCCGATGCCAAAGGTGGTGTCGCAGGAACCAGTTGCTATACCTCTACGGGATCTAACCTTGCAGCGGGCAGCGTAAGCGCCAGCACCAGCCCCAATAACGGTGGAGCTGCAGGTACTACGTCGAATGGTTGGGCGGGCTCTGCCGGCGGAGCTGGCTCAGTCACGATTTATGCCACTGGCAACTATTGGGATGGAACCCAGACCTCTGCGAACGGCGTAGTGGATGGTGGTGCTGGCACTTGGAACTCAACCGCCCTGAATTGGACGACTGACTCTGGCAATGCTAATGGTCCTTGGGCAGGCGGCTCCGTGTGGGCCAACTTTGGAGGTGCGACTGGGGGGGCGGTGACTGTGAGCGGATCACAGGATATTGGTGGATTGAACTTTATTACTGATGGGTACACGCTCAGCGGCAGTCCGCTCAATTTGACACAGAGTAGTGCCGGGATACAGGTTGCTTCGGGCATTACTGGCACCGTGAATTCTGTAATTACGGGTCCCTACGGTTTCTACAAAATAGGCGCCGGCACGTTGATGCTTTCGGGCACAAATACATATACGGGCTCAACTTCAGTCAATGAAGGGACATTGACTCTGCAAAACACAAACTCATCCCCTTCTTACAGCATCGCCGGTGGCGCAACACTGGAGTGGAACGTAGCGTCCGGTTCCACCACTCTTGATCCTGGCGTTAACGCCAGCTTCACGGGCTCGGGCACCATGAAGAAAACCGGCGCCGGGACGCTTCGATGGGGTACGGCTGCAGCCACTTTTAGTCTGCTCGATGGATCGCTGATTGATGTTCAGGCCGGAACATTTGTCGGCGGCAGTGATGCCAATGAGGTTTGGACCAACAACCACTCTGACTTGAATATAGCGTCGGGTGCGACTTTTCAAGGTGTAGAGGCAAACATACGTGTCAACAAACTTACAGGCTCCGGATCGCTAACTACGGGATACAGTGGCTATAGCCCAACCTTTACAGTGGGGGCCTATGGAAGCGCGTCGTATAGCGGTACAGCTTCATTTGCTGGGGTAATTGCCGATACTACGTCAACGGATATCGGCACCCTGACCAAAGTAGGGACAGGAACGCAAACCCTGACTGGTGCTAACACGTATACAGGTAGCACAACCATCAGCGGGGGAACATTGCAAATCGGCGGCAGCGGAACGCTTGGCGGCGGCAGCTACGCCGCAAATATCGTGGACAACGCCACGCTGCAGTATTCGAGCAGCGCCAACCAGACGCTCTCAGGCGTTATCAGTGGTACGGGCTCGCTGAAAAAGGACACCAGCAGCAGCTCGACTCTTACGCTGACGGCCGCCAACACGTACTCCGGCGGAACGGTCGTCAATGCTGGCACGCTGGCGGCCGTCGACAACGTACAGAACGCCTTTGGTACCGGCACCATCAATGTCGGCCCCAGCGGCACCCTGCTGCTGTCGACCACCGGCGCCAATCAGCCCCTGTGGACTAACACGGTGACTGGCTCCGGCCCCGTCAACTACTCGGGTAGCTCGGGCAACCAACTGCTTGCGCTCGGCGACTGGAGCGCCTACGCGGGCACGGTCACGATCACGGGTTCGGGGTCGGGATGGTGGTTCGCCAATGCGGGTAGCACCTCGATGACAGTCGTCAACAACGGCAATTTCATCGGCATCAACAATGGAGGGGACGTAAACACGCCGATCACCGTCAACATCGGCGCGCTGTCGGGCTCGGGCTACTTCTTCAGCAGCAACGGGACGGCCACCAACACGGTGTCGGTGGGCGCCCTGAACACCAGCACCACCTACAGCGGCGTCATCAAGGACAGCTACCAGGCCAACGGCAACAAGCTCGCCCTGACCAAGGTGGGTAGCGGCACGTTCACGCTGACCGGCGCCAACACCTACACGGGCGCGACGCTGGTCAGTGGCGGTACGGTGGCGGCGGGCGCCAATAACGCGCTCTCCAGCGCCAGCGCGGTCACCGTTAACAACGGCGGCACGCTCAGCCTGGGCACCTTCAGCCAGACGCTGTCGGCTGGCCTCACGGTCAACATGGGCGGCACGGTCAACCTGGGCAGCGGCGGGACGCTGGTACTTACCGGCGGCACCAGCAGCGTGTCGGCCATCAGCGGCACGGGGACCATCAAGGTGAGCAGCGGCGCCACGCTGACGCTCACGGCGGCCATCAGCAACAGCAACGTCGCCATACAGATGGACGGCGGCACGCTCAACCTGGGCGGCTTCACCCACAGCCTCGGCGTCCTGACCCAGACAGCGGCCAGCACCATCGACTTCAGCAGCGCCGGCCAGCTCACCGTGGCCAACATCGGCAGCACCTTCACGGGCACCCTCACGGCGGCGGGCTGGACGAGCAGCAACGGGCACTTCTATGCCACCGCCGTCAATGGCGGCCCGGCGCGCAACACGCTGGGCCTGGCGCCGCTGAACCAGATCAAGCTGGGCACCTCCGGTGACGCGACGCTGACCTACTGGGCGGCTGGTTCCCCCGGCGAACTGCTGGTCGGCGCAGCGGCTGGCAGCTATACCTTCTGGGACACCCGAGCGGACCTCGCCGGTATCAACGGCGGCGACGGCACCTGGGACGGCACGCTCACGAACTGGACGACCAGCAGTGCCACACCCAATGGCACATGGCTCGCCGGGGGTGTGGCAACGTTCCAGGGCACGGCGGGCACGGTCACGATCAAGGATGGCTACAACGCCAGCATCGGCGGGCTGACCTTCGGTACGGCGGGGTACACCATTGCACCGAATGGCACCAGCGGCACGGGCACGCTGGCCCTGGCCAGCAATGCCACCGTGACGCTGCCAGGCAGCGGCACCACGACGATCAACGCGCCGATCACTGGAGGGTACGGCGTCACCATGGCCGGCTCCGGAACGGTGACGCTGGGCAGCTCCAACACCTTCACTGGCGGCCTCACTGTTCCGAACGGCGTGACCGTCATCAGCGCCAAAGTCTTGATGGACGTGAATAGTCCGTTGACCGTGGACGCTGGTGGGGCTGTGACGATCAACAGCCTTACCGGCTTCAACAGCAGCAGCGTGGCGTGGTCCACACCGTGGTCCATTGCGGGAACTTTGAGCTATAGAGCGGTCACCGGGTCGGCCCTGTCGACTTGGGCTGCATACATCACCAAAGTCAATTTCAACAACGCCACGGTCAACGTCGATGGTGCGGGAGCGGCCCCGGCGGCAGGCTCCGCAAATTACGGCAACCGTCTGGTCTTGAAGGGCACGGTCTCGGGAACAGGCAATGCCTACGTCACCAATTACGGCACCCTCTGGCTGGAAAACAACACGACCGGGAACAAGCTTGCTGTCGATGTCGACAGCAATAGCCGCCTGTCCTTCTATGGAAGCGGCAACATGTACATGGGGAGCCTGTCCGGTTCGGGTTCCGTGGGGGTAGGGGATACGGGGGCCGGCACGCCCAACGTCTCCTTCGGCAACGACAACGGGACGACCACGTTCTCTGGCGTGCTGACCAATACCGCATGGCTCAGCAACAACACCAGCAATTGGGGCCTGACGAAGGCCGGGACGGGAACGTTCACGCTGACGGGCAGCAACACCTACACGGGTGCCACTGTCGTCAGCGCCGGCACGCTGCAGATCGGTGGCGCCGGCACCCTGGGCTGGAACGGCACCAACGGTGCTTATGCGGGCGCGATCACCAACAACGCCAGCTTCAAGTACTCCAGCACGGCCAACCAGACGCTGTCGGGCGCCATCACTGGCGCCGGCTCGCTGACCAAGGACACGGGCAGCAGCTCGACCCTGACGCTGTCCTCCACGGGCAACCTCTACAGCGGCGGCACCACGGTGAGCGCCGGCACCCTGGCCCTGGGGGCCAACGGCGCCCTGCCTGCGGCCGGGGCCGTCTCGGTCAGCGGCGGCGTGCTGGACCTGGGCACCTTCAGCCAGACGCTCAACGGCGTGCTGACGGTCAACGGCGGCACGCTGAAGCTGGGCACGGGCAGCAACCTCACCCTCACGAGCGGCAGCGGCAACGTGACCAGCAGCATCGGTGCCATCGACAGCAGCAGCACGGGCACCATCACGGTGGGCACGGGCGCGACGCTCAACCTCACGGCGGCGATCAGCGCGCCCAACCTGAGCATCGTGATGGCCGGCGGCACGCTCAAGCTCAACGGCTACGCGCACAGCCTCGGCACCCTCACGCAAACGGCGGCCAGCACCATCGACTTCGCAGGCGGCAGCAGCAAGCTGACGGTGGCCATGCTGGGCAGCCTCGGCAGCGCGAGTACCGTGCTGACTGCCAGCAACTGGACGGCAGGCACCACCAACTTCTATGCCACCAACGTGACCGGCTCGCCGGCGCCTGCGCGCAACACGCTGGGCCTGGCGCCGCTGAACCAGGTCAAGCTGGGCACCGCCGGCGACGCGACGCTGACCTACTGGGCGTCCGGCTCGCCCGGCGAACTGCTGGCCGGGGCGGCGACCGGCAGCTACACCTACTGGGACACACGGGCAGACCTGGCCGGCATCAACGGCGGCGACGGCACCTGGGACGGCACGACAGCCAACTGGACGACCAGCACCGGCGCGCCCAACGGCACCTGGGCGGCCGGCGGGGTGGCGATCTTCCAGGGCACGGCCGGCGCCGTCACCGTCTCCGGGACGCAAAGCATCGAGGGGCTGACCTTCAACGTGGACGGCTACGTCCTGAGCGGTGGCACGCTGAGCGGTGCTGCCAGTGCGGGCAACACCTTGACGGTCACCAATGGGAGTGACACCGCCACCGTGGGCAGCACGCTGGGGGGAAGCAACGGCTTCATCAAGGCCGGTGCCGGCACATTGATCCTCAAGAGCAGCGCGAACACCTATTCCGGCAACACCGACATCAACGCGGGCAAGCTGCGCCTGGACCGAACGGTCAATGGATGCGATGCACCGGGCTCGTCTTCCCTGGGCACGGGCATCGTCACCATCGCCGCGAATGCGATCCTGGACGTCGGCCCGTCCGGTACGACCTCCATCGGCGACAACGGCCTTGGCTGCTACAGCACGGCGCCGAGCAAGACGCCCTCGCTGATCAAGGTATTCGGTACGCTCCAGCAGAGTGCGGCGCAGACCTCGCACCTACCGCCATTGGAACTCGCGGGGGCAGTGCTGTCGTCTTACAACGCGGTGGGCGGTAACGCCATCAACCTGGGCGTGTTCATGTTCGATGGACCGGTGACGGTGTCCGCGAACAGCACGATCAGCGCCTTGGCCCTGACGAACTCCCAATCGGGGGGGACAAAGTACACCCTCGGCAGTGGCGTGCAACTGACCGTCTCGGGTTATTTCGGCGCCGCCAACACATCGGTCGACAAGGGCCTGGTCCTGCAGGGAAGCGGAACCATGGTTCTGCAAGGCAACAACACGTACACGAGCCCGACCACCATCAGCGGCGGCACGCTGCAGGTCGGCGGGGCCGGCACACTGGGCTGGAACGGCACCAACGGTGCCTATGCAGGCACGATCACCAACAACGCCAGCCTCAAATACTCCAGCACGGCCAACCAGACGCTGTCGGGCGCCATCACCGGCAACGGTTCGCTGACCAAGGACACGGGCAGCAGCTCGACGCTGACGCTGTCCTCCACGGGCAACCTCTACAGCGGCGGCACCACGGTGAGCGCCGGCACGCTGGCGGTCGGTGCCGTCAACGCCCTGCCGCAGGCGGGTGCCGTCACGGTCGACGCCGGCGGCAAGCTGAATGTGGGCACGTTCGCCCAGACGCTGAACGGAGCGTTGACGGTCAATACCAGCGGCTCGCTGGTTGTGGGCACGGGCGGCAACCTGACGCTGTCGAACAGCAGCAGCACGGTGACCAGCAACGTGGCGGCCATCGACAGCAGCAGCACCGGCACCATCACCGTGGGTGTGGGCGCCACGCTCAACCTCACGGGCGCGATCACCGCACCCAACCTCAAGATCGTGATGACCGGCGGCACGCTCAACCTGGGCAGCAACCTGTCGCACACCATCGGCTCGCTGACCCAGAACACGGCCAGCAGCACCATCACCTTCGGCACCAGCAGCAACCTCACGGTGGGCACGCTGGGTGACCTGGGCAGCAACCTGACCCTGACGGCCAGCGGCTGGACGGCCGGTAGCACCCACTTCTATGCCAGCGCCATCGCCAGCGGTGCGGCCCAGAACCAGGTCGGCCTGGCGCCCCTGAACCAGATCCAGCTGGGCAGCAATGCCGCCACGGCCACCTACTGGTCCAGCACCGGCAACGAGCTCCTGCCCATGACCACCGGCACCTACACCTACTGGGACACCAACGCCACCAACAGCACCGTCGACGGTGGCAGCGGCAACTGGGACGGCAGTACGCTCAACTGGACCACCAGCAGCGGCACTCCCCGCGGCACCTGGGCCGGCGGCACCGAGACGGCCTACTTCAATGGCTCGGCTGGCTCCGTCACCCTCGCCAACAGCTACGCGGCCAACATCGGCGGCCTGAACTTCGGCACCTACGGCTACACCATCAATGCGAATGCCGGGGGGCTGTTGATGCTGACCAAGGACGCCACGATCACCATCAACTCGTCAAGAGGCCAGGCCGTGGCGATCAACGCGCCCATCCAGGGCAACTTCGGCATCACGGTGAATGGCGGCGGCACCTTGCAGCTGTCCTCGCCGAACAACAGCTACACCGGAGGAACCACGCTCAGCAATGCAGGCATCGACCTCGTGGGTCCGGCGATCACCTGTTCGAGCAGCAGCACGAGCACGCCCCTGGGCAAAGGCACGCTCTCGATCGGATCGAATTCCGGCATCTGGCTCGGCACCGACAACCAGCTCGGCTGCCCTGCCTCCGCGGGCACGGGGGTCACGGGTGTTGTCATCCAGTCAGGTGGTGGCGTCAACACGACGGCTGCAGCTTCCACAGAAATGCCGGCCTTGACGTTGAACGGCGGCTCGCTCATGTCGCTGAATTCCGTTTCCGGCACGGGCATCACGAACGGCGTCTACCGGATGTCGGGCGACGTGCAGGTGACGGCCGACAGCGCGATCAGCGCCGCCAACGTCAACAACGTCAAGGCCGGCGGCACGACCTACAACGTTCTCTCGGGCACCAAGCTGACCATCGGCAGCACGGGCTACTTCGGATACGGCACCGGTCCCGGCCAGGCCGACACCGGCTTCATCCTGACCGGCGGCGGCACCATGGTGTTCTCCGGCGCGAGCAACACGGCCACCGGCCCCATCCAGGTGAGCAACGGCACGCTGCAGGTCGGCGACAGCGGCAGCACGGGCGACATCGCCTCGCACGCCAGCGTGAGCCTGGGCACCAGCGGCACCCTGAGCTTCAAGCGCAGCAACGCCTACGCCTTGGCCACCGCGATCGGCGGCAGCGGCAAGGTGAGCCAGGACGGGGGCGGCACCACCACCCTGAGCGGCGCCAACACCTACACCGGCACCACCAGCGTCAACAGCGGCACGCTGCTGGTGACCGGCAGCACGGCCAGCACCAGCGCCGTCACCGTGGCGGCCGGCGCCACCCTGGGTGGCAGCGCCAGCGCCGCGGCGGGCAGCGGCACGGTGGCGGGCCCCGTGAACGTGCTGGGCTTCCTCAGCCCCGGCCTCGGCGCGGGCACCGTGGGCACCCTGAACACGGGCGCCCTCACGCTGGGCAACACGGGCACACTGACCCTGGACCTGGGCACGTCGGGCACCACCGGCGGTACGGCCAACGACTACGTCAACGTGACAGGCAACGTCAACCTGGGCGGCAACCTGGTCATCAACAAGCTCACCGGCTTCAGCACCACGGGCACCTACACGCTGCTCAGCTACAGCGGCACGCGCACGGGCACCTTCGCGTCCACCAACCTGAGCACCATCGGCTACCAGGGCGTGATCCAGTACGACGACGCCAACAAGAAGGTGCTGCTGGTGGCGATGCCGCGGCTGAGGATCACCCAGGTGAGCAACGGCGGCACCGGCACCTTCAGCTTCGTCATGACGGGGCTGGACTCCGGCAGCGTCAGCCTGAGCACCCAGACGGCCGGCACGGGCGTGACCAGCGCCACCTTCAACGGCACCGTCGGCACCGCGGTCAAGATCGACCAGACCATCCCGAACGGCTGGCCCGCCACACCCGGCAGCATCAGCTGCGTGGACGCCAACGGTGCCAGCACCGGCAACGGCTCGGGCGCCCTGGGCACCGTCTCGGGCGTCGAGGTCAACCTGCCGGGCACGAAGCTGGTCGCCGGGGCGGACATCACCTGCACCTTCACCAACACCCGCAACGGCATCGCCGGGGTGGTGTTCAACGACGGCGGTGCACCCAGCAGCGGCGCCAACACCGGCACGCCCAACGACGGCGTGCAGAACGGCGCAGAAGCGGGCGTGGGCGGGCTCACCGTCAACCTGACCAACTGCGCCGGCACCACCTATGCCAGCACCACCACGGACGGCAACGGCGCCTACGGCCTGAGCATCCCGACGGCGCAGATCGGCCAGGCGGTGTGCGTGCAGCCGGTGCTGGCGGCCAACACGCTGGCCACCGGTGCCAACTCGGCGGGCACGGTCCTGCCGAATGGCAGCGCCACCACCGTGGGCGGCGTGGGCTACACCTACACCCGGGCCAGCCAGCAGGCGAGCTTCACCGCTCCGGCCTCGGGCACGGTGACGCTGAACTTTGGCCAGGTGCCGGCCAGCACGCTGAGCCCGACGACCAGCAGCCAGCAGACACAGCCGGGTGGGCGAGCCATCCATCCGCACACTTTCACGGCCGGCACCGGCGGGACGCTGAAGCTGCAACTGGGCACGGCCACGGCGACCCCCAGCACCGTCACGGGCTGGTCGGAGATGGTGTACCTGGACGCGAACTGCACGGGCAAGCTGGACCTGACCGCCCAGCAACTGGCACCGACGGCAGCGACGCTGACGGTGGTGCAGGGCCAGCAGGTGTGCGTGCTGGTGCATGAGCTGGTGCCGGCCACGGCTTCCGACGGCAACAGCAACACGGTGCCGGTGATCGCCGCGCTGACCTTCACCAACGCGGCGCCCAGCCTGAGCGCGAGCTATACGGCCACGGACACCACGAACGTGGGCAACTCGGCGCTGCAGCTGACCAAGGAAGTGCGCAACGTGACGCAGGGGGTGACGACCTTCGGCATCAACAACCAGGCGAAGTCGGGGGAGGTGCTGGAGTACCGGATCACGTACAAGAACACGGCCCCCTCGCCGATCACCAGCCTGGTGATCAACGACGCAACGCCGACGTACACGAGCTTCGTGAGCGCGAAGACGGACACGACCCCGTCGAGCCTGACGGCGTGCACGAAGGTGACACCGGCGAACGTGGCGCCGGCGCCGGTGGTGGGTTGCGACGTGGCGCAGACCGCGGGTGGCACGGGCCCACTCAGCTGGACCTTCACGGGCATGCTCAATGGCGGCGGCACGGGGGCTGTGTTGTTCCAGGTGAAGGTGGATTGAGGGCCGAAGAGGCCGGCTCGCATGCCGGCTTTGGCAATCAGCCGCCGAACGGTCTTGGGCCGGTCGGCGGCTTTTTTGTGGCCGTGACCCCGATGGCAATGTAGGTGTTACGCATTAAGCTCTGATGGCAACCTTTGACCAGCCGTGGGAGGCCGGTGCGCTGCGGCGCGAGGCTGATGCGAGAGAAAACAACCGAATCGATGAACAAGAACGTCAACGCCTGGCGATATGCGGCCAGGGTGGTGCCTGCACGCGTCATTGGGCACCTGATCCTTTGCATGATCGTGGGATGCATGGGCCTGCTGGGCGCCACGGACGCCAGCGCGACGTGGTGTTCGACCGTCGACGCCACCGTTTCCGATTCGACCAAGATCGTGTGGACGGGCTCCGTTGCGCCGGGGACGGAGATCGGCACCCGCACCATCACCTACAGCACTTCCTGCGACGGCAACAACACCCGGACGGGCTGGCCCCAGCTCTGGACGGAGATCGACTACAGCACCAACAACCAGACAGGCATCCCGGGCATCTATGTCCGTTCCACTGGCTCCGCGAGCACCAGTTATCAACGATCTGATAACACTTGCCAAGAAATCAACAGCACCTGGTTCGAGCAGTCCGACCCGGGCTACATCGGCTGGAACTTCAACAACCCGGGCACCGGCACCTGTCGCTACGCGATCCAGAAGCAGGTGAAGTTCTATCTGGCCGGCGGTGCGTTCAATACCGGCAACGTGTGGGCGTGGAACAACTCGCCCATCTACGGCGTCTCCAGTTGGCAGGGCAGCGACGGCGGCATCCGGATGGCGACCGGAAAGATGAACAGCCTGACGCTGATGGTGGAGTACAAGCCCTACACCTACTGGTCGGTGACGCCTGGTGTCATGGGTGGCACGGGCGCCTGGGACCTGGTCGCCAACAACTGGACCTACGCGGATGGCTCCAGCAATGGCATCTGGTCGGACGCGGGCACGAATGTCGCAATCTTCCAGGGCACGCCGGGCACCGTGTCGGTGTCGGGCACGCAGAGCATCGGCGGCCTGACTTTCAATGTGGGCGGCTACAGCCTGACGGGCGGGTCGCTCAAGGGTGCGGCCACCAGCAATGCGCTGACCGTGGCCAACACCGGCCAGACGGCGACGGTGGGCAGCGCGCTGACTGGCGGCAATGTCTTCACCAAGGAGGGCGGTGGCCGGCTCGTCCTCACCGGTGCCAACACCTACACCGGCAACACGACGCTGAGTGCAGGCACGCTGCAGATCGGCGGCGCCGGCAGCCTGGGCTGGAACGGCACGAGCGGTGCCTACGCAGGTGCCATCAACAACATCAACGGCACGCTGCAGTATTCGAGCAGCGTCAACCAGACGCTGTCGGGCACCATCAGCGGATCGGGCTCGCTGGTGAAGGACACGAGCAGCAGCGCCAGGCTGACGCTGACCGGTGCTGCCAGCTATGCCGGAAGCACCACCATCGACGCCGGCACGCTGCAGATCGGCGGCGCGGGCACCCTGGGCTCGGGCGGCAACTACAGCGCCGGCATCGTCAACAACGGCACCTTGCAGTATTCGAGCAGTGCGTCGCTGTCGCTGGCTGGGGTGATCAGCGGCACCGGCTCGCTGGTGAAGGACACGAGCAGCACGTCTACGCTCACGCTGCGCGGCCTGAACAGCTACGGTGGAACGACGACAGTGAACGCGGGCACGCTGGCCCTCGGCGTGAACAACACGCTGCCGGTGGGCACGGTGGTGAGCGTGGCTGCCAACGGCACGCTCAGCCTGGCCAACATGGCGCAGACGTTGTCGAAGGGCCTGACCATCGCTGCGGGTGGCAAGCTGGACCTCGGCAACAACGGCAGCCTGGAGTTGACGGGCGGCAGCAGCACCGTCGGCGCGATCACCGGCACCGGCACCATCACCATCGGCAAGGACGCGAGCCTCACGCTCACGAGTGCGATCAGCAATACCGGGCTTAACTTCGTGATGAATGGCGGCACGCTGTACCTGGGCGATCTGACGCACAGCTTCGGCACGCTCACGCAGTCGCAGGCGAGCACGATGGTCTTCACCAGCAAGACCAACGTCACCTTCAACACCATCGGCAGCAACTTCGCGGGGCGGCTGAGCGTGAGCGGCTGGACGAGCGGCAGCCACCTGTACGCGAGCAGTTTTGCCAACTCGCCCATCCGCAATGCCACGGGACTGGCGCCCTTGAACCTGATCGCGCTGGGTGGCTACGAGCCCCGCTACACCTATTGGGCCAGCGGCTCGCCCGGCGAACTGTTGCCGGCCACGGGCAGCTATATCTACTGGGACCTCATCCCGGCCAACGGCGCGGTCAACGGTGGCTCGGGCGACTGGGACGACGTCTCGGGCAACTGGACCACGAGCGGCGGCACTCTCAACGGGCCCTGGGCCGGGGGCAGCAACATCGCCGTCTTCGATGCCACTGCGGGCGGCGTTCGGGTGCTCGGCACGCAGAGCATCGGTGGGCTCACCTTCAAGGTCCAGAGCTATGCGATCAATGGCGGGGTGCTCAGCGGGGCGGCGGGCACCAACGTCATCAGCACGACGGCGGCGAGCGTCAATCCCACGATCTCCAGCGAACTGGCGGGCGCCAATGCCTTCCAGTTCTCAGGGCCGGGGACGGTGACGCTCACGGGCAACAGTTCGTACACGGGCAGCACGACGATCACCACGGGTGCCACGCTGCAGATAGGCAGTGCGGGCACGCTGGGCGGCGGCAGCTACGGCGGCGACATCACCGTGACCGGAACGCTGCGCTACGCCAGCAGCGCGGCGCAGACCCTCGGCGGCGTGATCGGCGGCGGCGGCGCGCTCATCAAGGAGGGGAGCTCAGGTGCCGTGCTCACGCTGACGGGCGCCAATCTCTTCAGCGGCTCCATCGCGGTCAATGCGGGCACGCTCCAGGTCGCCGGCACGGCGGGCAGCCTGGGCAGCAGCGCCGCGGTGTCGGTGAGCAGCGGAGCCACGCTCAGCTTTGCGCGCAGCAATGCCCACATGATCACCCAGCAGGTCAGCGGGCAGGGCGGCATCCTGCAGGAAGGCACGGGGAGCACCACCCTTGCCAATCCCAGCAGCTATACCGGACCGACACGCGTGACGCAGGGGGCGCTGGTGCTGGGCGGCAACAACGTGCTGCCCAGCGCCAGCGTGGTCACCGTGGCCGGCGGCCCGTCGGGCGGCACCCTGGACCTGAACGGCAAGCTCCAGACCCTGTCGGCCGGGCTGGCCTGCGACGGGACGCTCGTCCTGGGCAGCGGCGGCCAACTGACGCTGAACGGTGCCGGTACCGCCAGCAGCATTGCGGCCATCACGGGCAGCGGCCGCATCACGGTGGGCAACGGCGTGGTATTGACGCTGACCGGCCCGATCGACAACAGCGCCGTCGACATCGTGCTCGCCGGAGGCACGCTCAACCTGGGCAACTTCACGCACAGCCTGGGCACGCTCACGCAGTCGGCGGCCAGCACCATCGGCTTCACGGCGTCGAGCAGCCTGCGGGTGGCCAATATCGGCAGCCTCACCGGCCAACTCAAGGCCAGCGGCTGGACGGCTGGCAGCCACTTCTTCGCCACGGCCATCGCCGCCGGACCGAACCGCAATGCGACGGGCCAGCCGACGCTCAAGCAGATCGCCCTGGGCACCAATGCCGCGGCGCTGACCTACTGGGCGAGCAGCAGCGACGAACTGCTGGCTGGCACCGGCCCCTTCACCTATTGGGATGCGACGGCTGGCAACACCAGCATCGATGGTGGCGACGGCAACTGGACCGGCACCAGCAACACCTGGAGCCTGCCAGGCGGCGGGCTCAACGGCGTCTGGGCCGGGGGCACCAATACGGCCATCTTCGGCGCGGCACCGGGCCGCGTACAGGTGGCCGAAGGCTACCAGCCGAGCGTGGGCGGGCTGACCTTCAGCACGAGCGGCTACGTCATCTCCGGCCTGGGCACCGGCGCCTTGAGTCTGGCGCAGAACGCGACGATCAGCACGCCGTCGTCCGGTGTGATCACCATTTCTGCACCCCTTGCCGGGTCGGGAGTGGGCATCACCGTGACCGGGGGCGGCACGCTGGCATTGACCGGCACCAGCACCTACACCGGCACCACGGCCGTGGGTACAGGCACGGTGCTGGACATCGGTGCCGGGACGGCCTATGGCGACATCGGCACGAGCAGCGGAGCGAGCGTGGCCAGCGGTGCCACGCTGGCCTTGAGACGCAGCGACACCTACACCCTGGGTATTCCCATCGCTGGTGCGGGCGGTGTGCGGGCGGACGGCTCCGGGTCGTCGGTGATCCGGCTCAGCCATGCCAATGCCTACACCGGTCCGACGACCGTGAGCACGGGAAGGCTGGTGGCGGGGGTGGCGGATACCGCCTTTGGCGACAACTCCGCAATGACGGTCGCCAATGGTGCGGTGCTGGATCTGGGCGGCTTCAGCCAGACGCTCGGTTCGCTGGCCGGAGGCGGTGCGGTTGGCAGCAGCACATCGGGAAGTCCCATCCTCACGGTGGGCGGCGACGGTACCAGCACCAGCTATGGTGGCGTGATCGGCAACGGCAGCGCCACCGTGGCCCTGACCAAGACCGGGGGCGGCAGCTTCACGTTGACGGGCGCGAATACCTACACGGGCCCGACCACGATCGCGGCCGGCGCACTGCTGGTGACCGGCAGTACGGCCAACGGCAGCGCGGTGAGCGTGATGCCCGGTGCCACCCTGGGGGGCACCGGCATCGTGGCCGGTCCCGTCGCCCTCGGCGGCATCCTTCAGCCCGGTGCCACGGCGTCCGCCGGCAGCGTCGGTACCCTCACCACCGGTGCGCTGACGCTCAGCAGCAGCGCCCGCCTGAACCTGGATCTGGACGCGCCCGTCGGTGCGGGCAACGACCTCGTGAAGGTCAACGGCGACCTCGTCCTGGATGGCAGCCTCTTCATCGCCAGTGGCACGGCCTTCGACCCGACCGGCAAGTACACGCTCATCACTTACACAGGGACGCGCAGTGGCCGCTTCGCTGCCGACAACCTGGCGGCCATCGGCTACAAGGGCGTCGTTCAGTACGACGACGTCAACAGGCAGGTGAACCTCGTGGCGGTGCCGCGGATTTCGGGCGTGGTATTCAATGACGGCGGCGCGCCCGCTGGCAGCAGCAACACGGGCACGCCCAACGATGGGCGACAGAACGGGGCCGAAGCCGGACTCGCTGGCGTCACCGTCAACCTCGGCAATTGCACGGGGGTCACCTACGCCAGCACCACGACGGACGCGAGCGGTGCCTATGCGCTGAGCGTGCCGCCGGCGCAACTCGGGCAGGATATCTGCGTGCAGCCCGCGCTACCCACGGGCTTGTTGCCCACCGGCGCCAACGCCGCGGGTACGCCGCTCGTGGATGGCGCCACCGTGTCCGTCGGCGGCGTGGCCTATGGCTATGGGCGTGCGGACCAGCGCGTGAGATTCACGGCTGCCGCGTCAGGCGATAGCACGTTGAACTTCGGGCAGGTACCGGCGAGCACGCTCACGCCGACGGCGAGCGCCCAGCAGGCCCGGCCCGGCATGCGCGCGCTGCATCCGCACACGTTCACGGCCGGGACAGGCGGCACGCTGAAGTTGCAGCTCGGTGCTGCCACGGCTCTCCCGAACACCGTCACGGGCTGGAGCGAGGCGGCCTACCTGGACGCGAACTGCACGGGTGCGCTGGATCTGTCGGTGCCGCCATTGACTGCCGCGACGACGCTGACGGTGGTGCAGGGGCAGCAGCTGTGCTTTCTGGTGCACGAGCAGGTGCCGGCCACGGCGCCCGAGGGCAGCAGCAACGCGGTGCCGGTGACAGCGACGCTGGCGTTCACCAACGCGACGCCCAGCCTGAGCGCGAGCTATACGGCCACGGACACCACGAACGTGGGCAACTCGGCGCTGCAGCTGACCAAGGAGGTGCGCAACGTGACACAGGGCGGCAGCTTCGGCATCAACAACCAGGCGAAGTCGGGGGAGGTGTTGGAGTACCGGATCACGTATGCGAACACGGCCCCCTCGCCAATCACGAGCCTGGTGATCAACGACGCGACGCCGACGTACACGACGTTCGTGAGCGCGAAGACGGACACGACCCCGTCGGGCCTGACAGCGTGCACGAAGGTGACACCGGCGAACGTGGCGCCGGCACCGGTGGTGGGTTGCGACGTGGCACAGACCGCGGGCGGCACGGGCCCACTCAGCTGGACCTTCACGGGCACGCTCAATGGCGGCGGCACGGGGGCCGTGCTGTTCCAGGTGAAGGTGGATTGATGCGCGGCGCCAACCGTCTATGCGCTGGGAGCCGGCCGGAGGTTTCTCTTCGGTGCGCCTCCGCCTCAGAGGCGGGTAGGGCGGATCCGTGCCACGACCGTGATGCATTCGCGAGGCGGTCTGCACGAGTACGGCCTTCGCCCTCAGCGTTCCAGCCGGATCTGCTGACGGAGTTGGATGGGCGTCAATGCACGGTACTTGTTGATCACCTTTTGATAGATCGGCTCGCCCTTCTCACTTGCAATCGTCGCCACCAGTACATAGGGCAGCGCACGCGCATCGTTGTTGACCACTGAATGGCCGTGTTCGCGCACTCCATGGCTGACATCAAAGCAGGCGTCGAGCAACTCGTCGGCGCCAAAGCTGCGAGTGCGGTGTAGCACGGTTTCCCACTTGTGCGCGTCGCGCCGGAGTTCTTGCTCTGTACCGCCGCCTGATGAAGAAAAGAAGGCATCCGTGCTGCCGGCGCCACGAGGCCGGAACACCACAGTCAGCCCATGCCGGGTGTAATTCACGGGGTCGGCGGCATCAATGGAAGAGGCAAAGCAGAAGGTGGCGGTGATACGCAGTCTGACGCCTAGTGGGACGGCTGGAACGGGTAACCCAATCCGTAACGTCCCGCCCGCAGAGATATAGCCTTGATACAGGATTCGAACCTCGCTTTCCTCACATGTAAGGAGGTCCTCCGGCGCTTGCGGGAAACGGCCCCATCCCACGTCAACGAGCTCGTGCGCGTCAGTGCGCTCCGCGCGGTGGATCAGTAGAGCTCTCAGCGCGGTAGCACTCAGCGAGGTCTTGCAAAGAGCCCGCGCTGCTGCGGCGGTGCGCAGCACCAGAGGAGCAGCGAAACTAGTGCCTTGCACACCACTGAGCCCCCCGGAGAGCGGATTGAGCAGCACGAGGGGCCGCGAGTGCGTGCCGCCGAATGCAATCCCATCAGGTTTGACCAAGCCGGGCGAGCGTCCTGGGCCGAAACAGCTATAGGCTGCGCGTCCCCACATGAACTCATCTGAATCGGCCGCACCTACCGAAAGAGCGTTCACCGCGTCCGCTGGAGGCTGAATGCGTCCCATCGGCCCTTGCACATCTCCATCGTTGCCAACAGCCACGGTCATGAGTGTCTCGCCCGCGGCCAGATGTGCATCGAGCATGGCTGTCCACGCATGGGGGTGTCCGTCATCCATCGCCAATCGCGGACCCAGCGAAAGGTTTGCGAAGTCAATATTGCCAACGCGCAGCACTGCATCAATGCGTTTCATGCAGTCGTAGAGGTCTGGATCCGCTTCGTCATCGTGCCCCAGCACTCGGTGGTGCACGATATTGAAGTAGGGACGCGGCAATTCCGTCGCATCCTCGCGTACAGCGCCAAATAGAAGCGCTGAAGTCACTTCCGTGCCATGCGACAGGTAGTCGCCAAGCGTGTCTGCAAGCGCAGAGGGCACGATCTCGGTACTCCAGCGAGCAAAGTCCTTTATCCCGATACCGCCGTCGAATACAGCAACACGCAGGGTCGGATCGAGTGCATCGGCTGTTGGGATCTCAGGCGCCCGTATGGTGAGCTTTTGCCGCACAACTGGCCGGTTTAGCCGCAGCACCGGTAGCCGTCGAATCGCGCGCAACGCAGTGAATTGAGCAAAGCGTTCGAGTTGCGCGCGCGGAACATCGCCCGGCATGAAAACCAGGCCTGGCACTGCAAGATGCTTGGCCAGATGCACGTGCGCTCCGCAGCTCTTCGCGTACCGCTCAAAGGTGTCCAGAAGGACTTGGTCGGAGCCGTCAGCGTGGAGCACCACCTCAATGTCTACGGAGTCTTCCTGGCCTTCCAGCCGCAGCAATCGTTCCTGCGCCGTAAGCGACCTGAACGCCTCGAGCTTGCAGAACTCCCTTTGCACGCCTTTGCCAGTAAGGCCCGAAAGCAACAGGCTTTCCAATGATAAAAAATCGTCGACAGTGCCCGTGAGGTAAACCTCAACGGTAGGCTGCTCGCCCTTCGGCGCACTCTTGCGGTGGTCGTTGGTCGGCACCACTTTGGCTGGTTTGCTGCCCACCGCGCGTAGACCAGCGCGGTGGAACACCTCGGCTGGCATGCCAGTCTTGGCCTGGAAAGCAGGATGGATTGTCGCCACAGCGGTCGCTTGGCCTCGCGGTTTGGCACCTTCCGGGAGCGACTTCACGTTGGTGATGATCTGGCGCAAAGCTGGCCCCAGTCGCTCGCGCGCTTGTTGAATCGAGTACGGCAACGTCGTGGTACTGGTGGTGACGGCGCGCCTTGAGCCGTCTCCCGGCAACAACGCGCGCCGCGGCGCAGTGCGCCTCAGGCCATCGTTCCCTCCTCAGGTTTCGAGGCGCAGGGCGAGGTTTGGCGGCGGCACTGGCATCACGAAGCGTGCAGGGTCGACGAGCACCACGGCGGCGAGCCTGGCCACGGAAGCCCCGCCGCGCCCAACGACGGCGTACTGAACGATGTTCTTTCCCGCTGGGCCCATCAGGTGCCAGCCAGCTTTCGTGACCTCACGCTGCACCTGAATAGCATAGTCCCCGACTTCGTCATCTCGCCGCATGGTCGCGGCGAAGAGCTTGAAGATCAGCGGCGACACGAGGGCCATGCCCTCGGCCACGAAGTGCACTGCGGCACCAGTCTCATTGAAACGCATCTCGCCCGTGGCCAGGCCGCGCTGCAACCAGGTGAGGAAGGCGATCGCCTGCTCTGAGGGCTCTGGCGCAGGCTTGGCATGAGCCGATGAGATCTCGGGAAGCGTCGGCGTGAGCACGACCGGGCCGGGTTGTGCGACCGGCTGCTGCGCCGCGGCGCGACCCACAAAATCTGCCTCAGCCTCCTGCAACAACATCGGCCGCTCTCCGCTGATCGGCATCGCCAGCCGCTGCTTCACAGACAGCGTCGGCGCCGCCGGGGCCCCGCCCCGCAGCAACGGCGGCGGGCGGCGAGCTGCATCAATCGTCCCACTCGATCCGGCCGGCAGAAGCGGCCGCTTGCCACGGCCGCTTAGCCTCTTCGGAGCACCAGCGTTCGCTGGGCCGTTCGCATGGCCCTCCTCGGGTATGGCCGCTCCAGGGTGGACCGGCATCGCAGGCGCATCCGCCTCGGCACGCGCGACGACTGAGGTACGGGTCCCAGCTGCCGTGTGGACCAGATCCGCAATGTCCTCCGCATCATCAAGCAGGTACGCGGCCTCTGAAGACATGGGGCCGGCGGCGTTCCGGTCTGCCCTTGTGGCTGTTCGCTTCGGATCCGACTGCTGCGCAGCCGATGCGGCAGGAGCATCTGCAGGGGCCCGCTGCTTGGCGCTGCCATCCGCTTTCCCGCCACCCGCCTTGGCCGACTCCTTGGGCGGTCGATTGAACGATGGCGCACGGATCGTGGGCCCAGCAACTGGCGCACGACTCGGGCGCACCTTGCCCGCACCCTCTGGGCCGGTAGTACTGGCTGCACCATGCGCAGGCTGCGTTACCGCTGTCGCAGCGTCTCGCGCATCCTCGCCTGAAGGTGCAGCAGCAGACTTGCTGGTCGACGCAACGGATGGTTGCGGCAGGCTTGCCTCCTCGTTGGACAGCACTGGTTCGACGCCCTCGGGGATGGCTGCTTCCGCGTCGGCCTGCGCAGCTCCGTCGCCAGCTGCCTTGCGCTTGTCCAGCACCTCGATGCGCCCGTGCATTGCCGCAGGATATTCCGCGGGACTCTGGTACAGCTTTTCGAGCGGGAACCGCAGCATCGTGAGCGAATGCGAATACGTGCTTTCTGCTGGCTCAGCTTCGCCCTGCTGCCCGTCAGCATCCGCTGCAGCAGCACCATGCACCACCACGTACCAGATGGCCTGCCCAGTGCTTGGATTCGGGGTGATGCACGCGTAGTCCTGCCAGGTGTCGAACAAGCGGTCATTCTTCGTGTCGCCTGGCACAGCTTCATCCGGGGCGTGCTTCTTGATCCAGTCTCGGGTGGCATCCGCGACACGCTTGGCTACGAACCAAAGGCTGCCGTCGTACACCCAGCCCGCTGCGCCAGAGCGATTGATGGGCAGCACGGTGCCCGTGCGCAGCATGGCCTGCAGGCTGCGCATCATCAGGTCGATCAGCGGCGTGGCCTGCGCGGTGGCAAAGCGCGCACGGCTGCCGTTCGTCAGCGCATGACGGGCCGACGCCTGGTCTGCATTCATCACGATCTTGGCCACCAGGCTCTCCCGGTCTTCGCCGGCGAGATACCGGCTCAGTGCCTCATACGCCTGCGGCTGCCGGGCCAGCATGGCCAGGGCCTCTGGCGAAGCGATGCGCTGCAGCAGCATCACCGCGCTGCGGCTGTGCGCGCCATAGTTGCGCTCCACCTTCGGCGCAAACTGCACCAGGTACTCAGGCGACTTCCTCCCTCGGGTCAGCTCGGGCAACGATCCGGCCATCGGTGGCCACCGCACGCCATCGGCGGTGTCCTTGCACCGCCAGCTGATGCGCAGATCCGTCAACGGCTTGCCGATGTCGTGCAGCAATGCGGCGTAGAAGACCACCATGGTCCACTCGTCCCGCTGGGCGTCGATCGCCTCGATGGGGGCGCCTGCGGGCAGCATGCTCCCGTTGCGCCAGGTCATCGCGGCCAGCAGCATCTCGATCGTGTGGGTCAGCAGCCCCCCCACATGGGCATGATGGTGGGCCTCCGACGCCGGCATCAACTGCACGAACTCTGCGTACCTACGCAGCGGGGCCAGGCAATCTCGCTCGAACACGGCCTTGGCCAGGCGGGACTTGCGCTCGATCTCGTCCAGGGGCTTCTGCGCGCGGACGAGCTGCAGAAGCTGGTCACCCGAAAGCACCCTGAGCCAGTTCGGCTGGCTACCCGCGACCTCGATCACCTCCGGCGGGCTGGATGGCGTCGGCGATGCCGGCTGTACAGCCGCCGCCAAGCGGCCGCCCAGCAGTGAACGCACGCGGCCCAGGATGCCCTGCAGGGCCTTTTTGGGCTCAGGCACTGCCATTGGGCGCCGCAGCTGCGCCAGATTCCCCCATCGGGGCTTCCTCCAGCAGGATGTGCCGGATCATTGCCTCATGGCGTGGGTCGTCCAGGCTCTTGGTCCAGACCTGCAGCGCGTCGAGCTTGTCGCTCTCGCATGCGTTACGGAGCTGTCTGGAGTCAGGGCCCAGCGCCAGGAAGGCCAGGAAATCCATGGCGAGTGGGTCCCAGATCACCTTCTTCACGCCCCAGGGGCCCCAGTGGGCCCGGACCCGAAGAAAAGTCAGCTGCAGCAGCTGGTGGGTGATCGCCTCGATCAGCAACCGGCGCTCCTGGGCCGACAGCGGCTGGGTCGCCTCGCGGCGCGGCATGCCGACGCAAAGCTGCGTCAGGACGTCTCGCACGTTGCGCGCCGGATCGTATTCGCGGTGCAGGTGTTGCTCCAGGCCGTCGTACCGGCCCAGCCAGTGCATCAGGGTCGTCGCCCAGTCGGACAGCCCGAGGTGGGCCAGGCAACGCAGGATCACGAACGGCGCATTGCCATGGTCGCCGACCTCGCGGCCGAAGAAGGGGTAGTCGTCGTCTGGGTAGTCGTCGTCCATGTGTGCCTGCCCTTTTCCAGGGCAGCTGCAAGCCACCCACTGGAACGCGTTGTCTGGGCATCCTCTGTTCGTGTCGCGCGCCAATTTATTCCGGCTTTCATGAGATGTCCTGCCTAATCCGCGCTCACGTGAGCGCGATAAACACTGGCGCTCGACCTGGAAATCTGGTAGCGCGATGGCTCCCTTTTGGTTCACCCGCTCACGACGTCCGGCTGTCGCGCGAGTGGGCTGTGCCAGGCCGTTTTGCGCCGGGCGGCCCCGCCGCCAGCAAGGCGCGCCCGTCTCTCCCGTAGTTCGCCCGTCGGTCTTCCCACTACCTGTAAGCCCTTTGCGCCGGCTGCGTCGCGGAGCAGCAGTCGGCGCGCCCTTTGGATAGGCCCAGTAGCCCGTAGCTGGCCCTTTGCCCGTATGCCGGCCGCCCTGGCCGGCATTGCCCTGTCTCCCTCCAAACGGCTTGCCAAAGGGGCTCGGGGAGCGCTGCCACATCCACCTGTTGGCGTCAAGCCGATATCCGCTTTCACGTGAACGCGATTGTTTGTGGAGAGAAATCGGAGCGCTCGGAACACTTCATTGCGTCACTGGTGGCGCTCAGCGCCTTGAGCCTGGAGGCTGGTCCTCCGGGCGCTTTCTGGGCTTTGCCGCGCCGCGCACCACACCGCCATCTGGAGCATTCCTTGAGCCACAGACAGTCCTTTCACGCGTTCATCCTGGCCGCAGCGCTGGCGGTGCTCCACACCGTCGCCGGCGCCGCGGTGACCTGTTCGCCGAGCGCCGCCGCGCCTTCCCCCGACGCCAGCTCAGAGCCCGAGGCCATCGTCGCAGGCGTGCCGGGCACCATCCACTGTCCCAAGGGCACACGGCCCGTCCGAGCACAGCCCGCGGCCAGGAAGAAAGAGTCCGCTCCTGATGGTGCGCCCGAAGCCCCGTTGGAAGCCCTCCCAGTGGCTGCCGTCTCCGCGCCTGCGGCGGCGGCGCCGCAACGCACCGGCGCCGAACCCGTGGCAACCGCGCAGAGCCAACAGTGGACCGTGGATGTCCGCGACGTCTACCTGGCCAACACCTTCCAGCGCTGGGCCAAGCAGGCCGGCTGGCGGGTGCGCTGGGACGCTGCCAAGCACGTGATGGTCGAGGCGCCCGACACCTTCACCGGCAGCTTCGAAGAGGCGGTAGCGGCCCAGATCGAATCCCCCGGGATCGCCAATAGCAGCTACCCGCTGGAGGTCTGCATCTATCCGAACAACCCACCGCTGGTTCGCATCACCCGCAAGGGCGACCAAGACAAGGAGTGCCGCTGACATGAATCGCCGTCCTGCCAACTGGGGCGCCGCGCTGGGCGCCGCCGTGCTGCTTTCCGCCTGCGGCACACCTCGCATCAACGCCGACGGCGCCGCGGTGCGCGAACAGGCCGTCGACAACGTGACCAAGACGCGCCAGGGTCACCTGGAGGCCACGAGCACCACACCCGGAACCAACGCCTACGCGGATGCACGAGCGTCCGACGCGCGCAACAGCGTCGTCGTTCGCCGTGCGTCTCGTCCATGGATCGGCGCCAAGATGACCGCGGTGCAGTCCGACGAGGTGCTTCCGCCGATCTTCTCCGAAACCTTCAATCTGCAATTCGATGACCGGGCCACGGCCGGGCGGGTGAAGCTCGAGGTGGTGGGCGAGCGGCTCAGTCGGCTCACGAAGGTGCCGGTGCGGATCAAGCAGGACGTCTACGAGCCGCTGCGCAAGGGCACCGGCTCGAGCGGGTCGGGAAGCAGTGCAGCGGGCACCTCCGGCGGCCGAACGGCCACCAACCAGGTCGCCCGTCCTCTGCCTCTGCCGACGCCCGGCGCGCTGCAGAGCATTCCGGCGGGGTTCGTGCCGGACGCCGACAACGTGGCGGCCGCCGTCATGAGCACGCAGGCCGCGCAGGCGCCCGAGCCCTACAGCCAGCCGGTCACCGACCTGGCCAGCGTCGAGATGCGCTGGAGCGGCACCCTCTCGGGTTTCCTGGACAACCTGACGGCCCGGTTGAACCTGTCGTGGGCCTACCGTGACGGCTCGATCGTGATCGAGCGGTATCAGACCGAGAGCTTCGAGCTGGCGGCCTTCGTCGACGCGATGGACTACCGCATGACGCTGGGCGGCTCGAGTTCCGGCAGTTCCGGTGCGTCCGGTGGCTCCGGCGGCGCGAGCGGCTCGGCCAGCTCCAACATCAACGTGGCCGAGTCGGGCAAGGTCGCGGCGCTGGAGTCGCTGCGCAAGTCGATCGACGCCATGGTCGCACCGAGCGGCGGCACCGTCGTGCTGTCGGAAGGCACGGGCCGCCTGACGGTCACGGCGCCCCGCGACGTCATGAGCCGGGTGCGGGACGTCGTGCGCTACGAGGACGCGGTCATGTCGCGCCAGGCCCAGATCCAGTTCGACATCTACAGCGTCACGACGTCCGACAACGACGAGAAGGGCGTGGACTGGAGCCTGGTGATCCAGAACGCCGCCAAGACCTGGGGTGCGACCGTGACCGCGCCGACTTCCCTTGCCAGCGCACAGGCGGGTGGCGTGGCCTATTCGATCCTCTCGGCAGCGTCAGGCACCACCGCCACGAACACGCAGGCACGGTTCGGCGGCTCCAGCGTGATGCTCAAGCTCCTGACGGAGATCAGCGACTCGGCCACCTACCGGCCCGTGTCCCTCATCGCCATGAATCGCCAGTGGGCGCGGCAGACCAGCCTGCAGTCCACGGGCTACCTCTCCGAGACCACGCCTGCTTCATCCAGCCTGACGGGCACGAGCGTGCCCGGGCTGAAGACCTCCACGGTGGTGACGGGTGACCGCTTCATGGTGCAGCCTGCGATCCTGGACAACGGCGTCATCATGCTCAAGTTCGGCGTGTCCTTGACCGAACTGCTGGGCCTGTTCAACGTGACCTCGGGCAGCGGCAGCAGCCAGCAGACGGTCCAGACGCCGGAAACCGCCGGCAACGACAGCCAGTCCAACATCCGGCTGCGCCCGGGCGAGGTGATGGTGGTGTCGGGCCTGTCCCGTCGGGTCGCTTCATCGGACACGCGGACGCTTGGCAACGGCGTGCCGATCGCGGCCGGTGGCAGCGCGACCAAGGGCTACAAGCGCCAGGAGTTCCTGATCCTGGTGCGCGCGGTGCAGATCTGAGCGGCATGACCACCGTCGTCGTTCACAAAGGCCCCAAGCTCACGCTGTGGGGTGCGCTGCAGTGGCGCCTGGTGCCGCCGAACGAGAAGCCGGTCAAGGCGCTGCGGCGCTTTGCCAAGGAAGGCGCGCATTCCGCCGCCCTTCTGCTGAGAGGGCAGGCAGTCGAGGGCTCAGGCAGCAGGCCCCGGACCCTGGCAGGCCTGTTCGTCTCCTTCGACGGCTCGAAGCCGCCCAGGCATTCGCATTCGCTGGCCGCTGCCTTCTGCGCCTGGACGGCGCAGCATCCGGCGGCTCTGCTGTTCGTCTCGCTCCCGGGGAACAAGGTCGCCGTCGTGGCCGCGGTCGGGGGCTTGCCCGTGCTCGACATCGTGGACGAGGCGCCGGCCAATGCGTACAACCGTGCCCGCACCTGGCTGGGCGAGAACCCCGAGGCCAGCGTCTTCGCGGACGACGAGCGGCTGTTTCCGAATGCCCACCAGTACGAAGGGCTGCTGGAGAGCATTTCCGCGGCCGCGAATGCCACCTCCGCGATCCGCTCGATCCCGGTCAACTATGCCCAGCTGCTGTTGGTCCTCTCCCTGGGGGCTTCGGCGATCGGCGGCTATCTGTACGTCCACCAGCGGCATGCGGAGGCCCAGCGGCAGGAGGCATTGCGAAAGGCCCAGGCCGACGACCCATCACCGCGCTACCTCGAAGCCCTTGCGGCAGCGAAGCGCAACGTCGGCGTCGAGCGGCAGGCGCTGGTCGCTGCCCATGCCGCGGCCGACGCGCTGCGGCTCGACCTGCCCGGTTGGCAGATGCGCCGCATTGAGTGCGGCTTGGCCGATCCTGGTGCCGGTGCTGGAAAGAGCACCACCTCGGGCTGCCACGTCGAACTGAGCCGAGGCACCGGCACCTACGCGGATCTGGAGCGCGCGCTGCCGGGCCTGAAGCTGACGCGCCGGCCCACCATCGCCCTGAACGAGGCCCAGCTCTCCTGGACGCAGGCACTGCCCACGATCGGGCTCGCGCCGTCCGCGCTGCCGCGGCTGGCCGAGTTCGCCACCGGCCCGGAGGCTTCCCTGATGCAGGACTGGGCTGTCGCAGGCCTGGGTATCCAACTTTCCGCGCCCATGCTGTGGCCGCGCGTAGCGGGCCTGCCGCCGACGTTCAACCACCCCGCGGCGCTGCAGCAGGGAGACATCGTCGTCTCCTCCATTGCCTTGCCTCAGCTCGATGAGGTGATCCGCAATGCCCCATCCAACATTGCCTGGCGCAGCTGGTCGATCTCCGTGGGAGATGCCCGCCAACCTGCCCTGGAGCGCGCACGCGCGACCCTGAAAGGAGTCTTCTATGTCCGCCCGAACTAAGGCTGCATGGCAGCTTGCTCTGCTCATCCTGGCCGCCTCCGGTGCAGCGGGCGGCGTGCACGCTCAGACGCTTGCCGACCTGGCCGCGGCCCAGCGCACGAAGCAGGAGGCCGACATGGCCAAGGCGAAGGCGGACCTGGAGGCAGCACAGGTGGCCGCCACAGCCAAGACCGCGGCGCCCGCGCCGGCCCAGGCCGTCGCGGCCCCGCCCCGCCCGGCAAAGCCTCCCAAGCCGCCGGCAGTCGTGCATTCGCTCTACGCCCTGAACGGCGAATGGGTCGCGGAGGTGGTGGACGGCAACTTCCTGATGCGTGCCCGTCCTGGCGCGCAGATCAACGGCTTCGTGGTCGAGAGGGCGACCGGCGACGGCCTGGTGCTGCGCGTGCCTTGCAAGGGAGCACCCAAGACCTGCGGCACCAAGGTCGTCCACCTCGGCCAGACCATCTGAGGCACCAGGTGAGCTTGAGCAACCTCTTCGGACGCCGTGCGCCCGCGGCACCGCCGACTCGTCCGGCTGCACCTGCACAACGTGCCCTGTTCACGCCGACCCAACAACCCGCCGCCGCCCCAGCCCTGGCACCGTTGAAAAGAGGGGACGCTACTCCGGGGGTGGTGCAAGCGGCAGCACCTGCGATCGACCACTTCCGAACGTTCCAGGACGTCCCGCGCTTCAACCGTGTGATCTCCAACGGTGAAGGGCCGCTGAGCATTGCGCTCGCGGACGAGGAGAAGGCCACGCTCGTGGCCATCCTGCTCAGCGGCACGAACGCGCTGGTCGTGCATGCGGCGGCAGAGCCGATCGTCATTGCTGCGGTTCGCGGACGCCTGAGCGAACTCGGCTTCATGAGCAAGGTCGCCACAGCCGAGGCTGCAGTGATCGCAGCCATCTACTCGGCCGGCCAGACCTCCATGGCGAGTGTGAGCGGGCAGACGAGGGCGAAGAACACCTACATGGAGCAGTTCGACCGGTGGGTGCGGTATGCGCTGGAGCAGAACGCGACCGACATCCACATCGAGACGCACGGCACCTCGGGCCAGGTCCGCTTTCGGATCGACGGAACCATGGAGCGCATGCGCGCCGAGGATGGCGGACAGTACCCGGCGGCGTTCCTCATCAGCGCCATGCACGCCATCTACAACAACGAACAGCAGAGCGGGACGGGGAGCGACAGCCTTTTCATGGAGGGCCAGATCTATGCGCTGATCCCCTACGACCGCGTACCAGGCCGGCAGCTGAACCTGCGCTTCCAGAGCATGAAGGGCGCCGCTGGACCGAAGGTCGTGCTTCGGCTGCTGCACATCGGCGAGGACCGTCCCCCGATGACGTTTGAGCAGATGGGCTATGCGCAATCGCAGGTGCGGTTGATCGAGCGGGCCCAGGAGGCACCTTGCGGCGCTGTGGCAGTGGCCGGCGCCACGGGCTCCGGGAAGTCGACCTTCCTGCGCTCGTTCGTGGAGCTGAATCCGGATCTTCCCAGCCTGGCGGTCTATTCCGTGGAGGACCCCGTGGAGTACCCGATGAGCATCCATCAGTTCCCGCTCCAACGGGATCTGGCGGACCCGGAGGGATCGGCACGCAGCTACACCAAGGTGATCACCGCGCTGCTGCGCCTGGACCCCGATGTGGTCTACCTGGGCGAGGTGCGCGACCAGGTGTCTGCCAGCGCGATGCAGGAGTTCGCGTTGACTGGACACCCCACGCTCTTCACGGTCCACGCGAACTTTCTGTCGGGCATCGTGCCGCGGCTGGTGGACGAGAACATGCAGCTCAAGCGCACCGTGCTCACCGCGCCGAACGTGCTCAACGCCTTGATCTTCCAGGCCCTGGTGCCCGTCCTTTGCCCGCACTGCTGCGCCGACAGCGAGGAGGCTGCCCGCGAGTCGGTCACGGTCCACCGCATCCTGGAGCATGTGCGCGACCTCGGCCTGGACAGCCGTGCCATGCGCTGGAAGCGCGCCGAGGGTTGTCCCAAATGCCGGCACCGCGGAACGCAGGGCCTGACGGTGGTGGCGGAGATCTACCAGCCCGACGAGCACTGGCTCGACCTCGTCCGGGAAGGTAACGACGCCGAGGCGCTGGAGTGGTACCGGTCCCACTCGGATGGGGATCTGCACAGCCCGAACATGGACGGCAAGACGGTGTTCGAACACACGCTCTTCAAGGCCTTGAACGGCCAGGTCGACGCACGGCAGTGCGCCCGCTTCGAAGCCTGGCACACCTTCGCGCAGCGCACGCAGCGGCGCCGCCGCAACCAATCTGCTCACTAGAGGCCATGGCGATGTTCAGAAGCAGCCTTGCAAACGCCCTCATGCTCAAGCTGTCCAGGCTGATCTGGGCCACGCGTCGCGCGGATTTCTATCGGGACCTGGCCGATGCGTTGGAGCGCAAGGTGGCGATCCGCGACCACCTGCTGCGCATGCTGTCCAACGCGCGCATGCTCAAGGACCAGGCCACGGAGCACGTGGTCCGCGCCATCCTGCAGCGCCTGGCCGCCGGCGAGAGCGGATCGCTGAGTGACCTGTTCTCCGGCATCGCGCCGCGCTCGGACCACCTGCCGCTGGCGGCGGTCGATCGGGCGGAGGACAAGCCATTCGCGCTGCGCATGACGGCCGCGGCCGTGGAGTTCCAGATCAGGTCCCTGCGTACGCTGGCCAAGGAGCTGGCGGTGCCGATCGTGGCCGTGGTGCTGACGGTGCTGGTGGTGGCGATGACGTCCTCACTGATCCTGAAGATCGCCGCCGAAGCGCCGCCGGTGATCTGGACCGGCTTCAACGGATTCGTGCGGGATGTGGCCACCTTCGTCCTGGACTACGGGCTGTTCTTGCTCCTCGGGCTGGCCGTGGCCCTGAGCGTGCTCATCATGAGTCTTCCGCGGTGGATCGGCGTTGCCCGTCTCAAGGTCGAGGCCTGGCCCTTCTACTCGCTCTGGCGCTCCTACAACGCCGCCATCGTGCTGTCGAGCATCGCCATGATGGTGTCGGCGGGCCTGGCCTTGCGCGAGGCCCTGGAGACGATCCGGCAGACCAGCGGGCCGTGGCTGCGCTGGCATGTGAGCCGGATCATCCTGTCGCTGGAGGAGGAGCCCGAGGACTACCTAGCCGCCTTTGGCCGAGGGCTCATGCCGCCCACCGTGCGGGCCCGGCTCGCCAGCCTGATGGATTCCGCCCGCAGCTTCGGAGATGTACTCGTCACGCTGGGCGACAAGGAAGTCGCCGCCCTCGGTGCGCGCGTGACCTTCGCTGCCAGCGCGCTCAGCTGGGGCATCACCGTCAGCGCACTCAGCCTCGCCGTGCTCATGTCGGTGGGCCAGATGACCATCGCCAGCGCCATGGCCAACGCCACCACGGCGGACCGGATTCTCGAAGGCGGCTAGGCGCTGCAGCCTGCCGCCCGCTTCGCTCATCCGAGCTTTTCATCCAACCAGGGAGAAACCATGCAGCATCCGCAAGTCCGTCAGCGTCTCATCCGCCGCAACCTCCGCCGCCGCTCGGGGCGGCGACATGAAGGTGGCTTCATTGTCGGCCTGTTGCTGGGCGTGATGGTGGCCAGCGTCATCGCCATCGTGGCGTATGACCAGTACTCGATCTCCTCGCGCAAGACGCGCATCGAGACGGCCGTGAGCCAGATCACCACGATCACCTCCAGCGCACAGAAGGTGTTCGGCCCCGACAACCAGTTCGGCGATGTCACCACGGCGATCGCCGTGCAGGCCAACGTCGTGCCGGCCAGTCTGCGCACTGCCGGCGCCGACACGGCCCAGAACACCTACGACGGCGCGATCACGTTCACGCCCGACTCCATCACCGCCACCAACGACTCCCTGGCCATGGGCTACGCGCATGTCAGGAGGGCGGACTGCTACGAGGTGGTGGGCCAGGTGCAGCGCCTGTACCGCCGGATCGTGGTGGGCGCCACCACGGTCAAACCCAACGACGGCGTGCTCGATGTCACCGCCCTGGCCACGGCCTGCGATTCGAGCGCTACCTCCGACCTGACTTTCGTGTTCGGCCGGTCGCAGTGATTGCCCGGGGCCGGCGGGCGATCTGCCGGCCCTTCTGAGCCTCCGGAGCACACCCCATGAACATTTCATCGCGCCCCTGCCCGGGGGCAGCCCGCCGCGTGCGCAGCATCCGTTTGCAGCGCGGGTTCTCCATCCTGCAGGTGATGCTCGCGTTGGCGATCAGCTCGGTCATTGCCGTTACCCAGCTCGAAGGCGAGCGGACACGCAGCCAGCTCTCCAGCGGCAAGCTGCAGGGGGACGTTCTGCGCTTGATGGGCGACGCCGTGAACACCTACATCCAGGAGCAGGGCGCGGCTCTGCAGGCCGACAAGGCCGTGAGCAAGAACGGCGCGACCGTCCCGGCGGGCACGAGCCCTGGCACGACGATGGCGCCTACGGTGCAGCAGTTGGTTGCGATGGGCTACCTGGCCCCCGGCACCTCGTCCACGGCCACCATCAATTCCGGCACCTACCGCATCGTGCTGTCGAAGATTCCGGCCGGATGCTCGGGCTCCACCTGCAACATCACCGGCCAGGTGTATCTGGATAGCCCTGTGCGGCGGCCAGGCACCAGCGAGATGAACGGCGTGGCCGTCGGCGCGCTGCTGGACCGTCTTGGCGGCGACAGCTTGGTCGCGCTCAACAGCAGCCCGGGCGTGCTGCGCAGCCCGAGTGGCGCCACGGTGTCCAACCCGATTTCCGGCGCGCCCGCGGGCGTGGTGGGCGTGCGTGTGGGCTATGGCACCTCGGGCTATGGGAACTACCTGGTGGTGGGGGACAGCCGGGACCCGAACTTCCAGGGAAATTTCACGGTCGCTGGCAACAGCACTTTCAATGGGCCGGTCACCACCAACAGCACCTTCACGGCGGCTGGCGGGGTCACCACCAACAACATCTCCTCGGCGGATGGTGCCAACGTCTCCGTCAACAACTGCTTCAAGATCACCGCCGATGGCCGGGTTGCTACCCAGTGCTTCGATCCCAACGATGTGCCGCCCGGCTGGGGAGGAGGGGTCCGGACGTGGGACATCGCGGCTGGAGGGTCTGTTCTCATCGCGGAAAACCCAGGGAAAAGCACACCGTTCCCGTGGAATAGCAACGAGGCCTCAACTGTCATCACCAAAGATAACGCGGCCGAAGGCCTGGTAGCCACCAACGGCCGGGTCCTAACCAAGAAGCTCGCGTTTGAGTATGGGAGCTTCTCTATCGGTTCGCCGTGCACTGGCGTTACGCCTGGAACGATGGGGCGGTCAAACGATCGCGGCTCGGGCGAAACTCTTGTTTACTGCCGCCACGATACCCAGACCTGGGCACCGTTTATCACGTCAGCTCAGGATGGATACTGGTGCTCGAACAACGGCATGCTTGGCATCGACCCCAGTGGCGTTGCCATGAACTGTGTGGGGCAGCGGTGGATGCCACTCAACAGCAGGATGGGCAAATGGTCGCTCACGGCCACCTATATGGCTGGTAACGCCTGGACGATTCCGAAGCCGTCGTGCCGTAGTGGTGGCACGCCCAGAATCGTTGCAACCCCACAGTCCATCGATCAGCGAAATTCCGCGTCGAATTTCTCAGCGCGGGATTACGGCTGGGCGTGGGGCATCGTGATCGAGGATAACTCGGGCATGGGGGTGGCAACTCAAGCGCAGGTGGACACCGGCTGCTGGTATGAATAAAGACTTGGGACTCTGAAAAATGCGAATTAAAGAATTTCTTCTGACCATCTCGGTTGCAGCCGCATCGACTCAAGTGTTGGCCGTCACTTGCGGGATCGGTATGGACGACAGCACCTGTGCCACTCCATTAAGGTTTCCAGGGTGCCGGGTTTTCGATGCGAACGGCAAGTTCGCCTACTATCAGCCCGACCCGGCGCTCTGCGCCAGTAACGGCGGCGAAAGCAGCGATACCGGGCAGCCGCAACAAAACGGGACCGATGGGAATACCGATGGCATCGGCGGCGGTTCTGCTGCTGGTGCTCCTAGTGCGGACGGTCCGGGCGGCGTCGGTGGTGGCGTCGGCGGCACTGGCGCCGGGTCCGCCGGGGGGAACGACGGGGATGGCGATGGGGACGGGGACGGGGACGGCTAAATTCACCAGATTAGTTTGCGACGATGCGCATCTCTGGCCTCAGAATCGACGTAGTCCAACGTCCGTCCTGCCAGAGTTGCTCACGAGCGCCGGAACCATCGAGCTTCACACGCCACCTAAATTTTTGACATGTCTCCATTGTCGGCTGAGGTGTAATGATTAACTCCTTAGGTGTACGCTCTAAAACAACTCCTAGGATTCCCTTAACGCAGGCGCCGGTTTGGTTGTAGCCATAGCGAAGCCGTGGCGCCGACTTCACATCAGTTATTTTGAGATAGGTGCCCCATTGAGGATCTCCGATGGCGACGGTTAATTCATCGGCACCATCGATTTCGGCGATTGGTCGCGTGGGCAATTTCCCGGGGCTTGCGCACCCTGCTAGAGTAATTGCCAGAAGAACAGCGGCGAAAACAGCTCGCGTGCCAGATTTCATGTGGAAATTTATCATTGGATTCTTGGCGATTTAAACTCATTGTGAGCTTAATGGCTTAGCCACAAGAATAGGTATTGGAATCCGTGCAGCCGAAATGAGGCCAAGCTCAGCGTGCCTCGCTAAGCTACGAAGTCAGCGCACGGATCACAGCGCTTGTGAGAGAGGTTTTTGGAACGAGTAATTTTTTGCGCTCCCCGAGTTTAGGTGAGCACATGCTACTTCACCGTCCAGCATCTACGCCAGTCTTAAAAACACGCTGCTGGGGTGCTTTTAGCATTCTTATTATTTGTGCTTCAAATAAAAGAATCTTGATTCATTCTAGCAACTGCTAGCCGGAGCGGTCTGACAGGTTGTGTTGTTTGGCCGCATCAACTCCGCCCGCTGCCGTAACAGGTGGGTGAACTCGGCGATTTACTCCTGGAACAGTCCTTCGTCTCTCTGTCAAGCCGATATCGCGTTTCACGTAAAGCCGATTGATTGTGGCGCCCGGGCGTGCGCCTCGGAAAACTTGCCTCATCACCAGACGATGAGGCTCGACAGATGAACACCGCCACCCGAGGTCGCAGCGCACTTCGCGCAGGGACGCTGACCCAGGCCGCCTTACTGCTCACGTGCGGGTGCGCCGCGACGGCCGGATGGGCGCAGACGGGGGCGGCGCGCAGGACCCAGGCACCGTCGTGCTCAACCGGTACAGCACTGCATCGACCGAGCCGCCTGCCGAACTGCTGGAGCCGCTGGACGTGGTCGCAGCCCTCAGCTTTCCCCGTCAGAACGTCAGCACGATCGGTGAAGCGCTCGGGTATGCGCTGCTGCGCACCGGCTACCGGTTGATCGCGGCGGCTTCAATCCCCCAGGAGGCGCGGGACTACCTGGCGCTGCCGCTGCCCGAGTCGCAGCGGCAGATCGGTCCGTACAAGGTCCGGCTGATCCTTGGCGCACTCATGGGGACCGCCTGGCAGCTGAGGACCGACCCGCTGACGCGTGTCGTCTGGATCGAGCCGGCGGGTGCATATGCCCATCGCATCGCCGGCAGAGCGGGTAGCGCCCCAGGCGCTTCTGCACAGGATGGCGCCTCTGCTCCTCCCGTGCCGCCGACCCCGATTCCAGCTCCGGCATCGACTCCGCCTGTGGCAACCGCGGTGCCGGTGCCTGTTCCCGCGCCGGCTCCAAGCTCGGCGTCCCCCGCCGCACCGCCGGCCGCGGTCGCGTCGCTGCCACCGCTGCCGCCACCCGCCTCGATCGCCGCGCCCCCGCGGCCCACGCGGCCGGGGGCAGCGAGCCGCGAATGGCCCACCGCAGGACAGAAGACCCTGCAGGGCGTTCTGCGTCAGTGGAGCGACGCTGCTGGCCTGGCACTGGCATGGGACAGTGTGAACGACTACCCACTTCCTGCCCCGGCCGCCAAGTTCACCGCCACCGGCACGCTCAACCAGGCGCTCGCACAGCTGGCACAACGAATGGGCACGCTGTCGCGCCCCATGGCCATGGTGGTGTCGGACGGCACCCTCCGTGTCTTCGAAATCGAGTGAGGCGGACATGCAGGTAGATGGTCCGAAGCCGACGCACTCGCACGAGCCAGCCTTCGAGGCAGATCCTCGGCTGTTCGACGCCGCGTCAGAGATGGCGCCGCCTGCAGCTGCCGAGGCGGCTCAGGGCGAATTCCCAGCCGCTGCCCTCAGCGCAGCGCCAGGTGAGCAGCCGAGGACCTCGGCGCGTCGCAACCTGCTGAGGGTGATCTCCGCCTTCGCTGCTATGGGGATTGCAGTGCTTGGCTACCAACTTCTCACGCCCAAGCCCAAGCCGCTGGCGGGCATGGAGCCGGCCGGCGAGATTGCCGCAATGCCGATGGAGCCACTGCATACGGCCACCGCGGCTGTGGCACCGGGACAGGTGCCCGACGCGCTGCAGGAGCCAGCGCCTCCGCCGGCACGGGCGCCGGGGCAGGAAGTGCTCACGGAGCGGTCCTCGGGTGAAGGCATTCCTGCGGCCAGCCCGAATGCGATTGGATCGCCTGCTGCCTCGTCGTCGACGCCGGCCCTGGAGCAGCGCCTCGCAGCCCTGGAGGCCCAGGTCGCGGATCTAAGGAGCCGGGCTTCAACGCCGTCCACGCCTGCAGCACCAGGCAATGCGACCACGCCCGTCGCCGAGCGACGCGGAGCCGCTGCACCGACACATGCACAGCCGCATGACATTGGCCGAAAGCCCACGAGCCGTTCCGCTCGACCCGCCGCCCCTGAGCCAGTCGTAGTGCCGCCGGCGCCGACCATCGGTGGGCAACTTCTCTCGGTCGACCTATGGGGCGGCCAGGTGTCGGTGGTGGTGACCACCGGCTTGCCGGGCGACACGCGGACCCGCACCCTGAAGCCCGGCGACACCCTCAACGGCGTCACCCTGCAGAGCGCCGACCCATCCTCGCAAACGGCAACGTTCTCCGCCGGCGGCCGGAGCTTCACGCTATCGAGCCGCCAAGGGGGCTGACCCATGAAATCCCTCCCGACTGCCGCACTGTTGGCCCTTGCCCTCGGCGCGCCCATGGCTGTCCCTGCCCAGACCCAGACCGGCACCTCGACAACCCAGCTCGACCGCACCCAGGTCACTGGCACTCAAGCGAGGGACAGCGCCCGGCAATCGACAGGCCTGGACGCACACGACCGCCTTCTTGCCGAGATCTGGGGCCTCACGGACGAAGAGATGACCCGCGCCAAGGTGCTCCTGCAGGGGCCCCGCGCTGCCTTCTCGGTGCCGAACCTGTCGCCCATCGAAGCCCTGGGCATCCACGCGCGAACCGATGCCGAGCGGCGCCGCTACGCCGAGATGATGGCGAAGGCCGTCTACGCCGATGTGCAGCGCAGCCTGGCATGGGACGCTGCCTACCAGCAGGCGATCACCCGCCTTGTGGGCAGCAGCCCGATCGTGAGCTTCGACGGTCTTCCCAAGGTGTTTGCACCCACAGGGTCGGCGGACGCCGCGGGCGTCCCGCGAACCCTGGTCATGGAGCCGAGCACGCCGGCCGCTCGGGGACCTTCGTCGCGGGCAATGGGACTGCGATGACTCTGCTTGGCGCCGAGGAACCGCTGACGCGACGCGCGGCACTCGCCAGCGGCCTTGGCGCGGCCGCGTGCGGGCTCGTGCCCGCCTGGGCTTTGGCCTCCGATCCGCGGGACCTCATGCCCTACGACCGCTCCGAGGTCACCGTGATCCTGCCTGATGTGGGCTCCGATGCTCGGCGCCCAGCGGAGGAGTTCGGCCGTGCAGCGAGCCGTGAGGCGGAGCGGCCGCGGGCCGACGTCGCCGCTGGCGGAGCACAGGGACGAGCTGGAGGGCCAGGGGCTCGCAGCACGGTGCGCCTGACAGTGCCCCCGACCGCCTACATCCTGACAGCCCATTACACAGGGCTGCCGGCCTGGCTGCTCTACGGCATTGCACTGCAGGAGAGCAAGATGAGCTTCGGGCCGCTGGCGTTGCCGTTCCCATGGACGCTCTGCGTCGCGGGCAGGCCCGAGCGCTACGGCAGCTACATGGAGACCGTGGCAGCGATGCAGCGGCACCTGCGCGCCGGCATCACCAACATCGACAGCGGCGTCATGCAGGTGAACTGGGGCTATCACCAGGACAAGCTGCGCAGCCCGGAGCGCGCACTCGACCCGTATCCCAACCTGGCGGTGGGCGCGCTGATCCTTCGCCAGCAGTTCGCCGCGACGGGCGACTGGGCGCAGGCGGTCGCCCGGTACCACACCGGCGGCCTGGACACCTCCGAGCGTCGGGAGCGCGGTGCACGCTATGCCGCCTCGGTGGCCCGCCAGATCGCCGCACATGGTCTGACCTTCGCGCAGGCCGCCACCACCAGGTTCACCTGGAGCGCCAATGGATAGCCCAGAACGTGTGCACCGCCTATGGCACGCCGCTGGAAAAGGAGCGGGCCGGCGCGTCGCCGCGGCCCTGCTGTGCGCAGCGCTGGTGATGGCTGGTCCATCGAGCCGCGGCCAGGGCGTGGTGGCCACGCCCGCTGCGTCGTTGGAAGTGGTCCACGACAGTGGCCGCGGAGTGCCGCTCGCCCCTTACCTGTCTGCCATCACCAGCTCCGATCCAGCCGCCCGGGGCAGTGTGATGCCAGGCTTGCGGTTTCCCATCAGCACCGAGCTCTCGACCGGCGTGCTGCCCCATGAGCGAAGGGTGTTCGACGCCACCTGGCAGGTGCAGCCGATCTTCATCGTCGGCGCGGATGTGCGATCCATGCGGTGGCTCGCCTTCAACCGGGAGCGGCTGCTGCAGGAACAGGCCTGGGGCGTGGTGGTCCAGGCCCGCACCGAGGCAGAGTTCCGCGCCATTCAAGCAGTCGCCCCTCAACTGGCGTACGCGCCCTCGATGGGCTCATGGATGGACGATCAGCTGCTGGCCAGCGGGATTGTCTATCCCGTGTTCATCGATGCGGCGGGGCACGCTCGACAGATCCTGATCGGCTCAGGTGAGTCGAACGGCCTTGAAGGGCAAACGGAGCAGCCCCCGGAGGTGCGCCCATGAGCAGCGGCGTTGTCATGGAAGGGCAACTCCGCCCCCCGGTCGAGCTTTGGAGCACGGCGGTCTCTTGGAGCATTGCCGCGGTCGCCCTTGCAGCGCCCTGGGCACTCATGATGCCGCCGCTGCTTGGGCTCGTCGCCGCCGTGGGCGCGATCGCATTCGGGTGGCGGCGCTGCAGCCAGGCGTTGACGGTCGTTCAGTACCAGCGGGGGCTGAAGCTCAACAAGATCACCCGCGTCGCTCCCTCGAAGCTGCCCGTCGACCTGAGCAAGCAGCTCTACCTGGGGGAAGGCTTCGCCTGGGGGCAGCAGCACGCGCAAAGAAAGCTGGATGCGACACGGCGGGATGCAGAGCCCTACGTCAAGCTCACCCCGCTGGAGCAGCGCTTGGCAGCGTTCGGTGCATCGCTGACCGCCGGCGTAGCCGGGGAGCTGTCAGCGGCTGAGAACACGGGCGCACCGCTGTCGCGCCGAGCCCAGGCCGTGCGCGCCGCCACCAGCGTCGGCGGGCCGCTCAACCCGCTGTACCCCAACATGGACCTCGGCGGATCGTCGATCCTCCACGGCGTGGGCGCGCAGGAAGAATGCCCCGTCGCCCTGCGGCAGACCGCTCGCGCCGGCCATCTGCTGGTGATGGGGACCACGCGGGTGGGCAAGACGCGGTTGCTGGAACTGCTCGCTACCCAGGACATCCATGCGGGCCATGTCGTGGTGGTGATCGACCCGAAGGGCGATGCGGACCTCATGCTGCGCATGTACGCCGAAGCCCGGCGCGCCGGCCGGGACAAGCAGTTCTACCTGTTCCACCTGGGCTACCCGGAGATCTCGGCGCGCTACAACGGAATCGGCAACTTCAGCCGCATCACCGAGGTGGCCGCCCGTGCCACGAATGCCCTGCCGTCGAGCGGCAACTCCGCGGCGTTCAAGGAATTCTCCTGGCGGTTCACGAACATCGTGGCCCAGGCCCAGGTCGCGCTCGGGCGCATCCCGACCTACGACACGCTTCTGCGCGACGTCACCGGCATCGAGCCGCTGTTCATGGAGTACGCGCACTTCTTCTGGGCTCGCGAGGCACAGCAGGGCCGGCACGCCAAATACCAGGAGAAGCTCGATTCGCTGCAGGAGCGGATCGAAACCAAGAAGGTCGCGGTGGACCGCTCCCTCTCCACTCGCGCCCCGGATGTGATCGCCATGATCTTGTGGATCAAGGAAAGCCGCGTCACGGACAACGTGCTCCTCGGGCTGGTCGGCGCCGTGAGCTACGACCGCAGCTTCTACGAGAAGATCATCGCCAGCCTGGGCCCCTTCCTGGAGAAGCTCACGTCCGGTGCCGTGGGCAAGCTCATCAGCCCGGACTACTTCGACGCCGACGACACGCGGCCGATCTTCGACTGGATGAGCGTGATGCGCCAGGGCGGCATCGTGTACGTGGGCCTCGATGCGCTGTCCGATTCGGTGGTGTCCTCGGCCGTGGGCAACTCGATGCTGGCCGACCTGGTGAGCGTTGGCGGCAAGCTCTACAAGACCGGGCTCGATCCGCACCGGGAGGACGGCAAGCTCGTACTGCCGACCGTCTGCTGCCACTTCGACGAGGTGAACGAAATCGCTGGCCCGGAGTTCGTGCCCATGGTCAACAAGCTCGGTGGCTCCGGCTTCCGGATCACGGCCTACACGCAGTCAATGTTCGACATCGAGGCCAAGGTCGGCGACAAGGCCAAGGCTGGCCAGATCATGGACAACTTCAACCACCTGGTCATGCTGCGCGTGCGCTCGGTGGCCACCGCGGATCTGCTGGCCAAGCAGGTGCCTGAGGTGAATGTCGTGCACCTGACGCCCATGTCCGGTGTGACCGACACGGCGGCCCAGGGCACCGGGGTCGACTTCACCAGCCGTAACGACGACATCATCACCAGCACCAAGGTGCCCCTGATCCAGGCCAACGATCTTCTGAGCTTGCCGCAGGGTCAGGCATTCGCACTGCTGGAGGGCAATCGGCCCTTCAAGATCCGCATCCCGCTGGCGGACGCCGCGAACGATCCGTTCGTGCCGGAGAGCCTGAAGAAGGTCGCGGTCGACATGAAGCGTCGCTATCGCACAAGCGAGCGTTGGGCGAGCGAGACGGATTGGCTGGCGGGCCAACCGATTGGCGCCGCGGCTGCCGACCTGATCGCCACCAACCTTGCTGCCGAGCCCCAGGAAGCCCAGCACGCCGAGCCTGCCGATGTGGGCGACCTGGACCCGCAAGGCAACGTGCTGGATCAGCGGGCAGTACTTGGCACTGTCTGGAGGGATGCTGCATGAGCACGGCGACTCTGGCGGCGCCCACGCGCGGCCCGATCCTCTGGGTGTTCGAGATCTGCATGAGTCTGGTGTTCGTGTCACTGAGCGCCTGGCTATTGGGCGTCGCCATCGAGATCGTCGGCAGCTACTTGGTGTGGCCCGACGAGGCCGAGCTGCACGCGCGCCGGATGGTTGAACAGGACCTGGGATACATCGAGGCGGCGCCGCGCAGCGTCTTGGTGGGCGACACGGTCGCGCTGAGCAACGAGCTGCTGCGATGGGTGCAGAAGCCCTACGCGTCGCTGGGCATCGTGGCGCTCTACATGCGTCTGCATCACCCCGATGGCTCGGAGCCGGGGAGCGTGCCCGTCGTCAGTCCTGGCTCAGGCCTGAGCGGCTTCAGAGGCCTGGGCGACCTGCTTCAGATCGTCGTGCGCGAAGGGGCACGCTGTGCCGTCATCAGCATGTACGTGGCGATGGACGTGGTGCTGCGCCTGGCTATCGCGGTATTCGCCATTCCTGCGTTCGTGCTGGCGTGTCTGCTCGGGGCGGTGGATGGCCTCGTGCGCCGGGACCTTCGGCGTTGGCGAGGCGGCCGAGAAAGCTCCTTCATCTATCACCACGCCAAGCGCTACACGCGCTGGTCCTTGACCGGAGGCTTCGGCCTTTATCTCGCCTGGCCGTTCGGCGGCTTCAACCCCGCCTACATGGTCCTGGTCTTCACCGTCCTCGTCGCCATGAGCCTGTCCACCACGCTCGCCGCCTTCAAGAAGTACCTGTAGGAGCCTCTCATGCCTATCCATTCCTTCACCACCTGGCCGCGCCGGCTGCTGCGAGCCGCGCTCGCACTGGGCCTCGCAACGTGCGCCGGGCTTGCGCTTGCAGACGACGACCAGGAGCGGGAGCAGCTCGCCCGGATCTCCAGCGAACTCGCGCGTGTGCAGGCCATGGTGAGCGACGCCGCGCAGGCCGCCCCCACCGGCCAGCGCGTCAAGTTCCGCTATGACTGGCTGCAGCGCGACCTGGAAATGATGCGCCAGGCCATCGACCAGCACGTCGACGCGCCGCGGCAGCCGCGGCCTGTCGCACCGCTGCGCGGCGACTACCGCCAATAGTGCGAGCTGTCGATGAACCAAATGCTCGTCGACGCGTTCAAGGCGGCCTCCGGCGTCGACCCATCGGCGCTGCGGACCAACGTCGTCACGTTGGTGATCGTCGCCGCGCTACTGCTGGCCGCCTGGCTGGCCGGCCTGCTCATCCAAGCCTACTCGGACGACGCCGTCTCGAAGGCCGAGGTGGTGCGCGTGCTGGTGCTGCTGCTGATCGTGGTGCTTTCGCTCATCACGTTCCTTCTGCAATGGCGCTGACCCGATCCCTTCAACCCCCGATCACGAGGAATCCACATGTACATCCCCCCCACATCCGCCCGGCGCTCCTGCTTCTTCGGGCACATCGGTCAGAGATTCGCTCTGCAAGGCCTCGTCGCCCTCGCGCTCATCTGGCTGTCGCTGCACTGCGTGCCGGCCATGGCGGAGCTTCCACAGATGACCGTTCCCACCGAGGGCCTCAACGGGCAATCGGTCAAGGACGGGGACTACCTGAGCCAGATGGGCGCCTACTTCAAGTTGGGCCTGACCATCCTCGGGACCATCGTTGCGGCGGTCGCTGGCATCTACGTCGCCAGCGGTGGTTTGACCAAATGGAAGGAGTACACGTCCGGGCGCGCGCCCTTCGGTGACCTGAAGGAGTACTTCATCATGGGTGGCCTGCTGATGATCTTCGTCCTCATGATGATCACCCTCGTGGTCAAGGTGCTCGGATGACCTTGCCTTCCCATCCGGCAGCGCCGGGCCAGACGATCGCCCGCAGCCACGCACCGGTAACGGCGAGGGTCAACGTCGAGCCTCCCGTGCTCAATGGGATGGCGGCGACGGAGGCAACCTGGATCGCCGTGCTCTCGGTCGCCGGCTACGGGTTCGTGGGCCTCCTCGTGATCCTGACGACCGGTGTCTGGCAGATCGGGCTGGCACTGCCGACCTTCGGCACAGCATTCACCCTCTGGAGTGCCTCCTTACGGTTGGCCAAGCTCAAGCGAGGTCGGCCCGATTACTACTACGAGCACGCGATTCAGCGGTGGATGGCCACGCGCGGGCTGTCCCGTGAGCGCTTCCTGACGCGAACCGGCTTCTGGAGCGTGGGGTGCGTGCTGCCCTTCGGGTTCGCAAGCCCGTTCAGGTACCGGGACCCGGGAGCCACAGCCGACATGCCACAGCCCACCGATGAGTCCACCAGCACGCCACCCATGATGGCGCGGCTGGCGGCTCTTGGTGCGCACCTGGCCCGTTCGCATGCAGGGGCGGCACGATGAGTTCCTCGCAGTACCTGGACGCACTGGCGTCGGAGCGGCGGACGAATCGGTTGCTGCGTCGTGTCCTCTATGGGGCCATGGCGTTCGGCGCCTTCACGACGTGGATGGCCTGGCTCACCCCCAAGAACCTGAACGTCCACCTGGCGCCCAACATCGCCGCCGGCGCCTCGGTCGCGCTGCGCAGCGGTGAGTCCGACGTGCCGCCCGCGAACGTCTATGCCTTCGGCTACTACATCTGGCAGCAGATCAACCGGTGGTCGGAAGACGGGGCCCGCGACTACGGCATGCAGATCTACCGGATGCAGAACTTCGTCACGCCGCAATGCGTGGCCCAGCTCACCGCAGACATGGAGCGCCGCGGCCGGGAAGGCGAGCTTCGCAACCGCACGCGGCAAGTCACCGAGATCGCCGGCTTCGGTTACGCGAGCAACCGGGTGGTCGCGGACGCCAGCAAGAGCAGTTGGACGGTCTTCCTGGACACCCAGGTCCAGGAGACCTTCCGTGGCCAGCCGGTCAAGGACATCTACATCCGCTTCCCAATCCGGGTGGTGCGCTTCGACGTCGACCGGGAGCGCAACCCCTGGCAGCTCGCCATCGACTGCTACGGCACCAACGTGCCAGCGCGGCTGAACGAGGCGGACTTGAAGCTGGAGCGTCCCGCTGCCAACCCGCCGTCGCAGCTCAAGGTGCCGGCGCTGCCGGGCCAGGTCGCGCCTTCGACGCTTCCGGAAGCGTCGCCTCTGGAGTCCAACCGATGAATTCGCCTATCACCCGAATCCGACGGCGCCTGCTCGTGCGTCGCCCCGGCTTGGCAGCGGTGCCGGCCTGCGCCGTCTTCGCTGCGCTGCTCGCCGCGGCCTGCCCGATGCATGCCCAGGAGGTGAAGGACCTCACGCTCAAGGGCGTGCCCCCAGACCTGATCCAAGCCAACACCGCACCTTCGGCACCGTTCACGGCGTCGGGCGCGGCACCGGCGACCGTGGACCTGGGCCAGAACATGGGCACACCCGGCGCAGCAGGCGCGCCTGGCGTGGCGGGCTCCGCCTCGATGCCGGCAGATGGTCCTGGCGCGGCCGCGCGGGCTGCGGCCGCCGCCGTCAAGGCAGCCCAGGCACCGTCATCCGCGTCGGGCCGACGCGTCGGCGCAGTACGTCGTGCATCCCGCGGCGGTGGAGACATCGAGCGAGCGGTCTTCGACCGCGCACCGATCCAGGTTCCCCTTGCGCTCAATGTGGAGCGCCTGGTGACGCTGCCGGCTCCGGTGGCACTGCACGTGCCCCGCGACATCGAGACCGTGGCGCGCATCGAGAGCATCGACCGCACCCTCTACATCACGGCGCTGGTGCCCTTCGCGCCGATCCGCATCGTGGCCGAGCTGATCGACAGCGGCCAGCAGGTGCCGCTGGACATCGTCGCGGGCAAGGACACCGCCCCAAGCACCGCTGAGCTGGAGATCTCCACCGTGGACGGGAAGGGGACGGGCAGCTCCGCATCTGCGGCCGCGTCGTCGGTCGCAAAGAGGGCCGGCGACGAGCCAGGCGCCGCAGAAGCGGGCGCCGACATGGTCATGCTCACCCGGCACGCGGCGCGGCAGCTGTACGCGCCGCGCCGGCTCGCCGTGGCCACGCCGGGTGTCGTCCAGGTCGGTGTCAGCGACAAGCCCGTGGTGGGGCTGTTGCGAGGTGCGAATGCCGAGGCGGTCCCGCTGGGACAGTGGAAGTCGGGCCAGCTCTATGTGACAGCGGTGCGCGTGACGAACCTCTCCCGCTACCCGCTCGAAATCCCCCTGGAGCAGTTGCGCGGTCGCTGGATTTCCGCCACGGCCCAGCACGGCCGCATCGGCCCGGCCGGCTCGGAGACGGACACCACCGCCATCTACCTCGTCTGCGATCGCAGCTTCGAGGCCTGTCTGTGACCAGGAAACACACGTAGGAGCGCCGCATGGCCGCCAGCCGAAACAAGCTCATCCCCGTATTCGCCATCGTGGCAGTGGGCACCGTGGTGACCATCATCGTGATGCAGCTGCGCGGAGATCCGCGGCCGCAGGCCGCCGCGCCGATGAAGGCGCCCCCGAGTGCCCTCCCGGCGACCAAGGGCGCGGACCAGGACACGCCCACCGAAACGCTCAAGACCGTGGTTGCGGCCAACAAGGAGCTACGGGACGCGGTACAGAAGGTGCTGACCGAGAACGAGAACCTGCGCCGGCAGCTGAAGCCCGGAAACGCAGGCGACGGTGCGGCATCGACAGGAGGTCTCTCTGGGGGAGTGGCGGGCGGCACCATCGCAGACACCTTTGCGGGCGCAGTTGCGACGGTGGGCAAGACCATGCAGGGTGCGGCCGCCACCTCGTCCGGGTTGGGGCAGCAGGTAATCGGCAGCGGCAAGCCGGCCGGAGCCCCGGGCGCGGCAGCGATCGACTTCGGCTCGGCAGGTCCCGGGGCAGCGGCCCCCGACGGCGCCGTGAGCTACAAGGTGGTGCCGCCCATGGGCTATGCGGCGGCGACTGCCGAGGCTCGCGGCCGCGGCGTGCCGCCGACGACCACGTATGTCCGCACGTCCAGCGCCGGCAACGGCGATGGCCAAGCCGGCGCCGGCCCAGCGGCGCGCGCAGCGGCCGAGGCCCTGGCCCAGGAAGGCGACCCGGCCCCCAAGCCAATCCCGTACTTCACGATTCCAGAGAACGCGACGCTCGCCGGCGTGACCTCGATGTCCACCATCATCGGGCGGGTGCCCGTGGACGGCCAGGTGCGCGACCCGATGCAGTGGAAGGCCGTGGTGGGGCGAGACAACCTGGCGGCCAACGGCTTCGAGCTGCCGGACGACCTGGCGGGGATGATCATCAGCGGCGTTGCAATCGGCGACATGGCCCTGTCCTGCTCGGAAGGAAAGGTGCGCTCGGTCACCTTCGTCTTCAACGATGGTGCGATCCAGACGGTTTCCAGCCGAGGCGGCTCCAGCGCCGGCGCCGGCGGCGGCAGCCCTGGCGCTGGCCAGGACCTGGGTTATGTGAGCGACGCGGTCGGCAATCCGTGCATCCCCGGGCAGTTCGTCACGAACGCGCCGGCCTACATCACGGACGTGGTCGGCGCCAAGGCGCTCGATGCCGCAGGACAGGCGTTCTCCGACGCGCAGAAGACGATCGTGCAAAGCGCGTCCGGCGGCAGCCTCGGCGTGACGTCGACGGTCACCGGTTCGGTCGGACGCTACGCCCTTGGCCAGGCCGTTGCCGGCTCCGGCGACGAGTTGTCCAAGTGGCTGTTGCAGCGGCTGAAGAACTCCTTCGACGCAGTGGTGACGCCAGCTGGCCAACGGCTCGTTGTCCACGTGAACCAGGAACTACGGATCGACAAGAACCCGCAGGGCCGTCGCCTGGTGCACCGCAGGCAGGAGGCCGTCGACCAGACGGCACGCGGCGCCCGATACGGTTTGGAGTGATGCCCGACGAGAGCGCGCCATCAGCACCGCGAGCCCATTGGACCGTAGCCGCGCCACGCCGCACATGCCCCTGCCCAGGTTCCCTCATCCGCTCGCAGCGCACGCAACGCGCTGCAGCCTGATTCATCCCCATGTCCGGTCATCCGGAGTCACCCCATGCTGCATTCGTTCCCCTCGCTGCCCATGACTGGCCTGCTCGGCGCATGCGCCGTCGCAATGATGCTCGGCGCCTGCTCGGTCAGCGGGCCCCGCCATTCCCCCATCCAGGACGCCACCCAGGGAAGCCCGACCGTTGTCGACATCTATCGGGGCCAGGCGAACGCGTCGGGCCAGGGCTCCGCCGGGGGCGTGGAAGCACGTGCACGGCTGCGCGACGCCGCACCTGCCCGGCCCGTGGCCGCCGGCGATGGCGACACGCAGCGCTACTGGTCGGCGCTGGAGCCGATGCGTCAGCGGTTCGCACGGGTGCCGAATCCGGACCTGGTGATGGTGGTGTTTCCCCACCTCGCCAAGGGGCAGTACCCGGTACCGGGCTATGTGACGGTCTTCCCAATGTACGAGTCCACCCAGTACGCGCTGCCTGGCGAGGTGGAAGGCGACTTGCTGCAGGGCCGGTCCCGGAACGCCCAGGCCGGCCAGTCGCCGGCGCGAGAGCAGGGGCGCTGACATGCAGGCATTGACTCAGCACTTGCTGGCCGCGCTGCGGGCCGTCCCGGGTCTGCAGGCGATCCTTCCCGCGCTCGCGGTGCCATCCGGCGAGGTTCCGGCACCGGAGCCGGCCGAGTACGTGGGCTCCAAGCTCACGGTGGAGGACCGCAGACGCATGGCGCTGCGTCCACCCTCGTTTTCCGACCTGCTTCCCTACGTTGCCTACCGGCCCGACGAGCGCGTCTTCGTGCTCCACGACGGCACCACGCTGGGCGTGCTCTTCGAGCTGGGCGGCGTGCCCACCGAAGCGCAACCTGCGTCGGTGCTCGCCGAGAAGGCCCACAAGGTCAAGGAAGCCCTGCAGGCCATCCCCGAGGTGGATGGCTCCCCATGGATCGTGCAGTTCTTCGTCAGCGACGACTACGACCTGTCGGGGATGGTGGAGCAGCTGCGGCGTTACATCGCGGAGCAGCACAAGGACGAGCCGCTGCGTGCGCAGCAGATCCTGCAATCGCCGATGACCCAGGCGGTACTTGAACAGTTCCGCCGGCACCTGGCCCAGGTCTCCAAGCCGGAAGGTCTGTTCGAAGACACGGAAGTGACCTTCCAGCCCTGGCGGGGCCAGCAGCGCCGTGTGCGCTGCTGCATCTACCGCAGGCTCGACCAGGATGCCGCCGAGCGAGTGACGAGCGCACACGACGAGATGGAAGCAATGGCCTCGACCGTCCAGGCCACGCTGTCGGAGGCCGGTGTCACGGTGCGCCGGTGTACAGGCGCCGATCTCTACGCCTGGCTGTTGCCTTTCTTCAATCCCAAGGTCCCCGGCGCCGCCAGGGCGGCCGAATTGATGCGCATGGCGCCGTACCCGGGCGACTTCTCAAGCACGGCGTCGGCGGGCGCCGCGCCTCTCTTTGGCAACTCCATGGCCGAGTCGCTCAACCTGAGCGAGCCGTACTCCGACCTGGAGCGGGGCCTGTTCTCGTTTGGCGGCGTCCCGGTGAAAGCACTGACCCTGGAGAGCATCAAGGCAGCGCCGGAAGTCGGCCACTTCTCCGCAGAGTTGCGGCACGACAAGGAGAGCTTCGCCCGCTTCGATCGTCTTCCGCCTGGCTCGATGCTCTCGATCACCGTCGTCATCCGGCCGCAGTACAAGGTGGAGCAGCACATCAGCCGGATGCGAGATGCCTCCCGGGCGGCCAACGCGCTGGCCCAGGAGACCTTCGCCGAGTGCGAACGGGTGCTGAGCCACATGGCGACCGGCGACAAGCTGCTGCCGATGTTCACGGTGCTCTACCTGGCGGGCAAGACCGTGGATGAGGTCGATGCAGCCGTGGCGAAGGCCAACGCGCTGCTGGTGCCGACGGGGCTGCGGTTCATTGCTCCCCAACAGGACCTGGTGCCCCTGGACGCCTTCGTGCGCGGCTTGCCGTTCACCTTCGACCCCGCATTCGACGAGCGGCACCTCAAGCGCTCACGGCTGACCTTCGCCAGCCACATCGCCGCGCTCCTGCCGGTCTATGGCCGCGCCCGCGGCACGCCGCACCCCGGCATGTGGTTCTGGAACCGTGGTGGCGAGCCGCTCTGGATCGACCCGCTCAACCGCCACGATCGCAAGAAGAACGCCCACATGCTGGTCCTGGGCCCGACCGGTGCCGGCAAGTCGGCGACTCTCAACTACCTGGCCATGATGACCATGGCTGTCCACCGACCTCGCCTGGTGATCGTGGACGCCGGCAACAGCTTCGGCCTGCTGGTCGAGTTCTTCAAGGGCCAAGGGCTGAGCACGCACTGCGTCACGCTCACGACGGCCGCCGATGTGTCGCTGCCGCCCTTCGTGCACGCGCTCAAGCTGCTGGACGACGCCGACATCATGAGCAGCTTCTACGCGGCCGAGGCCCGCGCCGCTGGCGACGCCGAGGGGCTTCCTGATGCCGAGGCGATGGACGCGCTGCTCCAGAAGGCCGGCGCCTTCGAGCAGCAACCCGTGTCGGCTGCCATGCCGGCCTCGGACCATGGGGCGGAGCCCGCGGCAGCGGAGGATGACGACGAGCGCCGCGACTACCTTGGCGAGATGCTCATCGCCGCGATCATGATGATCACCGGCGGCGAGGCCCGGGAGGAGGCGCGCATGTCCCGCTCGGACCGCTACCTCATCACCCGGGCCGTGATCCGCGCCGCGATCAGGACGCGCAGCGATGGGCGCCCACACCCGTTGGTGCACGACGTGGCCAACGAGCTGATGGCCATGCAGGGCGACCTGTCGCTGTCCCAGGGGCGGCGTGAGCGGGCAGAGGACATGGGGCAGTCCATGATGTCCTTCTGCCAGGGGCTGCGCGGCACCCTCTTCAACCGGGAAGGGCGCGACTGGCCGGATGTGGACGTCACGCTGGTCGAGATGGGCACGCTCACCAAGGACGGGTATGCGGACGCGCTGGCCGTGGCCTACACCTCGCTGATAGACGCGGTGCAGGGCCGCGGCGAGGCGCACCAGGCCGAGGGCCGTCCGCTGATCTTCCTCACCGACGAGGGCCACCTGATCACGACCAACGACCTGCTGGGCCCGAAGATCGCCAAGGGCACCAAGATGTGGCGCAAGCTGAACATGTGGTTCTGGCTCGCCACCCAGAACCTGCAGGACTTCCCGGACTCGATGGAGCGCGTGCTTTCCATGTGCGAGTTCTGGATGCTGCTGACGATGGACAAGAGCGAGATCGAGCAAGTCGCCCGGTTCCGCTCGCTGACGCCGGAGCAGCGCATGCTCATGGAGTCGGCCCGCAAGGCCCCAGGCAAGTACACGGAGGGCGTCCTGATCAGCGCCTCGGGGCAGACGCTCTTCCGCAACGTTCCGCCGGCGCTGCCGATCGCCCTGGCCCAGACCGAAGGGTACGAGAAGGCCCATCGCCGCCGGCTCATGGAGCAGCACGGCTGCAGCGAGCTGCGCGCGGCGATGCTCGTGGCCGAGGAAATCGAGGCCCGCCGGGGATGAGGCGCCGCCACCTCCTTTGTTGGCTTGCGCGCGGCGGCGCGGCCGCACTCTGCGCATCCTCCGTGATCGAGACAGCGGCGGCGCCGCAGGCCGCGCCGGCCGCCCGCGGCGTCATGACCGTCGAGGTCTTCGCCAACTCGGCGATGCTGGTCACACCCGCCCAGACGGAACAGTACCGTCTCGTGGTCCATCGGATGGATCGGCTGCAGCAGATCAAGCAGTACATCAACCAGCAGATCCCGCGCGGCGGCGAGTCGGTGGCCCGCCGCTGGATGATGGCCAACCAGGCTCGGATCAAGCGAGAGATCACGCCTGCGGCCGTGGCGGCGGCCAACGCCATCAACCTGGCCCGCTACTACCGCATCGACCACCTCCCGGCCATCGTCATCAACCGCCAGGCCGTCGTCTACGGCGTGACCGACGCCGACCAGGCCGTCCAACTGTTCCTTGCCCGCCAGCAGCGGGCCGGCCGGCGATGACCCGGTGCAGCGACTGGGCGGGGCCACGCAGGCTGGCCGCCGATCTGGTGACCGCAGTGGTCATCGGGTCGGTCTCGCTGACCGGCGCGGGCAACGCACTGGCCGCGCAAGGGAGTGACGCCTCAGGCAGCACCAGCGGCAGTAACACGATGGCGATCGCCACCGCGACAGTCCAGGGGCTTTCGAGCTGCCTGGCCTACCAGGTGACTGGCGTGTGCTTCTTCCTGAGGTGCTACCTGTTCTATTGCGAGATCGAGACCTCGATCCGCGTGCAGCACTACGTGCCGGACGTGGTTGTCAGCACCTACAACTCGCCGACCCAGCATCCCTGGGCCGATCTGGCCAAGCCCATCTCCACCGCCATGGACAAGGCCGGCTCTTCGCTGATGGGCAGCACGCTCGACAGCCAGGCGACGACAGCGCGTGAGGCGAGGGAGGTGGTCACCATGAAGTCCGCGGATGCGATCGGGAACCCGATCGGCGCCGTGATGGGTGGCAACTGGACGTGGGAGTACCCGGACACCAACGAGATCCAGGCCTTCCCCGACAAGGAGTTGCCCAAGATCCAGCAGCAGTGGTCGCAGGTGCCGTCGGACCTGTCCAACGGTGTGTTGGAGGGCGCGCGGGCCCAGGCCTTCAATCCCAGCCAGATGCTGAACCAGCTCGGGTCCCTGCCGGGCCAGTACAGCTCGATGTTCTCGGGGGTCTCGGGTTTGGGCTCCTTCGGTGCAAGCAACCCGATGACGAGTGGCGGCGGGGGCACGAGCACGACGCCGACCACGACGACGGAGACGACATCCACGGGCTCCTCCGGGTCCTCGACATCGAGCGGCCAGCCCCAGAGCTACAGCCAACTCCTGGACCAGATGTACCAGACGCTGGGCACCCAGTCGGGCAGCTCCAGTTCCGGGAGTGGCAACAGCGGCAACGCCGGCCTCACGGCCTACCTGTGCCCGGGCGGCTCCGGCATGCTTTCGATCCAGTACGACTCCGACCTCGACGCCCTGTTCTGGCGGGGCAAGGTGCCGCTGGAGCTTCTGTACCCGGGCTCCTGGGTGCCAGGCGTCGGCGAAGTCGGCCATGGACTCGTCAATACCTGGGGCGGCACCTACCCGCGGACCGGCGAGCTGGTGCAGTCCCACCCCGTCAAGTCTTCCGCGGTGCTGGCCGCGCGGGTGGCCAGCATCATCCGGCAGGAAGCGCAGCCCCACATCTACAAGAAGCTCTACGCCAAGGGCGAGCAGAAGTACGTGTACTTCAAGCGTGGCGACGAGCCGCGCTGGCAAGCCGTCCATCCGGTGGCAAGCACCGACTGCATCACCTTTGGCGACAACGACAGCCTGAGCGTGGGCAGCTACGGCGACCACAAGACTTCGGACAACGAGGGCTACATCTGGAACCTGTGGCAGCGCTACGAGTGCTGCGAGCGCAAGACGCCGATCTTTCTCTTTGCCGTGCCCTGACCCTATGACCACTCCTTCAACCATCGTCTCCGGTCTGCAACGTGGCTTGACGGCCGTCTTGATCGGCGCTGTGTTGGTGCTGCACCTACCGCCGGCAAAGGCGCAGCCCGTGACCAATTCGTCCCTCTACTACCGATTGGGTGGCAGCTCACCCACCGGTGGGCCCATCAACGGCAAGTCGACCGGGCTGAAGCTCGGCTTGAAGGTCCGACTGAACTACAGCTGTGGCAAATTCGACGTGGGGTTGTCCTGGGCCAACACCATGGAAGGCTTCAAGAACCTGGGCACCACGATCTCCAATGCGGTGAAGGTCGGCATCTCGTCACTGCCGCTCTACATGCTGCAGCGGGCCCAGCCAGGCCTCTACCAACTGTTCCAGAACTTCAGCCAGAAGGCCGACGTGCTGGTGGCTGCGTCGCTCAAGACCTGCGAGGAGATGGAAGCCATGATCCGCAATGGCCAGGACCCTTACGAGGACTACGTGAAGATGGCCAAAGGCGATGTATGGAAGGCGAAGGCGGACGCCTCGGGCGACGTGGTGCAGGCGAAGCTGGACATCAACAAGAACGAGGAGGCGCAGAACCGCGGCGTGGAGTGGGTGTTCGGCACCTATGCCGGCGGCGCCGGAACAAAGGCCATCGAGCCTGTGCGAGACCTGTCCATCGCGGGCTACAACACCTTGCTGAACCAGGCGCCTGCCGCCTCGTCCTCGACGAATTGGGCGGCATCGAGCTCGGCGAACACGCGCCTGGTGCGGGCCTTCTCCAGCCCCGACGCCATGGCGTCGTGGACGACACAGGTGCTGGGCGACAAGCAGGTGTTCCTGTGTTCCCAGACCACGTGCCCACAGCCCACCACGACGGTCACGGCCACAGGGCTGGGCCCGCGCCTGGAGGAGGAACTGAGCACCGTGCGACCCGTCATGCAACGGGTCGTGGCCGACCCTGGCCAGGTCGCCCAGCTCAAGGACATCTCCGCCTCCGGCTTCGCGGTCAGCCCCCAACTGGTGGAAGCGGTGCGACAGCTGCCAGCGGAGAGCCGGACCCTGGCCACCGGCCGCCTGGTGGAAGAGCTGGCCATGCAGCGGGTGATCGACAAGGCGCTGGTTGCGAGATCCGCGCTCATCGCAGGCCTGTCGCTGCCCCAGGCGACCAAGGCCACGGAGATGCAGCGCGACGTGCAGGCCCAGGTCGACCGGCTGACCCAGTACATCAACGACCTGATGTTCGAGTACCGCATCCGCAAGGAGATGACCTCGGAGACCGCCCTTGCCATCATGGGCGAGCAGTTCCACAAGGACAGCCAGGCCCAGCGCGTACCGGCCGCCACCGCGGTCGATCCGCGGCCGCTGGAGAACGGCCGGGTCAGGGCCAACTGAGGGCAAGACCGTGACCGAACGCTCCGCTGTTCATCCAACGGCTCAGGATGCCTCCCCGAAGCCGGACCGCGCCGGCGGCCGCTGGGCTCGTCGCCTTCGCTGGTTTGGTGTCTGCCTGGTGTACCTGGTGATCGCCGGCCTGGTGACGGCCGTGCTGGTGCAGCAGCCGGTGTCCCGCCTTGAAGGCATCGCGGCTTCCGCGCATCGCGCGAGGTACGTGGGCCTGGCCGTGCAGGCGGTGGCCCTCGGGTTGCTCGTTGCGTTCTGGCCCGGCGTGGTCCGGTGGGCGGCGACCCGGGGCATCGTGGCGCCGACCGAGGTGCACCAGGTGCTTGCATGGCGCTGGAAGCTGGCGGGGTGGTTCACCGTGTTCATCCTCTTCGTGGGCATCGGGGTCGGTGACCTCGTGCACTTCGGCTCGGCGGTGCTGCAGGCCGCGCGGGGCCTCGTCCGTTGACCGCCCGGAGGCGACATGCAGCTCGACAGCTACCTCGAAATCTTCCTGACCCTCTACGGCTGGGCCTTCGCCAACATCATTGGTGAGGTGTTGGCCGGGACCGGCCTGATCGCGCTGCCCTTCGGCCTCATCGTGTTCAACGCCTGGCGGGAGGCCAAGGAGTCCGCCGCCGGCGGCGCCGGTGTGGTCGCGGTGATCGAGGCGGTCCAGGTCCGCCTGCTCGTGGCCCTGTTCGTCTTCTCCTTCTGCTTCGCGACCACGCCGCTCAGCTCCCTGAGCACCATCACGCTGAGCTATACGCCGCCGGCGACGACCACCGAGCCGGCTCCCCAGGCGGCGACGCAGGCCGGAAGTGGCTCGACCTATGACGCGGCCATGGCCGACGCCGTCAACGGCAGCATGAGCACGGCCGGAGGCCTGACGCAGGTGCCGATGTGGTGGATGGCGGTGATGGGCTACAGCTCGGGCCTCAACAGCGCGGTGCGCGCCGCTTTGGGCAACAGCACACGGGACCTGCGGATGCTGGAAGACATGGCGCGCAACGCAGCGATCCAGGACCCCCGGCTGCTCGCCGACATCCAGCGCTTTCATAGCGAGTGCTTCATCCCGGCACGTAGCCGCTATCTGCGCATGGACAAGGATCAGGTGAGCAGCACCGGGCAGGGCATCCTCGCCGCCGGCAACTCGGACTACGGCCCGACCGACGTCGACTGGGCGGGCAGCCAGTTCTTCCGGACCGAGCCAGGCTTCTACAGCACGATGCGGGCCTACTCGCCCGTACCCGGCTTCGCGGTGGATGCAAGCCGAGATACGGATTACATCGCCACCGGCGGATCAGCCGACGGCAACGCAGACGCGGCATTGGTCAATCCCGAATGGGGCAGGCCCACCTGCAACGAATGGTGGCTGGATGGCACACGCGGGATCCGCAAGCAGATCGTGGCGCAGAGCGAGGGGTGGCAGAACATCTACACCGCCGCCAAGAACATGCTCACCTGGCCGAGCGACGACGCCGCGCTGGACGCCGTCGCCAAGCTGGGCGCATCACGCGCCAGACCGCAGTTCGTGGATTCGGCCCGGATCATGGGCAACGACTACGACGTCGGGACCTCGCTCGCACACGCGATCGGTCAGGGTGTGAGCACCTTCACGGTGGGCAAGCGGCTGCTCGACATGACCATCGAGTTCGTTCCGCTGGTCACCGCGCTGCCGATGGTGCAGGCGGCCCTCCTGATGGGCATCTACATGTTCCTGCCGCTGGTCGTGGTGTTCAGCGGCTACGACTTGAAACTCATGCTCTACGGTGCGTTGGGCATCTTCACCGTCAAGTTCTGGGCGTCCATGTGGTACATCGCCCGCTGGCTCGACGCCCACCTGATCGCAGCCATGTACCCGGGGCTGGATGGCAATGCGTTCCTGTCGGAGCTGAGGGACATGGTGACCCACCAGGACTCCTCCAGCTACAAGCGCATGATCCTCAACATCGTGCTGATGTCGATGTTCGTGGGGCTGCCGTTGCTCTGGTCGGGGATGATGGGCTGGATCGGCGCACGCATCGGCGGGCAGCTTAGCCAGGCGATGGAGCGCTACTCGGCGACCGGCAAGGGCATTCCCAAGCCTCCCTCCCTCGGTGGGAAAGGCAAGTGAAAGCCGGCTCAGCGTCGCTCGCGGGTGTGCCAGAGGCGCAGGATGTAGATCGTGTCCTCCACGACCTCATAGCGCAGTTCGTAGTTCAGGGCCAGGATCCTGCGGACCTCGCGGCCAGCGAAGCCCTCGACCTTCTCGCCGAGGCGAGGGTGTTGGTGCAGCACCTCGGGAGCCCGCACCAGCGCCTGGACGGCCTTGGCGGCTGCGGTCGGGTTCCGGGGTGCGAGGAAGTCGTGCAGCCGTGCCAGATCGGAGAGCGCCCGGCTCGTCCACTGCAGACGCATCATCGTCTGGCGGGCTTGCGCCGAGGTGTGGGAAGCGCCCCCGGCATCTGCGATCCCAGGCTGTCTGCCCAGGCCAGCACGTCGGCGTGGTCAACGATGCGCGCCTGGTCGACCTCGGCAAGCGCCTCAAGCGTCATTCGATGGTGCATCTCCTCCTCATCCAGCCAGGCCGAGAGCGCTTGCTTGACGATCCACCCCCGAGAACGTTCCAGGCGCTCAGCGACGCCATCGACCTTCTCAGCCAAGTCGGCTGGCACGTGCGCAGTGAGGACGCGGGTGGGCATTCCATGCTCCAATTGATTGCGGATGATTGAATTTTAATCATCCGAGGGAGAGAACAACGAAATGCTTTGTATTGCGCAATCCAAACCGGATGCGGCAACGTCGCTCGTGCCCCGGGCGGCGCCGACGCAGGAGACCTACGAAGAGCTGCAGCATGCCTACAGCCACTTCAATCGGACCCTGTTCGACGGGGCGCTGCCCGCATGCCTCATCACGCTGCAGCGAGAGAAGGCCACCTGCGGCTACTTCTCTGGTGCACGCTTCGCGAGCGTCGACGGCGCGGTGACCGATGAGATCGCCCTGAACCCGGCGTACTTCGCCGTGGTACCGCTGGTGGAGACGCTGCAGACCCTGGTGCACGAGATGACGCACCTCTGGCAGTCGCACTTCGGGCAACCCGGGAGGGGGAGGTACCACAACCGGGAATGGGCGGACAAGATGGAGAGCATCGGCCTGATGCCTTCGTCGACGGGCCAGCCAGGCGGTAGCCGCACGGGTGACTGCATGGCCGACTACGCCATCGAGGGCGGCTCGTTCCTGGCCGCCTGCGAGGCGCTGCTCACCGACAGCTTCAAGTTGACCTGGTATGACCGATTTCCGGCGAAGGAACACGTCGCGTTCGGAGCCAGCAGCCTGGCGCAGCATCTGCCTGCGGCCGCCGGCGGCGGTGCGGCGCCGATAGCGCAGTTGCCAAACCTCGCCACGGTGGTGCACCCGCCGACCGCCGGCGGCGACGCTGAGGTCCCCGCGCCGCCGAACAGATCGAATAGGCGCAAATACCGCTGCAGCTGCGGAATCCAGGTGTGGGGGAAACCAGGGCTGCAGATTCACTGCGGTGCCTGCAGGTCAGCCTTCGCTGAGTCCGACTGAGCGCAGGCACCGCCAGGCGCTACTCAATGCCCCCCGTTGCCGCCTGCGAGCGGGTGAGCCGCTTCATAAGCCCCGGAAAGATGAGCGAAGTCCAAGTGCGTATAGACCTGAGTGGATTCAAGGGACTCATGGCCGAGTAGCACCTGGACCGCCCGCAGATCCGCTGAGGACTGCAGAAGATGGCTGGCAAAGGAGTGCCGCAGCATATGCGGATGAACGGGCACGCCAACGCCGGCACGTTCCGCCCGGCTGGTCACCATCGACCGGATTGCAGAGCGCCTCATGCGCGATCCTGATTGCGTGACAAACACTGCCTCTTGCTCTTGCCGGAAGTCGGGACGTAGCCTGATCCACGCCCGCAGCGCGCGCTCAGACATCTCGTGTATCGGAACGCTGCGCCATGTGCGACCCTTGCCAAGGACGATCACCATTCCGGCCTCCAGGTCGATCCAGCCCTTGCCGTTTTTCGTTTGGCGAAGGTCGAGTCCTGACAGCTCACTTGCTCTCAAGCCGCAGCCATAGAGCAGCTCCACGATGGCCACGTCTCGCGCCTCCATCCAGCTGACAACTTCCACTCGGCGGTAGTCTGCAAATGCCGTCGCTTGTTCAACGCTCAGTGCCTTTGGTAGCCGCCTGGGTACCTTGGGCCTCCTCACGGCAAGCGCTGGATTTGTCTCGATGAGCCCGCGCTTTATGAGCCAACTGAAGAATCCACGCCATACGGTGAGTCGTAGCGCGACCGTTCTGGGGGCGGCTCCTTCCTGGAGATCCTGCTTTGACCACCGATCAATGGTGGTCGCCTCCAGGTTGGTCACCGGCAGGCGCAATAGCGCCGCGCGATGGAGCAAAACCTTCAGCTGCTGCCGATAGCAGTCGAGCGTCAAATCCGCCAGGCCGCGCTCAGCTTTCAGGTAAAGAAGAAAAGCGGCAACGAGGTCTGCATCGGCCGAGCCACTTGTGGCCTGCGTCGGTCGTTGCAGGAGGGAACGGACGTCGTGATTCATCATCGCTCTGTCCTCGCTTCACCGGCTCCATCCAGCCGGGCCCCCTGCTGCTGAACCGCCTTGGGCCACACTGCGCGCCTTCGCCGCTCAGGGTCGTGGTGCGCCCGGGGATGGTGGGTGAACACCAGGTCGCGTAGCGCCGGTGTGTCGGTGTGGGAATAGATGGCGGTCGTCGAGATGGAGACATGTCCAAGCAGCATCTGGATGACCCGAAGGTCCGCGCCACCTGCTTTCAGGTGAGTGGCGAATGCGTGACGGAAGGTGTGGGGCGTCAGCAGGCCCAGTCCCTGTTGGGCCGCGTAGCTTCGCACCATCAGGTAGAGCCGCTGGTAGGTGAACTCGGGATCGTCCCCAGGGTGAACGAACAACTTCGGATGAGCGCGCGGGTGTTTGCCTGGCTGCGTAAGTAGCTGACGCCTAGCCGATAACCGGTATGCATCCAGCCAGGCGGCTGCCGAAGGGCCATACGGCACCAGGCGTTCGACCTGTCCCTTCCCGATGAACCGGATCGCTCGGTGCCGGAAGTCGAAATGCGATTCCTCAAGCTGACGCAGCTCGAAGGCCCGCAGCCCTGCGCCGTATAGGAGCTCCATGGCGGCGCGGTCGCGCACTCCTATCGGTGTTGTCGTGTCGGGGGCATCGAGAACGCGTACAACCTGGTTGAAAGTTGGCACCCAACGGATGGTCCTTCGCTGTCTTGCCATCGGTGCGAGGTCTTGCGTGGGATCGTGCGTGATCACGTTCTGGAACGCCGCCCACTCATAGAGCCGTTGAACTGCCCACCTGGTGTTGTGCATCGTGCCGTGGGCAAGGCCCCTGTCCTGCATCGCGAACAGGAACGACGAGATCACGTTCCTGTCGGCCAACGCCCACGTGTAGCCGTGGTGTGAGAGCCAGCGCAGATAGACGCGCAGGGCCTCTTGAAGCCGTTTGACCGTGGAAGGGGAGAGGATGCAGGCGGCGTCTTCGACACACCGCTGCACCATGTCGTCGAACTCCACCGGCCAGGATGAGGGGCGACGAGAAAGTGAGCTGGATTTCATATTCCCTGAATTCAGGCTTGTCAAGCCGATATCGATTTCACGTCACCGCCGATATCCGGCTGCGTGACGAACGAGTGCCCCATACAGTGCCTCGCCAGGGATCCACAACTCACTTGGTAGCCAGATCATCACAAAGTGTTGAGGGTTTGTATAGATCGCCCAGGTGAACACTGCTGCAGCGCAGCGTAATGGTCACGCCGGCCGCCATTTCCCCTTGTCCCCCGACCTCGTCCCAACGTCCGATTGCCGTCGCTGCAGGTACGCCTGCCCTCCATCACCTTGATCGCTCCGAAGACTCCCATGCGACTCTCCGCCGCTTCGCTCGCTTGTTCTCTTCTGCTGACCCTGTGCTTCGCTGCCGTGGCACAACAGTCTTTGCCGACTGAGAAGGAGCGCAAGCTTCGCGAGGCCATCACCGCTCGCACCCATGGAACGGTCGCCGTTGACGCCATCACGACGACGCCTGTACCCGGCCTCTACGCCGTGGCGTCCGACGGTGAAGTCTTCTACACCGACGAGAGCGGGCGCTACAGCTTCGTGAACGGTGCCTTGATCGACATGCAGGACCAGCGTGACCTGACCACTCCGCTCATCGACAAGATGCACGCCATCCCCTTCTCGGCGTTGCCCCTGAAGCTGGCCATGAAGGAGGTGCATGGCAAGGGGACACGGACCATGGCCATCTTCGAGGACCCCAACTGCCCCATCTGCCGCGTGTTCACCAAGTTCCTGGACCAGGTTGATGACGTGACCATCTACCGCTTCATGTACCCGGTGATCGATCCGAAGTCTGAAGCGCTCGCTCGCAACGCCTGGTGCGCGGCGGACCGCCCTAAGGCGTGGAAGGACATCATGAATGGCTTCCGACCGAGCCAGGACGGCACGTGCGATGTGTCCGGGCTGAGTGCCATCCTGCGCTTCGGCGAAAAGTACCGCATCCAGAACACGCCGACCGTGGTGCTGGCCAACGGCAAGCGCCTCGTCGGCGCGACACCGCCTGAGCAGTTCCTCGCCGACCTCGACGCCGGCGGACGGTGACAGGCAGCCGCCGGGGAGCGTCACGCATGTACCGTTCGAGCAAACGTAGCCTTTCCAAGATGTTGGTGACCACCATGCTGGTGCTGGCCGCGATCGGTTCGGCGCGCGCCCAGCGGGCCGAGCCCACTCCGCAAGGCGACGCCGTTTGGCAGCCAGTGCGCGAGGTGGTATTCAACTCGACGACCTTCGCGTCCACGGGCACAAGCGACGATCGCGCACTCATGGCCAAGCTGTGGGCGAAGGAACTTTCCGGGTCCCAGCGCACGCCTGTCGGCGCTGCACTTCCAGGATTTGCGCTCGTGGCCACGGTAAGCCGCAACGGTGTCGACTACGTCCTTACGATGTTCAACCGGGCGGGACCTGACACCGGGTGCGACATGCCTGGCAACGGTGGGCAGGATCTGCATGCGACGTGCCCGCTGCGTGTGGTGCAGATGCAAGGCGGCGATGTGCTTGCAGGTCAATCCTTCCCGGGCTACTGCATGCTGGCCGGCCTGTTCGACTCCGGCGAGACGGCGCGGCGGCTCAATCGCATGGAGTACGCCTACGACGAGCGCGTCGGCGCGGTGCGCCTGCGCACGATCGAGCACGGCCGCATCGTTCCAGCGTGTTCGCGTTCGATCCGGCTGCCGTGACCCTTCCCTTGGAGAGGCATGCGCACTCAGCGGCCGTTAGGCGCCGCCGCTTCCGAACCATGTTGCTCGGCTCAGTGTTGTTGCTGCCCGCGCTTGTTCTTGCGGCCGTGTTCACCGCCGCCCAGATCGCGGACGCGGTGCGCGCCTCGTCGCGAGCGAGTGCCTGGCTGCGGGCAAACGCCGACGCCATTGGGGCCTTGGCGGTGCGCGTCGAAAGCGGCGGCTCCACGACCGCCTACAACGGTTCCTGCTGCTACGGCGTGCTGCAGATGAACGCTGCCAATGTCGCCTACTACACCGGCAAGTCGCCGTCGCAGTACCTGGCGATGTCCCTCCAGGACCAGGTCGACGCCTGGTCGGCGCTCACCAGCGACGCGTTGTCGTCCTCGACGGTCACGCGGCTCACGTCGATGTCCAGCTTCGATGGCCGGACGGTGGATGCCTACCTGGTCTTGGCCTGCGTGCAGCTCGGCACCGGCAACTGCAACAAGATGCTCAACTCAGGCTCTTGCAGCGGCTTCGCGGACAGTAACGGCACCACCATCTGCCGGATGGCGGACCAGATGGCCGGAACCTCCAACGGCAGTGGCAGCAGCAGCGCCGGCACTGGATCCTCCGACGACTCGGCATCCGGCCTCGCGCCTGCTGTCGGGTGTAGCGTGGGCGCGGACGGGGCCTGTCTACCCATCGCCGAAGCGATGCAGCAGGGATTCGCTGCCGGTGCGGGGGGCATCTCGATGCCGTTGCTCAAGGCATCCCTCCTGGTGGCTGTTGGCGCGGCTGTGGTGCTGATCGCGGCGGGTCTTGCCGCCGGCACCTGGGGGCAGTACCAGGGCGGCGGGATCACCGCACATGAGTTCGTCCGGACCATGGTGAAGATCGCGCTCATCGTGATGATCGCCCTGACGATCACTGCAGGCATCTGAATGCCTGAGCCACGAAGCCGAAGGCGGAGGATCGGCAGCCACGCACCCTAGCATTCAAAAAAAACGCAAACGGAGGAAACCTTCGTTTGCGTTACTCCGCATTCATTCTGCTTTCCTGGGAAAATTCCCATGAGTGCGGACAGCTATGAGAATACACGGTTCTCAGCCGCAGGCCAAGCTCAGACAACGATGGGAATTTACCGACGACTTCACGAGACACAGCGCGTCCCGTCTTTGTCTGCATTGCGTGAAATTTTTCACTACTGCGCGGCGGTGACCACGTTATATTGCGCTCGTCCAGACGATCTCCAGTTCCCTCAACTCCCTTATGTCTGGAACTTCAACCGGCCCAAGCGGCCGGTTTTTTACATTCGGATTGCAGCTGTGCGCTTGCAATGGTAGTTGGCCGCGCTAAATTTCTTGGCCATCCGCGTGTAGCGGGCACGGGTCAGGAAGCGGTACTTTTGTATAGAAAGACAGCACCGATGACGGTGCCTGGCTGTCCGCCGCCAGCACTACCGCCGGTTAGCTAGCGACCTGCGTGTGAAGCGCCATCTCCGACCCACCCATCTCGGCAGGGGGCCTCAGCCTGTGGAACTGGATGAATGCCCACATCCGATTGCCGTATGTCCCCGCGGTGCGCAGGTTCCTGCGTCATCCGCAGGCGTTTTTGCAACTGGTCCAGCACCCCCGCGGCGCGCAATGCCGCTAAGTACAGATTGGGCGGCGCTTGCAGGTACTTCCGCGAGGCCGTAACGGTCGGCACAACTGGCGTTGTGATGCTCCCCAAGGCGGCCAACGTAGAGTGCCTCGAGTGGGAGCTGAGCATCGAACGCTTGATGAGGGCGGCCATGCGGTGCGCCCCAGGCATCGAGATATGCGCAGGCATCTGCACGCGAAGCTACACCTGGCGCTGATGTTCGTAGCCCAGGTCGTTCAAGGCCCGGTCAGCGGCCGAGCTATCCGCGCACATCCGGGAGCCGGGCGGCACGTTAGCGTGGACGAAGGGGATGATCCGCGCGCTAGAGACGTTGGCCAAGCGCTGCATTACCAGCCCGCTGAACCCCTCGGGCTCCAGCAACTCCACGGGGGATCAACTCCGGCCGCGGCCGGCGTGGTAAGGCGGACTTATGCGCCTCACCGCGTGCAGACGAAACCGTCAGTCCACCGCCGGGCTTCGAGATGGCCTAGGCAGACTTGCTTGGAGCCGAAGCGCTAGAGGAATTTGCTTCAAGTACGGGCATGGTACCGGCCCCCTCTCAGGATATTGTATGGACATCCATCCAGTTTCTGTGCAAGCGCGGGAGCCAACGAGATACCCCATTTCAGAGTACTCTCAAACGAGAGCATCTGATGCTGCGTCCACGGTTTGCGGTGATGCAAGCCTGTCGATCGAGGGCGCGGGGTCTCTACCGAGGCGGCGTTGTCTGTCTCGCCTGAGCACGTTAGGCCACAAAAATCTACAACGTCGCCAGACCACAAGGGGTTGCAGATTAAGTTAAGTTGATTTAACATCGATGCATGTTCAACTTACACACATGGAGCGTATGACATGGGGCGGAAGAACCACATCCTAGACGCGCTGAAGTCGATTGCAGCGGCTCAGGAAGAGCTGCAGAGGACAGTAGAGACCCATAGCAAAATCATCGATAGTCAAGGGCGTGATATCGCCAATCTTGAGAAAAAGGTGATGGAGCTTCGCAACAATGCAATTCAGGCGGAGGTTGCCAGTGGCGTACCCTCAAAAGAGGTCGCATGGAAGTACGGCCTGACTCCTGCCCGAGTTGCTCAAATCGCCCCAAGAAAGTTCAGCTAGGCTGAAAATCCCATTTGTAATCGAAGTGAGGAAAACATGGCTCAGTACGCGATTGCTTTCGATCTTGATACTCGTGCAATGACTGCCCAAGGCATCACACCGGCGCAGCGCACACAGATCTACCAGACCGAGATCCCAGACGCCTTGCGGTCTTGTGGATTCACCGCACATCCCCAAGGATCTTTATACCACACTGAATCAGAACAAAATCCTATCAACGCAATTATGCAATTGCAATCCGCACTTACAAGAAATGCGCCCCGCTTCTGTCAGTTTGTTAGGCGCGTTCATGTATTCCGAATGGAGGAGTGGAGCGACGTTACTGACCTGATTGCAAATCGGCCCGCCGCTCAAGGACCCGATGCTGACGAAGAGATTGCGGAGCAGGAGGATATTATTGCTGCAGAGAGTACGTGATGTCTGCAGCCTAACTATCGATTTAACGCGGACGCCGACACAGGATATGCCTTCCGCATTTTATTGGCATGTGCTGGTACCTTTCGCGCTATCGGTCTTCGGCGCCGAGTAACTGGGCTGTAGGCATCGCAACAACGTTCTCAACTGATCGGATTGCAGTGAAAAACTTGATCGCCCCCGATCGCGATGCATTTGCTGCTGACCCCATCGGCTACAGCAGCCTCGCCTGGCACAAGTGGCAAACAGCTCTTCTACTCGGCGGCGCCGTCTCGGAGCCGTCTGAACAACCCTCGAAGGAGGATCTGAAGTCTCCCGTTCTCTGGCTAACGCAAGCGAATGCATTGAGTACAGCAGCAAAGGTGTTGGTTGACTCGAAGCCTTCCTGGGAGTCTATGCCGCCGATGGTTCGAGGAATGTGCGACTGCCAGTACTGCGCTGTCGCGCTCATGCTTGTTGGCTATAGCTTAGAAACCTGTCTCAAGGCGATGCACATTCTTGCGCACGGGGTAGATGCGTTCCTGAAGAAAGAGAAGGACTATTTTCACCACAACTTGGTCGAGCTTGCAGAGTTCCTGCCCGGCTTGAGCCAGAAGGACAGGGCCATTCTCCAGGGCTTGACACACTTCGTCGTCTGGGCTGGTCGCTACCCCGACCCCGGCTCACGTCGCCTCAACCACGCAGAAGAGGTCTTCCTTCTATCAGAGCAGCATCAGATTGCTGGAGGCGATGTATTCGGCTTGGCGGCTCGCGTGATGAAGCATGTCCAGTCGATGGCATGATTCTGGCCATGCCGCGAAGACAATCGCCTAAGCAATCCCTCAAGCGTGCCTGCCGACGGGAGGCTGCTTAAGTCACACGGCCTTCTTATGCCACGACTATTCACCTATACGATTCCCGTCGACGATGGAGCGGCCCCTAATCCGTTCAACGGCATGTGTTCATTGGCAATATGTAAGCCAAGTATTCGTCGAGTAGCAAAGCCAAATGACTGGGTCGCCGGCCTCGGTTCAAAGAATGCGCCCAGCGGAGATTTAAGCGGCCGTTTGGTGTATGCCATGCGCGTAGAGGAAGTTTTGTCGCTGAAAGATTATGATCGCCAAGCCAGCGCTCGCTGGCCTGAGCGCATACCAAATATTAAAAGTTCTGCCCTTCAAGATCGCCTCGGTGACTGCATTTACGACTTCTCCAACGGCTCAAGACCTATCCAACGATCAGGCGTCCATGGGCCAGAAAACGTTGCGACTGACCTTTGGGGTGAAAACGTTTTGCTCTCGAAAGATTTCTACTACTTCGGTAGCCGAGCGAAAGTGCTGCCGGATTATCTACGCCCGATCTGCCATCAAACCCAAGGGCACCGAAGCAACTTGAATGCTCCTTACTTCGATCAATTTGTCGCTTGGGTTCGGTCCCTTGTCTCCACTCCGGGGCAGCTCTACGGGTGGCCTGATCACATCGTGAATTGGGAATCTGTTTCGGTATGCGGTGGTTGCATCTCTAGAACGCTCGAAGATGACTTCGATCAAGATTGCTAACAATTCCGTCGATCGGGCACGCTAAGGCTGCGCTTGTGTGTGCCCTTAGCGGCTTCACCGCTACTTCACCCTTTTAGTTGAACGCTGGGCATCTCAGGCACAGGCTATGGACATTTTATATTTCTTCAATCGCCGACTGGACTTCATTCGGCAGTTCTATGAGACCGCGTCTGCGCCATATGTGGAGCGCAAACGAAGGATCCAGGCCGAGGAGGAGCCATTTGTTCCGCCATACAGCGAGGACATCGAGCCCGCCTTCCTGAGCGAATGGATAGAGGCCAATGAATCTCTTCACGTACTCGCCTACTCGTGCATTTCCATGCTCGCTGCGGCCTTGCATCTCTACCTTGAGTCATGGGTCAGAGAGAGTAGCGTCCCGGTTGACGAAGAACTTAAGAATTCATTTAAGAAAACTGGCTGGTTTCGGGGCTACAGAACTCATTACTCTCAGCGTTTTGCAATCAAGTTTGAAGCTTGCCCGGCAGACCTCCGGCTTCTCGAAGAGGTCGTTCTTGCGCGAAATCGTTTCGAGCACCCGCCATCGATAGCGAGCATTAGGCCAAGCTATGTCGGTGCAGACCTAAAGAAATTGTCGCATCCGTTCTTCGTTGATGAACGAGAGGCAGCTCTTTTTGCGGACGCGGAGGAAGGTGAAAAAGCCTGGTTCATCCCGCCAACACTGCATGTTACCGAACAGCAGCTTCTGGCCGCAATCGCGGAAGTCGAGGGATTTGGTAACTGGTTTGGCGCAGAAATTGAAAACCGAGTCAATGGGTAATAGATCCCGAATCCGTCATTCGAGCGAACCCGCGCGATCAGCCGTGCAGGTCGCTCACTTCAAAGTTGCGCCACCACAGGCAAGTGGGACCGCGCTCAATCAGCCGCCACGATGTTGCAGTTCGCGCCACTTCGATCCAAAGATGCCAGGCAGTGAATCCCCGGCCTCACGTTCTCCGATGCGCAGACTCGGCAAGCGCCTCCGCCGCGCAACTGCTTGTCGCGCGGCGGATGGCGGCTCCATCACAGCTGTGCCATCAGCTCCCGAGCTAATGCCACCTCCAGGCTGTCTCCCTGGGTTTCATTGAGTACATCCAGCCCTGATTCAGGCATCTCGCCCGAAGTGGACTGCGACACCGCGATCTTCCTGCCCATCAGCTTGAGGCAGTCCATCTGCGTGGATTCTGCGTAGCCGAGGAAATGAACCAGCACCGGCTTGTTCTGCCCGATCCGCCAGCTGCGCCTTGCGGCCTGCTGGACGGTGTAGACGTTGAAGCCGGTCTGCAGAAAGACGATGGTCGGAAACTCCAGCAGATCGAGACCGGTCTTCACCAGCTCCGGGTTGCAGATGATGCCGTCCACGCCCCGATCAACCTGCTCTGTGACCCAGTCCTCGCGTTTGGCAGCGTCCACCGTCGACCGCAGCACGGCGACCTTGAAGCCTTCCACCTCCAGCAGTGAGCGCACCCTCGCCGTGGTGTCCCGGGTGCCCGAGTAGATGGTGTAGATCAGCACGCGCCGACCCTGCAGCTTCTCCTGCCGGCAGATCTCCAGCAGGCGCTGCTCCTTGGGCATGGCAGTGGTCTCGTTGAAGATTGCCGGCTGCAGATGCAGTACGGCCTTGGTTCTCGGGTGCTTCACCGTCTCGCTGCGAAAGCAGCAGTCCGGCCAAGCCAGCAGCACGTTCATCACCACGCCCAGGAGGGTGCTGTCGCCCAGCGCAAGGGCGCGCTTCAGGATCTGGACAAGGCTGAGGGCCATGCGGCGATAGGCGTCGGCCTGGGCCTCCAGCATTTTGATGGGCTCGAAGACCTCCTCGTAGGCCGGCAAAGCCTTCGCGTCGATCTCCTTGAGCTTGAGGAACACGGTGATCGGGAGGACGTACCGCAGGATGCCCAACGGGCTGAAGCCAGGTGCCTTGCTCGTGCGCACGGTGAGGCTCTTGCCCTTGGCCGTCCGGTGAGAGCCGCTGCTGGTCTCCTTGTAGACGTCCTTCAGCACGCCATGCTCGCGCATGAACGCCATCGTGGCCGCGCCGAAGGAGCCCCTCGCATTCGGCCTGAAGCCGTCCTGCACCATGACCGCCGGGTTGATCCGCCAGAGCAGGTGAAAGAGATCGTCCGCGTAGCCGCCCATGAGCGTTCCGGTCAGCAAAAGCGTCTTGCGACACTGGCTGGCCAGCACACCCATGGCCTGCCCCTGGGCCGAGCCCTCGTTCTTGTACTCGTGGCCCTCATCGACGACCAGCAGGCCGAAGTAGTGCTTCGGCAGGTAGCGCTTCACGAACTCGGTGGCCTGGTAGCCGCCTTGCCCGATCGAGAACTCGAAGCTGGCCAGCGACCGTTCCATACGGCGGGCCTGGCGGTCGTTGAACACCAGGTCGCCGTTCTCGTCCATCAGGTTCAAGAACTCGTAGACGTTGTCTTCGAGCATGCCGCCGAGCAGCTCCTCACCGAAGGTGTTGAGCAGCCGCTTCGCGGCCACCGGACCAATGGTCGGTAGCTGCTGCAGCGCAGCCCCGACGATCTCGCGCATGGACTGCCTGGCAGTGCCAGGGCGGATCAGCGTCCAGAGGGCGCTCCCGCAGCCCTTCGACGTGCACTGCATGCGCCGGTCACTCAGCGCGGCCTCGGCAAACTCGGCAGAGAGCCAGAGGCGGTTGCCATCGGCGTCCTCGCGCTCCAGCGGTTGCATGCAGTCCGGGCAGCACGCGGTCGCCCAGGTCTGACCCTGATCGCGGAGCTTGCGCACCACGAATGACGGGCGCCAGTGGAATCCCATGCGCATGCGCACGCGGCCCAGAACGAAGAACTCGGGCTGACGGGTCTGCAGCCCCAGGGCCGCACGGATCGACAGGAGCTTGCGCAGGGTATCCGGGCCGTTGAGCACCCAGACTTTGGCACCAGGCACGGTCTCCAGGATCTCGCGTCGCCACTTGTAGACCAGGTGCGGCGGGCTCACGATCAGGGTTCGCGGCGCTTCCTGCTGGACGACCGCGGCCGCACAGATGGCCATCATCGTCTTGCCCGAGCCCATCTCGGCGTTCAGGACGGCGGCAGGTTCGCCGCGGTCGAGCAGAAGCTTGCAGATCGCCTGCACTGTCTCGGCCTGGGCAGCGAACGGCTTGCGCCGCAACCCCTGCATGACAGCGGCCCGATGGTGCCAGGTCGCCAGTTGGCGGTCCAGGGCAGGAAGGTAGACGGGCGGATTGCTGGCCTTCACCTGCTCCAGCATGTCGCTACCAAAGGCGCGCATGAAGTCGCCAAGGGCGATGGTCTCGCCGTACAGGTCGGTCCCGCCGGCGCCGGCCTCGCTCGGACTATCGGCGGCGGGTGCGGAGTGCAGGGCCACGTTGGGCGTGTCGTGTGTGGTCATCGGGATTCCTATCGAGGTCGGGAACCCCAGCCCCAGGGGCCGGAGTCCCCAGGGGGTTGAGAAAAAGTCGTCCGCCGGCGGCCAAGGCCGCTGGCGGTGGGTTCAGAGCACGAGGTGCCCCTGTTTCACCTGCTCGCTGATGAAGCGAACGAAGTGATCCGTGATGCTCACCCGCAGCGCGTCGACGGGGCCGAGCGGGGGATAGAGCGGATCGTTCAGGCGCTCGAAGGCGCGCGTCTCAAGGCACCAGGCCTGCAGCGCGGGTCGCCAGGCGTCCAGCAGTGCAACCGGAGAGAGCCGGCGGGTGAGGTCCCAGGCCTTGTCCAGCAGGTCGTTCCCGTCGGGGCCATCCGCCAGCAGGGATTGGCGTCGGCTCAACGCCCAGCCGATCCGGTTCGGGCGATCGAGCTGGACGAGCGCGCGGTCGTAGATCCACACCTGTGACAGCGGGCCGAAGACGTTTTGGCGAGGCAGCCGTCCGGCGAACTTCACAAGGTGGTCGACGCTGCCGACCTCCACCAGGTGACGGCGGCCATCGGCCTCGTCGACCAGGTGAATGCGAGAGACGCCCCCATCCTTCTGCCCCAGCTGCATGGCGGCGTGAAGCTGCATCAGCGAGCCATCCCTGCCATACAACGAGATGAAGCGCAGCGTGCCGGTGGAGTCGCGCAGACATGCGTCCGCGAACACCTCCGGAAACTCGGCGATGGGATACACGGTCCTAGCCATTCAGATTCCCGTTCACATCTGCGGTGGGGATGAGAAGCCAGGCACTGACCCAGACGCCGTCGTCACTTTCGCTGAGAGCGGCGCCATCGTCGACCTGGATGCCGGTGTGTGCACTTCGAGGCGAGTCATACCGGTCCTGGGCCAGTTCGACTGCTCTCGGGTACTTGACCTGCAGGTCCCGCTGACGCTGAAGCTGCGTTCCCAGGTCACGAACAGCTGCGGCTAAATCGCCGCCTTCCCACGACTCCACCACTCGACGGGCCGCTATCTGCAGCTCAAGCATGGACGTGCTCCGGACGAGCGGTGGCGGCTGTCAAGGCTTCGCCTGCGCTTCGCCTGATGGTGCTTCCTGCATGCCCGCGGGCATGGGCTATGGACATGTGCATTCGCATGGTTCACTCCTTGGAATGATGCGCAGGACGCCCCCGGCGGGGACGCACCCCGCGCGGGTTGAGGGATGGCGCGCAAGGCGCCGCATGCCCGACCTGATGGCCGCCGCGCTTTCAGGGCTGAGCGCGATTGAAGACCTGCGCACTGTCGGAGGCTTCCCCCTACGGCCGCTGATCAGCCGCACGGGGAAGCCTTCGCTTCCCAGGTTGGACGCGCTATGCGTCGATGGGCCGCAGCGGCGTGCGAACCAGCCGATGCAGCACGAGGGAGTGTTCCTCTCCCCGGATGTCGATGAATCGCCCCGTGCTGGCGTCTTCACCGTGCGTCAGCAGCAGCTGCTGATCGTTCATTTCCACGATGGACCCGGATGCCGTTGTGAGGAATGGCTGAGGGTCCCGCAACGACGGGGTGAGCACGACCTTGTCCGTCTCGTAGCCATCGACCACGATTTCATCGGCATCCAGCAATGCCGCGAAGAGCGACCGCAACTGAGTGGGCTCGGCCGCTCGCGCGACGCCGTAGACCTTCTCCCACCGATCCAGGACCTCCTGCGCTGCGGCAACCCACGCCGCGCCGCTGAACATCGGGCGTTCGAAGCGCTCGGCCGGGGTGGCGGCCACCAGGCGTGCCTGCTTGAGGAGCGCGTCGATGACGAACACCTGCGTGAGCGGACCCGCGCGGCTGAAGGTCATCAGCTCAGTGATGAACTCGACATTGTTCATGGCGTGTCCTCTCGATCACGCCGGCAGCGCCGAGGCGGCGCCAGGTGCAGGTGCGTTCGCATGGGCAGCGAGCAAACCGTTCAGGAGTGCCTGCTGCACATAGTGGTCCTCCACAGCCGCTAGGAGGGCTTCCACGCTCTCCAACGCCTTCTGGTGGGCCTCCACCACCGTCCGCTCCGTCACACGCCTGCAGGGGGTGGTCAGGACGAGGCGCGAGAAGTCACCGCGGCCCGAGCCGAAGCCGAAGGTGTGGCTGCGATAGGCGCCTTCGATGCGATGGACCGTCGCGCGTGCGGTGATGTTGCCGCGGCTGTCCTTCGACGTGGTGATATCCAGCTCACGCTGGGTGCCCTCCAGGGCAATCGTGGTGCATGCGCGCCACTGTCCGTCTCGCTTGGTGACGGTGGTCTCGTACTTGCTGCTCATGTGCGTTTCCTTGAACAAGGTCGCGGGACCACCCGCGAGGGGTGGTCCCGCGCGGGTGGTGGAGATGACGCCTCGCGGCGCCGCTATGCCCGGCCACTGTCGTGGTCGGCGCGCTCGAAGGGCTGAGCGCGCCTGGAAGCCATGTCTTCATGTCGACGGCTTCCCTGTGCGGCCGCGAGGCAGCCGCACAGGGAAGCGGTCGCTTCCCGAGGACCTCTCGATGGTCCTCAATACTCCGATGGCAGCAGCAGCGTCGTGACGCTGCGGTCCCATTCGGTGATGACCCACACGGTGCTGACGCCGTCCATCTCGTACGAGGAATGGACGCGCCCTTCATCGCCTGGGCGCAGTGCGCTGTCGTTCAAGCGCTTGTCGCTGTCGCACAGGTCGCCCCAGTCGCCCAGGCCATGACGCCTGAGCAACTCGGCGGGATTCACGAGGCCTTGCAGCACCAGCTGGTGGACACCCTGTGTCAGGACGACCTCCCCTAGCGCGAATTTGTGGCCCTCCAGGGGGACCATGACTGTGGTGGTGAACACGACTGACTCCTTCAGCGAAGTGATGGGGAGCCCGTCCCGTCTGAGGGCCGAGCCCCCAAGGGTTGGTGGAACAACAGGTCAGGCGACCTGATCAGGCGATCTTCACGATCTGGCCCAGACGGTGATCGGGCGTGAACTCGATCGCGTTGATGACCGGCACGAAGCGGTCCAGGAGGGTGATGACCTGGCTGGCCTCGCCCTTGTCATTGAACTCCGTGACCACGGTGCGCTGCTTCTGCTTGAAGGTGTCTCCCTTGAGCAGGAACTCGCGTCCGTCGGCCGACCGGAACCTGCCGCTGACCTGGCCAGCGGCCAGGGACAGTGCAAGGTGCCAGGGCGTGAGTTCGCGCAAGGGAGGCCGGCAGGCGCCGGCGGTCTGGCGAAAGTGGTTCTCCAGGCCTTCCCAAAGCAGTGCGCTTCGATACCGGTCCAGTTCGTGGGCGAGCTGGTCGGCGTCGATGCGCACCGCGTGGAAGTCGCAGTCAGCCTCTTCCGCGGCAGGAACCACGTACGGTGCGTCCACGAAGTCGGTGCTGAGCACGGGCGCTTGGGCCTCGGAGGCCTGGGCCTGTGCGAGCAGCTCCTGCACTGCGCGGGTGGCGTTGCCGGCCTTGCGGCGGCGGCCGATGACCACGCACTGCCTGAACCTGCGCTCCGGGGCCATGAACACGCGGACGTCGTCGTAGTTGCGGGCCAGGTGGGCCCGGATCTCGTCGTCGAGCGCGTAGTGCGGAACGATGTAGACCAGGATGCCGCCATAGGCGACGTAGGGTGTGCACTTGCGAAGGAAGGTCCGCTCCAGCCGTTCGGCCTTCCCGGCTTCCGCGTCCGCCGCACTGCGGTTCGCGTTGTCCGAGACTCCGTAGCCGTAGGGCGGATTGAGGAACATCAACCCGATCGAGCGGGGCTTCACGATCACGTCGTGCATGTCTGCATGGATGACCCGGTCGAGGCATTGCTTCGCATGCCAGGCACGCTCGCGGTCGAACTCGATGCCCAAGGCCTCGATGGCCGGCGCCTCCTGCGCGGCGGAATGCTGCTGCAGTCCGTGTCGCACGTCGGCCAGGGCGCTGCCTTCACCGCAGCAGGGGTCCAGGAGCCTGCAAGGCCCAGGTCCCGGCCGCAGCATGGCAATGATGCCCTCCAGCGTCGCCTCGTCCGTCGGGAAGTAGCCGTTCTTGATGAAGTTGCGCGCGTTGCGCGCGAACATGAGTGCCATGTCAGGCTCCGGCGTGGGCAGGGACAGGCTCGCCGGCGGGCACCAGCTCGATCTCTGACCCGAACGCCAGGCCGGCGCGTTCCGGCGCAGGTGCGCCGTTTTGATCGGTCCACCATGCGGGTGGAGCGTAGGGCATCACCATCAGCCCCAGATACCCGCAGTAGGCGGCGTAGCTGACGACGCGGCCGAGGCCGATTCCGTTCATCTTGATGCGGACTTCGGCGCCGATTTGCGGGATCGGCTCGGGCCCGCTCCACTTCAACGTGCTCGTCTGGGCTTGACGGTCCGTGGTGTAGTGGGGCAGCGTGTCGAAGCGCTGCAGGGTTTCGTCTTCTTGGGGCATGTGGACTCCATGGGAAGTGCCGGGCATGCCCCGTGTCGGGCGTGTCCCGACGGGGTTGCTGAATTGCCTCGACCGCATTCGCGGCCGGTCACGCTTCCAAGGCTGAGCGTGGCTGTACCAGATCCGATGTCCAAACAAGGTCCTTGGCATCAGGTGGCTTCCCACAGTACCGGCGCGCGATGCTGTGGGAACCCCACCTTGGGTTCCCGGCGCAGTGGTCGGCTGCGCCGTGTTACATGAGGCCCTTCTCGGCCATGCTCAGTGTTTCGTCGCGGCCAACGATCAGGTGGTCGATCAGCCTGACGTCGACCAGCTGCAGGGCGGTCCGCAGCGCCGCTGTGACGTGCTCGTCCGCCGGCGAAGGGTTCGTGCAGCCGCTCGGATGGTTGTGCACGGCGATCAGGCATCCGGCGTTGGCACGCAGGGCCTCTTTGACGACTTCGCGCGGATGCATCGAAGTGTGGGTCAAGGTCCCCCTGAACATCTCGACGTACTCGATCACCCGCAGCTGGGACGTGAGGAGCACGACGCCGAAGACCTCATGGGCCAGACCCGCGAGCTTGCAGGCGAGGTAGCCACGCACGGTGGCGGGACTGTCCAGGTAGGACGAGTCGGGCACCTGCTTGGCGAGCAGTGCCTGGGCGGCGGCGATCACTTCCGTCGGTTGAGGCCGGCGGTAGACGCCTGGCGCTTCCATCACCATGAGTTGGCCGGGGCTGCCGCGACCCTCCCGGGTCGAAAGTGCCGCGCGAAGGCGCGATGCGAGTTGGATCATGGAGTTCTCCCTTCTTGGTGGCGGGAGACCCCTGCGGGCCGTCTCCCGCAGGTTGAGAAGAGCCCCAGCGGAACGCTGGGGCGGGTTGGCTTTACAGGTAGGCCCTCTGGTTCCAGGTGCCCTGGTCCAAAGCGGCTTCCGCGCGAGAGCGGGTCAGGAAGTACTCCTGGCTCTCTCGCGTGTAGGGGCCGTTTTCAGAGAAGGTGCCGATGTAGAAGCCGGCAGTGCTTTCCAGCACCTGCAGCTCCAGGTCCGGCCTGCCGGCCTGGCTGGCCAGCATCCCGGGGTTCTTCGCGCGTTGAGCGGTGGTCATGGAAGCCTTTCATGGAAACCTGCACCGCGGGCGGTGCGCGTGGATGGGACGCCGCAGCAAAGGCTGCGACACTGGCGGGATGACTCGCGAGCGGTTCACCCTGATCAATGGCGGCGCGGCCGAGGCTGAGGCCAGGCGCGACGCCGAGTTCGCCTTCCTGCTGGAGGAAGTCGATGCTCGTGACGCGCTTCCTCAGCTCAGGCGCCTTGCACGGCAGATGAGGCCGGCAGCAAACGGCGTTCTTGAAGAAGTCCAACCAGCGCAGCAGGCAGCTGGTCCCGAAGGTCCGGCTGCCTGAAGCCAGCGCGCACCAGGCGCACCATCGAGCAGACCTCGCCGGGAGCGACCTGCTCTCGCAGTTGCTCCAGCTTGTCGAACTCGTCGGAACTCGCCTGGCTGCACCAGTTGCGGAAGCAGATGTGGAAGACGGCCCGCTCTTCGGGGGACCAGTTCGGAAGTTCGACGACCGTCGCGATCGACGTGTGGGCATGCATGGGAAGCTCCGTTCTCGTTCGATGGAGACGGCATCCCTCGCTGGGGTGCAGTCCCCAGAGGGTTGAAAGGCGAGGGCCCAGGCTTGCGCCCGCGCCCTCGTGGGCAGCGCTCAGATCAGCTTGATCGTGGCGATGACGGTCAGTAGCGGAACCACGATGCTCGTGGCCACGGTCCAGACCATGTGACGCATCAGCTGCTTGCGCAGAATGTCGTCGGATTCGAAGGCGTCCAGCCAGAGCCGGTCGAGTCGCAGGTCAAGGAACTCCTCCAGCTCGGCCTTGGTCATGGGCCGCTGCGGCTGCGGGTTCAGTTTCTCCAGCAGCGCGTCGATCTCCGAGGGCGGTAGCGCTGGAGGTTCGGCCGGGTGAGGAGTTTGGGGATCGATGAAGCGAACGTTGTCCATGGGAAATCCTTGGAAGTGCGCGGCCACGATCCCCGGCGGGGAGTCGTAGTCCCACGCGGGTTGATGAAGAGGTGTGCCTGGCCGTTGAAGGCCGGCGCGCCTTCGAGGCTGAGCGCGCCTGAAACCATCGTGGTTGATGGGATGGTTTCCCGAAGCGCCCCGGTCACGGGACGCTTTGGGAACCCCATCCGGGGTAGCTTGAAACTGGGTTTCTGGAAAGTACGTTGCCCCTGGCTGTGCCGGTGGCACATGCCGATCGCCGTCGCGGGGCCGGGCGATCAAGGAAAGGCGCGAGAGCTGCAGGCAAGCTTGGCTTTCGCCCGGCTGCACTCGTTCGCAAAGCCGCGGCCGCATTGGGTCGGCCGCCACCCCGTTGGTAGCGATGCGCGGCCTCAGGCTGGGCTGTCGCGTGGCCACACCCTGCGGCCACGCGACAGCCCGCATGGGCGCGCTGTCGATTCCGGTTCAGGCCGGATAGAAGGTCTGCTCCGTCGCCCTGAACGTGTAGCCCAGGTTCTGACGCAACTGTCGCGTTTGCTCGCGGTAATTCACGCGGTCAATCGTCGGATCGAGCTTCACTGGCTTGCGCTCACGGATGAGCACGGCCAGGTCCTCGCTGAATGCTGAAAGGTCCGGGCCCTCGGCACCAGGTGGTTCAACCGGCGCCGCGCTCGCGGGGGCGGCAGCCGCGGGGCTCGCAGTCGGTGGCTGTATCCAGCCTCGTGTCGTCGGCCGGGCAGTCGGGGCGGGCGCTGGCGAAGGCGTCGCTCCAGCGGGAGGCAGGCGCGCAGGTATCGCAGGGCGCCGCGGCGCCGGTGGAGGTTCGTCCAGAGGATCGGGCTCAGCCACCTCCTCGGAGTCCTGCGGGCTCGCCGCTTCTGAGCGTACCTGCAGGTCCTGCAGCCGCGCCCGGATCTCGGTGATGGAGGTGCCGGTTCCAGTGGTGTACTGACCGAGGAAGACTTCGGCGATCCAGGCCGTGACCTGGTACTCGCCCTCGTCGAATGCATCGAGCAGTTGGTCCTTGACCTTGAACGTGCCGATGGCAGTGCTCAGCGTGCCGACCGCGAAGGGGCCATTGCGGCTTTGAAGGATCTTCTTGACGCGAAGAACGCCGTCGAGGCGGATCATGAAAACTCCAGGAGTGATGCCGGGAGAACGCACGTCCGCTCGGGAACAGGGTCCCGACGGGTTGAAGAAGATGGAAGCGAGAGGGGCAATCGAGCGATGTACGTCTACATCGCGCGATTGAGGCTTAGAGCTGCTGCAGGGATTCCGTCCCCGCAGAGATTGGGCACGTCGGGGCTTGCGATTGTGGATCAGCGAGAGGAACGGCCACCGATTGATGTCCTGACCCGAAGGTGTGCATCTTTCAAGGACTGAGATGCTTCAGCCAGCAAGCTGGCATTCCGGCTTGGTACGTGACGCCGGGAACACGCGGAAAGCGGCGGAAGAGTAGCACAGGCCTGCGCGCTACGGAAGAGCGTAGGCCTGGCCGGCTCAAGTCCTGGCCGGACTGAATCAACCCATTGAGGCCGCTTTCCAGTGCGCAGTGATGATCGTCCCCCGGTACCGCAACCGCACCTTCCACTGAGCCGTGCCGCTGCACGGCGATCGCGACGAACTAGCCAGCTTTAGGGTCGCTTGCGCGGTCCTGATGTTTTTCCTGGAGCAGCACCCTTGCTGTACTGAACTGCCCGTGCAGGCGCGGCATCGTCAGCCCTCGTTCTCGTCTAGTTCGCGATCAGTTTCGCGCTGGACGCTGTGCTCTAGCTGCTCCCTGTGCTCAACGAGCCAGCCCCTGACGTTCTCATTAGTTTCGACGTCCAAATGAGCTTGCACGGCCTGCAGCTTGCGCTGGTAGTGCTGGCTGGCCGGCCCGCCCCACGCTTCCGTGAAGTTGTTGGCATGCAGGCCGCCGCGCACGGATTTCAGCGTGCCGTAGCGCTCCAGCATCTGTCTTGCGAAGGTTGGCGGCTCGTCCGGCCTGGAGACCATGGGCGGACAGTTCTGCGCTATCAACGGCGCGCGCTCGTCGACATTTCCATCGATCCAGTCGAACACCAGCGCGGGGGGCAAGGCATTCATGCCGTTGGCGATGCCACTGTGCCTGGCCCGCCCGCCACGCAGCCAGTTCAGCATACGCCAAGTGCTCGCCTCGCGTGGATGGTCCGTGAGCCGATTTGCGATAGCGGGCCAGACGATGCCGGGGCGCTCGCGGGTGACTCGACTGAGGAATTTCAGAGGCTCGCCGAAGTAGCCTGAGGTGATGCTGTCTTCCTTACCGAAGTGCTCGATGCACCTAGCCGCCAGCCGCGCGGCCGCATCCGCGTCGAGCTCCAGCAGTCGCATTGCCGCCTCGTTCCAGTTGTACTGGAGCCTGTTAGTCTTCGCACCCACGGTGCCCTCGACGAATGCTGCGGCGTCGAGCACTCGTTCCAGCAACCGGGCCAGCGCCGCGCGGTCGTCGGCGTGGGCGCGCATGCGGCTGTTGATGACATCCAGCGCGGCGTCGGCACCCAAAGAGTCCGTGCCGTCTGCCATCATCAACTCGATGGCCTTGCAGACGACCGGCAAAGGCATTTGGTTGATCACGCCGCCATAGACGAACAGCCTGAAGTTCCGCGGATCCAGGTGTCCAGATTCGGCCATGGCTATGAGCCTGTTGGCCATGGAATCGGTCATGCCAGATCGCCATACAACGCCCATGACCGAGGACCGGACGGCGGGATCGTCTAACAGCCCCGCGAGAATTTGCTCCCACGCGTCGGCGTCGCGCTCGTACAGCGCTGACAGATAGCCGCCGATGAAGAAGTCCGAGCGCTGATCGCCTGCCTGGACCCAAGCGCCGTGAATGGCAGTCCAAAGAGCCAAGCGGGCATCGACTTGGCCCAATAGTTGTCCGAACTGAAAACCGTTCCTGGCTTCTTCGGTAACCAACCAGGCGAGTTCGGGCGTGAGCAGGCGAGGGTCGGCGTTGGCATCTGCAACCAACTTGACAAGTACCGGGGAGGCCTCGTCGGAATAGTTTCCGTCGACATCAAAGTGATCCTCGACTAGCTTCATGCCCGCATGCCTGCGCAGCTTGTTCGCGAACGACGAATCCGCGAGATCGGCGTGCAGCGCTTCGAGGGCGGACCTGACGTTGTCGGGTAGCGCCTTGCCTTCGTAATGGAGGGCGGCCACCAGCGCCTCGATGCACTCATCGCGCAGCGCCGGAATTTCAGAGACGCGTCGAAGGAACTCGATGATCTTAGGCGCCATCGGCCCGAGGATCAGGCTGCGTACGTTGCGAACGACGCCGCGTGCCGCCTCCAGGGCCTCCTGCGGCGGGAGGAAGCCCAGCGCCTTGTCGAGCAGGTCCACATGGGCGGCGTAGCTGTCATACAACTCGTCCCACGTTTTCGGCATCCATCGATCGGGCAGGCGGCGCAGGCCGATCGTCTCCTCGATCGCGGTACGGCTGATGAAGGGCTCCAGGCTCTCGCTCAGAGCCCGGACCGCGATCTGGCGAAAGAACTCGGTGTCGCTGTGCAGCAGATCGTCCACGTAGCGAAGCTTGTCGCGGGGGGCCACCTCCGAGGCAGCCAGCTTGTCGTGGCCCAGGCCGAACAGCGACACGAAGACGCCGGTCGAGTTGTTGGACCAGTGCTCGTTCTCGGCCTCGGCCAGCAGCAGCAAGCAGTTGGCGGCTTCAAAGAAAGTCTCGCGCGGGACCGCCAACTGCTCCAGGCGATGCACCGCAGTGCGGCGGCCTTCGCCCTGGAACAGCTTGCGCGCTTCTACGGATTCGCGACCCAAGGCGTCGGCGAAACGGCGCAGGGCTGCCTTGGGATTAGCCTGCGCTACCGCGAAAAAAAGGCTGGCGCCGCCGGCGGCTGCGAAGCCTGCCAAGAACGCGAATGGCCCATCCTTGCCCAGCAGGCGCTCCGCCAGCGCCGTCGCGGCGCGCGACTCTCTGGCATAGCTCAGCATGGCATCGAAATGACCCTGGGCCCGGCCGCTCAGACCAGCCCGGAGCTTGATGACGTCCACCATCCTCTCGTAGCGGTCGAACCAGCCCTTCCACATCGAGACGTGCAGCAACTGCGGCGTGATGATAAGAGTGCGCTGCCCTTGCAGGATCCGGTGTCTTCGCATCGCCTCGACAGCATCGGACAGACGCATCGGCGAGAAGCCGCTGTCAAGTTGCTGCAGCGCCCACAGCACGGCGGCCTGAACGTCCTCGCCTTCGGCGTTGTCCCAGGCGATATGACGGAACAGCGCCAGCGTGCGCAGCACCGTCAGCTTGTCCCGCCCTTCGGCCGACTCCACCTTGTTTGGGGCGCACACGATACGGTCCCAGTACATTTCGAGATGGGCTAAGTGCTGGGTCGGCTGCTCCTCGGGATGCGCGTTCATGTACTGGCCGAGCTTGTGCGCCGCCCGTGGCGAGCCTTCGCACAGTGCCGCCAACCATTCCGCGTTTTCGGCGGGGACACCATAGGACTTGAAGATCTCGGCGACAACGGGCGGAGCCAGCCGCGGCATGTCGATGAGTTCGACGTTGACATGAGCGTTGCTCGGCTCCGAGACCTTGTCGGCCGTGATAAGCAACATCTTGGTGGCCCGGCGCCTGAAAAACGCCACCAACTCCTCTGCGACTTCGAGGGTGCAGTCGTCGGCAAACAGGATCACCGTGGTCTTGCCCGACATCCTGATCAGCTCGGTCAACGGCCCGCTGCCTACCGCATCCTCAGGGTCCGGGCAATACAGGGCGCAGCTGCCGAACTTGGATGCGATCAGCGCGCGGTAGATCAGATGGGTCTTGCCCGCACCGGCGTCTCCCAGCACGCGCACGTGCCGGAAATCGCCGACGGTATTCACGGCCTGTGTGATCTGCTGGGTCAGCTTGTCCAGTTCCTTCGTCACCTGGTAGTCGTCGACTTCCAGTTCACAGCTCTCGCCCAGGAATTCCAGGTCGTGGAAGAACGTGTTGTCGTGGCCGCCGATGCGGTTCAGCCTCAGCGCGATGCCCGGAGCAATGACCTTAATGGCCGAGCACAGCTGGTTGGCCCTGAAGATCTTTACCGGGACGCTGGCGTACGCCGGATCGACGGCCGTCATGAAGTCGCTGATCTGCTGTACGCCGTGGTTTTCCTCGGTGCCGACCACTTCGGCGCCGAACACCACCACGACGAAGGTGCCGCCGTTGTCGAAACAGGCGCGCACGCGAGGCTGCAACTGCTCCTTCGTCGGCACAGCATTGCCGGTGGCATGTTTGGGCTGCACCAGCAGCGAGCGGATCTCGCTGGAGCTTGAGGCAGAGAACTTGCCCGTCTTGATCTGGTAGTAGCTCAGCCCGTTGAAGATCAGGCCTGCAGGCAGTGCTCGGCCGGCAAGGTCAGAAACGTCGGCATCGACGCCGCCGTCAGCGGTGGTGATGTCCGCCGGCACGTTGACGGCAGTGATGGGCGCGCCCACCTTGGCCGCCTCGATGACCAGGAGTTGGCGGAACAGATCAACGGCCTGACCGGGGTCGATGTTCTTCAGATCCTCGGTTCTGACGTCAAACGGTCCAGCGGTATCAGCTGACATGCTCATTGCGGCCTCACTGGTGAGCCGACAAGTTTCCCATACAGGCAGCGACGAGCAGAATGAGACTGCCGCTTCGCCAGTCCGTTACTCGTCGTGCCCATCGCCCCCAAACTCACCACGACGTCCTCAAAAGTCGGCAGCCAGTCACCGCCAAGTGGCAAGACGCAGAGAGAACGCTTCTTGGCCTGCCGGAGCCTCTAGAGAGCCTTAGGTGGCATGCCGGGCGAACAGGGGCGGCGATCCAGGGCTAGGAATACCAAGACTGGACATGAGCTCAGCAGAAGTCCTACCAAGACGCCGTCGACGCCCTAGGTGCATCGTCGCGCCCCGAAAAAAAAGCCCCCGAAGGCTTTCGCGCTTCGGGGGCTGGTTGCGGTCGACCGCACTCATGCTGGCATCTGCTGCCGCACGCTTTGGCGCGCCGCTTGTCGCGGTGTGCCTTGCTGCGGCGCACGAGGCTGCTGCGTGGGCACGGGCCTGCGCTGCTGCACACCGACCGGCGCCGGTGCGTCCGCCTGGGCTTCGAGCGGCTCCGAGGGCATGCCCACGTCGTCACCGTCTGCACCATGGTGCGCTTCGACACCCGCTGCGGCATTGCCTTCTGCTTCGGCATCGTCCGTCCGAGGACGGCGATACACCACCACGCCATCCACCGAGACGGCGTAGATGATGAGCAAGCGGCCCTTGATGAGGGCTGCGTGCTCTTTGTGGTTCAGCAGGTTGCCTTGCCGGTCGCGCGCCTGCCTTTCATACAGGTGGGGATAGATGTCCCCGCCCCTGAACGTCACGAGCACCTTGCGTCGTGCATCCACGTCGGCCTGGAGGTTGGAGATGATCTCCACGGCCTCGGTGCCGGACACCTTCAGGTCGAAGTACGTGAAGTTCGGGTCGTCTGCTTTGCCATGCAGAGCGTTGATCGCGCACGAGAGAAACGGGGCAGCCTTGCGGCCACCACGGTTCGTGTCCACCCAGCGCACGCGGTTGAGGTAACCGATGCCCGAGAAGTGGAGGTTGAAGTAGGTCGAGGCGTTGTCGGATTGAGCGTTCATGATGATCTCCGGTGATGACAGGAGATCGGCACGCCCATGCCTGGCCTATGGCCTGGACGGGATGTCGATCATCCCGTCCGGGTTGAGGAAGAAAAATGCTCTGGAGCTGGCCTTGGGAGCCTGCTTGCCCGTCTCTCAAGAGCTGAGACGGATCGTGTGCCTCGCGGCGGTCACGGCTGAAATCTAGCCCGACAGAGGCCCTCTGTCAAACACCCAGCTTGGCGGCAAAGTTGGCCGCCTTGGCTGATGAACGAACGGCGTAGCGGGCCCCAGAGGAGTTGGACACATGGACGGGAGCTGCAGTGAGGCAAGTTTGCTCGGTCCGAGCCCTACGGTCGCCGCAGCATTGCGAAGTGAGCATCAGGTGTCCATGGCTTAGCACCGGTGCCGCTGTAACAGCTATTGGGTGGGAGGGCATCGCCTAACTGGGGGGTGTGGTCGAACCTACGGGCTAGTTACTGTTGTCTTCCCAACTTCCTGAGGAGAAACGCTATGCCATCGTGCCGTGCCTGCGCCGCGGTCCTTACTGCGGTAACTACTGCTTGCCTTTCAGGCTGCGGTCTGTTCTCCACAAAGCCTGACGTCGACGCGGCGGATCTTCAGGATCTTGCGCCTATCGTCAATGCCCTAAAGGCTGAATTGAGGGCTTATGGGAGTTGGGCTGCAATCTATCCGGATAGAGTGCCCTCAGGGCGGCGAGAATGTCAAACCGCCTTAGACCCGCAAAATGATTTGCGCATTAAATCAGCCAAAGTCGTCCTGAACACCAAGACAGATGTAATGCTCGCCGGCGGGGTGGATCTCCCTGCCATAGCGGCGATAACGTTCACTGGCCCCAACGGCAGCAAGCAAGTAGTCAACGAGCAGACATTCACGTTCGACGTCGGGATTTCGGAAGCGGGTGATTCCGCAAGTCGCCAGCCGCCAAGCGAAAAGGATCAGCAGACCTATCTCCTCGCTACAGTAATATGGAAATTGAGGCAGCAGGTGCTTAGCATCAATCACCGCACCCCGTGCATCGAATTCAGAGACGAAAAGAACACCGCGCGGGTAATGCCACTAACCGTTGGCTTCACCGCAGCTAAGACAAGTTCCGGGGGTATTAAGATCGTGCCGGGACCTTTGCCGGTGGGACTTAACGCGACCGTGTCGGCGAAAAGCACACATAGTCAAACCATAATTTTGAATATGGAGGTGACTGGCGCACCTCAAGCGGCAATGCCACCTCAATGAGCTGGGCATTACCTGATGCACACAGTGGGTGCGCCCGCGGATTTTCGACATGAGCAGCGAACCGAGAAACTCCGCAGCCAATCCGATGCTCGGCGTGGGCGCGGCCGATTGCCTCGCCTCATGGAGGGCCGGGTCGAGCAGCGAGATGTCTCCCCTCGGGAGCAGGCACGACCACCCAGGGCGAAGGAGCCGCAGTGCCCCATGTTCGACTGCCGTGGCGCACGCTGCTAGATCACTTGGACCTTATGATTGGCTTGAGTCTGGAAGCTCATTCCACTTTCGACGTGACGGGAAGAGGCGCATTGGTTAAATGCGGGACCCTTTTGGATTTTATAACGACTTGCTGCGCACGGAGTTGCTATGTCTCTCAAGAGAGATTTTCAGAACCTAGGTGGTGAACCAGAGGCGCTTGCTGCGTTCCAGTGCATTCTGGACAGCTTTGGTGAGGGTTACCTAACCGCGCAAGATCCGAAGAAGCCACTGGCTGTACTTTGGGGTCGAGTTGATCGCCTTTCTACCGTTGAACTTTTTATCTTTGGTAGATGCCTGCAAAAGGTGCTCATATTAAATAAAGATTGGGTTAAAAGTATAATTAGAGAGATCAAGAAGAGTGATGTAAAGGCTCGGGGTCTATGCACGGAAATAATCTATATTGGATACTTCGGGTCCGAGAGTTGGAAGATTGAGCCGGCGAAGAAAAGCAATGCGGGTTACGATTTCTCGTTAGTCGGTAATCAGGGAAAACGCCAATACATTTCGGTAAAAAACATTGACATCTCAGATGCCTACAAGGAATTTCAGACTCGCTCGCGCAGGCTCCGAAGCAAATGGAGGGAAAGGCTACGCCTTACGGGAAATAATTTGGGGCTGAGAGTGCAGTCTCAAATTCCCCTAGGAAATGAGCATTTCGAAGCGATCATTAGCTCTTTTCAGAGAGCGGACATTCATCTTTCGCCGACACTGACGCCGGTGGAAGGCATAGTGGTAACTATGCATCCTTTGCAAACAAGTGCCAAAATATCTACCGACTACGTTTCGGACTCCGTGCTGATTCATTGCCCGTCGCCCTCAACTGAGACCGCGCGCTATGGGGCAAGAATTAAATCGGCTGCTCAAAACATCTATAAACACACGGCGGCTGATAGCAATGCCATTCGAGTGCTGTTTATCAGGATGCATGTCAATGCAAACTCTGAAGAGGTAAAAGCTCAGGCGGAACTGATCGTCAATGAGCCCGATAGCAAAGCAGATTGCGTCATTGTCTATCAGCCGAGTTATGTGCGAGATGAACATGGTAATTCTCTAATTAATCACTATCTACTCCTAGTCGCAAATCTTAAATTTGCGACGAATTCAGTTAACTTTGGTGTAGGGTCGGTACGCATACCTTTGGGATCTATCTCTTTCGAACCATCGAAATTTGTAATTACGAATTTTCAAACAGGTGAGGCTACACCCTTGGCCTCTAGCGATTATTTTTTCCAGCAATCTGATGTATTTCAGGTGTCCGCGGGGCGCGGCGAGTATATGGAAATGGGATCTCCAGGCCCGGGATTCCGCCTCCACACGGTATTCTCAGAGGCGGGCCAAAGCTTAAGGGTTAGTTCAAGAATCAATGCTGAACAGGACGATCTGTTGTTGATCTAACAGGCTGCTGAAATACTCATCCGCTTGCGGCGTCCGACCCTCTGTCGAATGAGACGGCAGAGGGTCTCTTTTCGCATAGCAGGTTCTACGGTATCTGCATCACGCCTTTTGGCTGCCCACACGTACTGCGCGGCCCGTTTTCACCGACCTACGCGCGCTGCGCGCGCACCTGCCCCAGCGTTCGCATGCGCGTGAGGTTGTAGGCGCTCATCGTCAACACGAACATCTGGTCCACCCGCTCAAGGCCTCCCACCGCCACCTGGCGCATGCGCCCCACCGTCTTGGCCCAGCCGAAGCCCTGTTCGATGAGCTTGCGCCTTTGCTGGGAGATCGCATAGCCCGGACTGCCTGCAATGACATCGGATACCGCAGAGCGCCTGCCCGAGGTGTTCTGTGCCACATGCGGCGTCACCCCCATGTCCAGGCACTCCTTGACGAACTCCCTGGCGTCGTAGCCCTTGTC